>NZ_ADGX01000095.1 GCF_000177675.1 Parafrankia sp. EUN1f
TCCCACCGGTCACACGTCGCGAACAGCGGAAGCAGGCCGATCGCCGCGTGCTCGGCGGCATGCACCGCGCCCGGCACCTCCGCGGGTTCCACGTTGGCAGCGGCCAGCAGTTCGTCGGTGACGGTGTACCAGACGGCCCTGGTGCGGAGCTGGCGCGGCGGCAGGTCGAGCGGTTCCTGCCCGAGGATCTCACCGGTGGCCAGGCGCCGGCGCTGGAATCCGACCACCTGATTCGTGACCTCGACCGTGCCGAGGTGGATCTCAACGTCAGCGAACCGCGCCGACCGCGTCGACTCGACCACCCGGATATCGGTGTGCTCACGCGCCACCGTCGTCCAGTCCGGTTGAGCTGCCTCGACGAAAGCGACCGCGTCGTCGAGGTCGAGCTCGGTGACGAGGAAGGTGGCGCCCTGATGCAGGTACACGGCTCCCTGGTGCACCGTCGAATGCGACGTCCCCGCGTCGACGGTGCCGAGCAGGCGGCCTGTCCCGACCTCGACGATGCGCACGGGAGGACCACCGGTTCCTCTGATGTCGACATCCGGCCGGTGTCGCTGCGTCCAGAACCAGCCCGTGGGCCGGCGGCGCAGGCGTCCCCGGCGAACGAGGTCGTCGACGGCCCCGCGGGCTCCGGGCCCGAACAGCGCCAGGTCCTCCTCGGTCAGCGGCAGTTCGCTGGCCGCGCACTCCAGATGAGGCATCAGGACGTACGGGTTGTCGGGGTCGAACACACTGGCCTCGACCGGCCGGCCGAAGACCGCCTCGGGATGGTGAACGAGGTAGGTGTCAAGTGGGTCGTCTCGGGCGACGAGCACCGCGAGCGCGCCCTGCCCGGCCCGGCCCGCACGACCGGCCTGCTGCCACAGGGAGGCGAGCGTGCCGGGAAATCCGGCGATCACGGTCGCGTCGAGCCCGCTGATGTCGACGCCGAGCTCCAGCGCCGACGTCGCGGCCACGCCGAGCAGCTCACCTGTCCTCAGCCGGCTCTCCAGGTCCCGACGCTCCTCGGCGAGGTAGCCGGCGCGGTACGCCGCGACCCGCCCGGACAGCTCCGGCGCGGCCTCCTCCAGCCCACGTCGCGCCGCGGCCGCGACGACCTCGGCAGCCCGGCGGGAACGGACGAACACCAGTGTCCGCACGCCCTCCGTGACCAGATCAGCGAGCAGATCAGCCGACTCGGCGGTCGCGGCCCGCCGGACCGGGGCACCGTTCTCGCCGCCGGCCAGCCCAGCACCACCAGCCAGCCCAGCAGCACCAGCCAGCCCAGCAGCACCGGCGAGGCCAGCAGCACCGGCGAGGCCAACCGACCCCACCCCGCCAGCCTGCACGGACCCCCTGATCAGTGGCGGCTCGTAGAGGGCGAAGTCCACAGGGCCGCGGGGGGACGAGTCCGTGTCAACCACCTCAACGTCCACTCCGGTCAGCCGCGATGCGGACATTCCCGGATCGGCCACCGTCGCGGAGGCGAGGACGAAGACCGGTCGCGCGCCGTACCGGGCGCAGACCCGCCGCAGCCGGCGCAGCACCAGCGCGACATGAGCGCCGAACACGCCACGGTAGCCGTGACACTCGTCGATGATCACGAAACGCAGCCCGCGGAGGAAGGAGGACCAGCGACGGTGCGCCGGCAGGATCCCGCGATGCAGCATGTCCGGATTGGTCAGGACGAGGTTCGCGTGTGCGCGCACCCACTCCCGTTCGGAGCCCGGCGTGTCGCCGTCGTAGGTCGAGGCCCGGACACCGGTCAGCCGCAGCGAGCGCACCGAGCGCAGCTGGTCGTGGGCGAGTGCCTTGGTCGGCGCGAGATACACCGCCCGCGCGCCCGGTTCGGCCAGCAGCCGTGAGAGCACCGGCAGCAGGTAGCCCACCGATTTCCCGGACGCGGTGCCCGTGGCGAGCACGACGTCTCGCCCCTCGTGCGCCGCCTGGGCGGTCTGGGCCTGGTGCGTCCACGGCTCGTCGATCCCGGCCGTGCGCAGTCGGCCGACCAGGACCTCGTCGGCCCAGTCCGGCCAGGGCCCCGTGCGGCCCGGACGTGACGGTACATGCTCGACATGCGTGATGTTGCCGGCCCGCCGGCTGTCACGGGCGAGCCGGGCCAGGATGCTGTCCGCCCGCGCGAGGTCACGCTCGATGGCCGCCGACGAACCCACGCCCGTCACGATAGGCGGTCAGCGGGAGCCGACGCCCACCGCGGACATGCCGACCAGGCCCGAAGCTGCTGGTGGTGAACATCCGGTGCCGGGCCAACCCAGGCTCACTCGACGCTAGATCAGCGATAGCATCCCTTGGGTGCGCCACCCTGGACGAGAGGGACGCGGTTGAGAGCGATTCGTCCGTAGGCCACACAGGCGTCGGCTCGTCAAAGTGTTGCGAGCCATCGGATTGATCCTCCTCATGGGAGGGTAGTGCCGCCGTGATGTCGGTTGCCCGAGGCGCGGGCGCCGGGAAGAACCACTAGGAGGATCCGTGGATCTGTCCCTCACGACTCGTCAGGAAGGGACCCACACGGTCGTCGTGGTGGGCGGCGAGATCGATGTCTACACCGCCCCCAAGCTCCGCGAGCAGCTCATCGATCTTGTCTCGGCCGGGTCGTACCACCTGGTGGTCGACATGGAGGGTGTGGAGTTCCTCGACTCCACGGGCCTCGGTGTCCTGGTCGGCGGGCTCAAGCGGGTTCGTGCGCACGAGGGTTCGCTGCGCCTGGTCTGCACCCAGGAGCGCATCCTGAAGATCTTCCGGATAACCGGGCTGACCAAGGTCTTCCCCATCCATTCCTCCGTCGAGGATGCCCT
Source organism: Parafrankia sp. EUN1f (assembly GCF_000177675.1). Lineage (GTDB taxonomy): Bacteria > Actinomycetota > Actinomycetes > Frankiales > Frankiaceae > Parafrankia. The sequence goes on from NZ_ADGX01000095.1 coordinate 2,796, forward strand.
CGCCGCCAGCGACTGAGTCGGTCCCATCGCGAAAGGCAGGTCCTCGGACGCATGCCCACCGTCGAGTTGCGCTTCGCCGCCCTGCCCGGACATGTCCGCACCGCAAGAATGATCGCCACCGCGGTCAGCAGGCGTGCGGGCGTGCCGGTCGGGGCCATCGACGAGATCAAGTTGGCGGTCGGGGAGGCGTGTGCCCGTGCCGTCCGAGTCAACCGCCGCAGTAATCCCCAGGCGTTCGTGCATGTCGAGCTGACCGATACCCCCGAGTCGTTCAGAGTCGTCGTCTCCGACAGCGGCGCGGCCGGAGACGAGATCGCCCCAGGTCCCGACGGCGGCCTGCTCAGTGTCGACGCTCTGCTCGACCTCGGTGAGGGGGCGGAGCCCGACCTCGCGGCCATCGGAGTGCCCGGCACCGAGGTCGACCAGCCGCTGCCATCGGGTCTGGGGCTGGCCCTGATCGAAGGGCTGGTGGACGAGGTGGCCGTCCGGCGTGGTCAGGACGGCATCGGCACCGTCGTCGAGATGACCTGGCACACGGCCGAGCCCGAGGAGGACGCCGACCTCGATTCCGCCGGGTACGCGGCTCTGGCCGCTCAGATCGCTGGATCGGCCCGCCGGGAAGGCTGAGCGGAGACCAGCCGCGGCGAGCGAGGCGCCGCAGGTACACCGGGACCTCGGATGCCGGGGGCCTGTCCGGAGACCGGAGGGGCCCCCGGCGATGCGGCCGCCTTCGGCGATGACGCCTGCCCGGTACCAGCGATCCCACTGTTCCCACCGGGCCACCGACCGCCCCACTGGCGACGGGATCGTCTACAACAAAAACAACATCCCCGGCCAGTCACAACCGAAAAACCTGCGCACGTCACACACCTACGGATAGACTGCGCCGCATCTCGCCGACGGTTGATCGAGACCGTCGGTGTTTCCCTTGGTGTTCCCCGTGGGTCCGGCCCCGGGCCACAGGCAAGGGCCGCGTGAAGGTGTTTGCCGTGCGCGAGGGAACCAGCGCCGGGTCTGGACCGGCGTCGCTTCCCTCGTTCTCAGTCGTCTCTGGCGACCGTTCGGCTTTCGCCGGACCGCGGCTCACGCCCTGACCTGTGTCTGTCACCCACCCAGAACGTCGTCGGATGCGACGTACCTGGCTGTGATCGACGACCGATGGCCGCGGACGGTGGGCGTCCGCTTCCACCTCAGCACGGTCACGGAGGGTGCACAGAACAAACCGGGACAGCAGTCCCGGGACAATGCAGACCGGGAGGAGCCATGTCCCCGATCCACACCCTACAGGCCGATAATCCCTCAATCGACCTTAGCGGTGGAGCTGTCGGGCTGGTCGCCGGTGTGGCGATCGTCGCAGCGCTCGCCCTGCTCGTCGCCGGCTACCTCGTCCGCGAGGTGCTGGCCGCGAGTGCGGGCACTCCGAAAATGATCGAGGTGGGCCGAGCGGTTCAGGAGGGAGCCGCAGCCTACCTCCGTCGGCAGTTCCGAACCCTTGCCGGGTTCGTCATCGTAATCCCCTTCGTACTCCTGCTTCTCCCGGCGGACGACACCGGTGCGCGGGTGGGCCGATCCGTGTTCTTCGTGGTCGGCGCGGTGTTCTCGGCACTGGTCGGCTTCGTCGGGATGTCGCTGGCCACCCGCGCCAACACCCGCACGGCCGCGGCGGCCATCGAAAGTGGCGAACCCGCCGCGATGCGGATCGCCTTTCGCACCGGCGGGGTGGTCGGAATGTTCACGGTCGGCCTGGGCCTGCTCGGAGCGGCGGTGGTTGTCCTGGCCTTCCAGGACACCGCGCCGCAGGTTCTCGAGGGATTCGGCTTCGGCGCGGCACTGCTGGCGATGTTCATGCGGGTCGGCGGCGGCATCTTCACCAAGGCCGCGGACGTCGGTGCGGACCTGGTCGGCAAGGTCGAGCAGGGCATACCGGAGGACGACCCACGCAACGCGGCGACCATCGCGGACAACGTGGGTGACAACGTCGGGGACTGCGCGGGAATGGCCGCCGACCTGTTCGAGTCCTACGCCGTAACCCTGGTCGCGGCACTGATTCTCGGCGTCAAGGCCTTCGGTGAGGACGGGCTGGTCTTTCCGCTGCTCATCCCCGCCGTCGGCGTCATCACCGCTGTCATCGGGATTTTCGCGGTGTCTCCCCGGGACGGTGATCGCACCGGCATGAGCGCGATCAACCGTGGATTCTTCATCTCGGCGGTGATCTCCGCGATCGGCGTGGTGATCGTCTCCCTGCTCTACCTTCCGGGCAGCTTCGCGGAGTTCCCGGGGCTGGCCGGAAGCACCCAGGACGGGGACCCCCGGGTCATCGCCATCAGCGCGGTGATCATCGGGATCGCGCTGGCGGCGGCCATCCAGCTGCTCACGGGCTACTTCACGGAGACGAACCGGCGTCCGGTGCTCGGTGTCGCGGAGGCGTCGACAACCGGGCCGGCCACGAACATCCTGGCCGGTATCGGCGTGGGCATGGAGTCGGCCGTCTACTCGGCACTGCTCATCGGAGCCGCCGTGTTCGGTTCGTATCTCCTCGGAGCCGGCAGCGTCACGATCGCGCTCTTCGCGGTCGCTCTTGCCGGGACGGGGCTGCTCACCACGGTCGGTGTGATCGTCTCGATGGACACGTTCGGCCCGGTCAGCGACAACGCGCAGGGCATCGCGGAGATGTCCGCGGGGCCGGAGGGCATCGACGAGCGCGGCGCGGCGATTCTCACGTCGCTGGACGCCGTGGGCAACACCACCAAGGCGATCACGAAAGGTATCGCGATTGCCACCGCGGTGCTCGCCGCGACCGCCTTGTTCGGGTCGTTCACCGACACCGTCACCACCGCGCTGGCCGACGCCGGTGCCGCGCCCGAGCTCGGCCGCGGCACCGTTGGTGGTCTCAATGTTGCCTATCCCGACGCATTGGTCGGGCTGATCATCGGCGCTGCCGTGGTCTTCCTGTTCTCCGGGCTGGCCATCAACGCCGTGGGTCGGGCGGCCGGCCGCGTCGTGTCAGAGGTCCGCAAGCAGTTCCGCGACAAGCCCGGGATCATGCAGGGCACCGAGAAGCCGGACTACGGCGCCGTCGTGGACATCTGCACGAGGGATTCGCTGCGTGAGCTCGTCACACCGGGAACTCTCGCGGTGATGGCGCCGATCGCGGTCGGCTTCGGCCTGGGCTACCCGCCGCTGGGCGCCTTCCTCGGCGGGGCGATCGCCGGCGGAGTTCTCATGGCGGTCTTCCTCGCCAACTCGGGTGGCGCCTGGGACAACGCGAAGAAGCTGGTGGAGGACGGGAAGTACGGAGGCAAGGGCTCCGAGGTGCACGCCGCGACGGTGATCGGCGACACCGTCGGCGATCCGTTCAAGGACACCGCGGGCCCGTCGATCAATCCACTGCTCAAGGTGATGAACCTGGTCAGCCTGCTGATCGCTCCCCTGGTCGTGAAGTTCTCCGTCGGCGCCGACGAGAACACCCCGGCCCGGATCGGCATCGCGGTGGCGGCGGTCGCCGTGATCATCGCGGTTGTCGCGACCTCCAAGCGGCGTGGCTCCAGGATCGGCGACGAGCCGCCGAAGCCCGCGTCACCGCCCGCGTTCTCCCCACAACCCGACTCCCAGGTACAGGTCTGACGGCCGGGGCCGACACCGTCCAGGCCCGTTGACAAAACCGCCGGCATGGCCTGGACAGCCGGCCGGCGAGGCCTGGACGGGTCGGCGCCGACGCATCACCACGCCCAGAGGTCCGACCGGCACAAGCCGGTCGGACCTCTTACATTCCGTAGCCTTGCCACTGGCACGGGCCGTATCGGCCGCACCGCGGCGGCCATGACCGGCGCGGCACCGCTACCCGGCCCGGCTCTGGTAATGCCAGTTCAGTCGACCGTCGTACGACGGGTTTGGTGGGCGGAGAGATCCTTTTGACGCTGGACCAGTCGGTGTATGGCGCGGCACGATGGTGCGGTCGGTGGCTCGTGCGACCACGGAGAGAGAACTCGCTCGGCCCCCGACGGCGGACGGGGGGTCCCTCCAGCGACACACCGGCGTACGGTGCTCCCTGCGGCCGATTCCGGCAGCGGGAGGTGTCCGGTCGCGCCGGGCCCGCGCCCACGCCCAGGGAGCGGGGAAGGCCGGCGTGCCGACGGTGTGCGTACCGAAGGCGGCCCGGGCAGACGTTGGAGCAAGTGACAGAGGTCGATCGATCGAGGATTCCCCGGGGCGGATCGCGGCCCGAGGAGTCCACCGGATGCAGCACGCCGTGACGAGGAGAGAAGTGCCACCGCGCACGAAGTCGACGAGCCGGACGACCGCGGGGTCGCCCACGCCGGTCGCCGAGCCGGCCGACAGCCACGAGGCCTTCGGCGCCACCACGGCCCGGGACGGAACCCGCCTGGTGATCGTCGAGTCGCCGGCCAAGGCGAAGACGATCGCGGGCTACCTCGGCCCCGGCTGGCAGGTCGAGTCGAGCATCGGCCACATCCGGGACCTTCCGCGCAGCGCCGCCGATGTGCCCACCGCGCACAAGGGCAAGCCCTGGGCCCGGCTCGGCGTCGATGTCGACAACGGCTTCGAGCCCCTCTACGTCGTGAGCCCGGACAAAAAGGTCCAGGTCAGCAAGCTGAAGTCGCTCGTCAAGGACGCCAGCGAGCTCTATCTCGCGACAGACGAGGACCGGGAGGGCGAGGCGATCGCCTGGCACCTCCTGCAGACGCTCAAGCCGACCGTCCCGGTCAAGCGCATGGTCTTCCACGAGATCACCCCGCAGGCGATCCAGCGCGCCGTCGACAGCCCGCGGGAGATCAACGAGAACCTGGTCAACGCCCAGGAGACCCGGCGGATCCTGGACCGGCTCTACGGCTACGAGGTCTCCCCCGTGCTGTGGAAGAAGGTCATGCCGAAGCTGTCGGCGGGCCGGGTCCAGAGCGTGGCGACCCGCGTCCTCGTCGAGCGCGAGCGGGCACGGATGCGGTTCCGCAGCGCCGAGTACTGGAACATCGAGGGCGTCTTCGCCCAGACCGTCGCCCACGACGGTGCCGCGCTGGACCCGACCCCGCTGCCGGCGGTCCTGGTCGCGCTGGACGGTCGACGTCTCGCCAGCGGCCGTGACTTCGCCCCGACCGGCGAGCTGACGTCCGACGCGGTCGCCCTGCTGGACGAGGCCGGCGCCCGGGGGCTGGCGGCGCGCCTCGCCGACGCCGCGTTCGCGGTGCGCTCGGTCGAGACGAAGCCCTACCGCCGCTCGCCCTACCCGCCGTTCATGACCTCGACGCTCCAGCAGGAGGCCGGGCGCAAGCTGCGCTTCTCCAGCCAGCGGACCATGCAGGTCGCCCAGCGCCTGTACGAGAACGGCTACATCACCTACATGCGGACGGACTCGACCAACCTGTCCGAGACCGCGCTGGCCGCCGCGCGCGACCAGGCCCGCACCCTGTACGGCGCCGAGTACGTGCCGGACCGGCCCCGGATCTACGCCAAGAAGGTCAAGAACGCGCAGGAGGCCCACGAGGCGATCCGCCCGGCCGGCGACCACTTCCGGACTCCGGGCGAGGTTCGCGCCGAGCTCGACGGCGACTCGTTCCGCCTGTACGAGCTGATCTGGCAGCGCACCGTGGCGAGCCAGATGGCCGACGCCCGCGGCACCAGCGCCACGATCCGGCTCGGCGCGCGCTCGTCCGCCGGTGAGGACGCCGAGTTCTCCGCCTCCGGCAAGGTCATCACCTTCCCGGGCTTCCTGCGCGCCTACGTCGAGGGCGCCGACGACCCGGACGCCGAGCTCGAGGACCGCGAGCGGCGGCTGCCGGACGTCCGCCAGGGCGACGCGCTGGCCACCCGCACCCTCACCCCACGGGGCCACACCACCAGCCCGCCGCCGCGTTTCACCGAGGCGAGCCTGGTCAAGACCCTCGAGGAGCTGGGGATCGGCCGCCCGTCGACCTACGCCTCGATCATCGGCACGATCCAGGACCGCGGCTACGTCTGGAAGAAGGGGTCGGCGTTGGTCCCGAGCTTCGTGGCCTTCGCCGTGGTCGGTCTGCTCGAAGACCACTTCGGGCGGCTCGTCGACTACCAGTTCACCGCCTCGATGGAGGACGACCTCGACGCGATCGCCGCCGGCACGGCCGCCTCCACCGACTGGCTGACGGGCTTCTACTTCGGCTCACCCGACCCGGACGGTACGGGCGCACCCGAGGGCCTCAAGCACCTCGTCGGCGAGCGGCTCGGCGAGATCGACGCCCGCGAGGTCAACTCGATTCCGCTCGGCAAGGCCGAGGACGGCGCGCCCGTCGTCGTGCGGGTGGGCCGTTACGGCCCGTACGTCCAGCACGGGGAGGCCCGCGCCAGCGTCCCGGACGAGGTGGCGCCGGACGAGCTCACCGTCGAGCGTGCGCTGGAGCTGCTGGCCGCGCCGAGCGGGGACCGCCTGCTCGGCACCGACCCGGAGACCGGCGCGTCGATCACGGCCAAGGCCGGCCGCTACGGCCCGTACGTGACCACCGACAGCGAGCCTCCGCGAACCGCGAGCCTGCTGCGCACGATGTCCCTGGAAACCGTGAGCCTCGAGGACGCACTCCGGCTGCTGACGCTGCCCCGTGTTCTCGGGGTGGGCGAGGACGGTGCGGAGGTCACTGCCCAGAACGGGCGATATGGGCCCTATGTGAAGAAGGGGACCGACAGTCGGTCGTTGGAGACCGAGGAACAGCTGTTCACGGTCACCCTGGAGGAGGCGCTGGCACTGCTGGCTCAGCCCAAGGCACGGGGGCGGCGCCAGGCCGCGCAGACCCCGCCGCTGCGCGAGCTGGGGCAGGATCCGGCCAGCGAGAAGCCGATCGTCGTCCGGGAGGGGCGTTTCGGCCCCTATGTGACCGACGGCGAGACGAACGCCAGCCTGCGCAAGGGTGACGCGGTCGAATCCATCACCACCGAACGCGCCGCCGAGCTGCTCGCCGACCGTCGCGCCCGGACCGCCACGGCACCCCGCCGAGCCGCCAAGGCGCCCGCGAAGACGGCCGCCAAGTCAACGGCGAAGGCGACCGCCAGGACCCGCTCGACGGCGAAGAGCTCCGAGCCGGCCGACAAGTCCGAATCGGCGGGCACGAAGGCGACCGCGAAGACCACAGCCGCCAAGAGCCCCGCGAAGACCCGAGCGACGACGGCCAGGAAGAGTGCCGGCGGGACGTCGGCGGCCGCCGCCGGATCCGGTTCGCGCAGGTCTCGGACCACCGAGGCCGCACCGGCCGACGGCCCTGGCGCCACGCCGGTCCAGGACCTCGACGGCGGCGGTAACGGCGCCGCGGGGGCCACCGGAGCCGCTTCCAACGGCTCACGCCGGTCAGGCTGATGGACCTGCCCCTCGACGAGAGCCACGGCGAACTGGGCGGCACTCCTGTACAGGCTCCGGGCGGCGAGCCCGCTGTGCGCGTGTCCCCGCTGGCCGACGCGACCGTCCCCCTGCCCGGCTTCCAGAGCACGCCACTCGATCTCCCGCCTTCCCATGGAGGTACCCCTCCGAACGAGAACCCGCGGCCGGAGGCACCGAACGCCGCCGGCGCGCCCCGCCCGCTGGACAAGACGGGCCAGCTGGACGAGACGGGCCAGCGAGGTGAGGCCGCAGCATCCGGCGAGCCGACCGCAGCCGCGGCACCGAACGCGCTGACGAGCGGTCCACGCGATCGGCGTCAACCACGGATGCGGGTGCGGCGCACGCTCAGCCGGCATCCGGTCACCACCGTGCCGTCGCCGCCAGCCCGGTCGCAGAGCCCCGACGGCTCGGACGGCGATCTGCGCGCGGTCCTGCGGATCCCCGAGTTCCGCCGGATGTGGATCCAGCTCAGCCTGTCGAGCCTGGGCGACTGGCTGGGCCTGCTGGCGACCACGGCGCTCATCACCGAGCTCGCCAGCAGCTTCTCCGGCAAGGCCTACGCGATCGGCTCGCTGCTGATCGTCCGCCTGCTGCCGGCTCTCGTCCTGGGACCGCTGGCCGGCGCGATCGCCGACCGCCTCGACCGACGGATGACCATGGTCGTCACCGACGTCATGCGTTTCGGGCTCTTCGTGTCCATCCCGATCGTGCACACCCTCGAGTGGCTGCTGATCGCGTCCTTCCTCGTCGAGTGCGTGAGCCTGGTGTGGGCGCCGGCCAAGGAGGCCTCGATTCCGCGGCTGGTCCCCCGCAACCGGCTGGCGGCGGCGAACACGCTGAGCCTGATCACCACCTATGGCACCGCCCCGCTGGCAGCCGCGATCTTCACCCTGCTGGCCACGGTGTCACGTGGGCTGGGCCCGAGCATCCACTACTTCGAGGACCGCTCGCTCGATCTCGCGCTGTACTTCAACGCGGCGACCTTCCTCGGCTCCGCGATCGTGATCTGGGGCCTGCGCTCGATCGGCAAGGCTGAACGGCCTGAGCAGGGCCCGGAGCCGGGCTTCTTCGCGTCGATCACCGAAGGCTGGAAGTTCGTCGGCCAGGACCGCCTCGTCCGTGGTCTCGTTGTGGGCATCCTGGGCGGCTTCGCGGGCGCCGGGAGCGTGATCGCGCTCGGCAAGCTCTACGTCGAGATCCTCGGCGGTGGCGACTCGGCCTACGGTGTGCTTTTCGGTGCCGTCTTCATCGGGCTGGCCGGCGGTATGGCCGCCGGTCCGCGGCTGCTCGGGGACTACAGCCGAACCCGTCTTTTCGGTGTCTGCGTCACCGGCGCCGGCATCACCCTGGTCATCGTCGCGATCATTCCGAACCTGGTCATCGCCTGCATCCTGGTGGTGCTCGTCGGCGCGTTCGCCGGTGTCGCCTGGGTGACCGGGTACACGCTGCTGCAGGCCGAGGTCGCCGACGAGCTGCGTGGCCGCACGTTCGCGCTGGTGCAGTCCCTGGTGCGGGTCGACCTGCTGCTCGTGCTCGCCGCCGCCCCCGCGCTGGTCGGGCTGATCGGCTTCCACGAGGTCCACCTGTGGGGGGACATCAACGTCCGCGCGGACGGTGTCACCGCCGTGCTGCTGGGCGGCGGCCTGCTCGCCGTGGCCGTCGGGCTCTTCTCCTACCGGCAGATGGACGACCACGCCGGCGAGGCGGTGCTGCCGGAGCTGTGGAACGCGGTCCGGGGCCGCCGGCCGGGCAGCCGCCGCCGGCTCCGACACGCCGGACTGTTCATCACCATCGAGGGGGACACCGCGGCCGGCGCCGAGGGCCAGCTGGACCTGCTCCAGGAGTGGCTCGCCGCGAGTGGCCGCGAGGTCGTGGTCGTTCGCGAGAAGACCGGCACGCCGATCAGCGCCAGCGTGCGCGAGCTCCTCGACGCCCCGTCCACACGACCACATTTCCGGACGGTGGCCCTGCTGGACGCGGCTGATCGGGCCGAGCAGGTCGCGCGGATCATCGAGCCCGCGCTGGCGCGGGGGGCCATCGTGCTGGCCGACCGGTACGCGGCGTCGTCGAAGGCCTTCCAGGGCGCCGACCCGCGCCTGGACCAGGACGAGCTGGCCGCGCTGGCCCAGTGGGCGACCCATTCGCTGCTCCCCGATGTGACGGTCCTGCTGGATCTGCCGACGGAGCGGAAAGCGCCCCGCCCCACCACCCGGCCCCGGCGTGCCAGCCGGAGCGACACCACCACCGCCGCCGCCGACGGCACCTCCGACACCACCGCGCCCGCGGACAGCGGCACCGCCGACGCCACCGCCACTGCGGACAGCGGCACCGCCACCGCGGACAGCGGCACCGCCGACGCCACCGCCACTGCGGACAGCGGCACCGCCGGCGACAGCGCGGCCTACCATCAGCGGGTCCGCGAGCAGTTCCGCCGGATCGCCGCCGAGGACCCCGCCAGACACGTGACCGTCGACGCGACGCTTCCCGCGCCCGAACTGCACAGGCAGATCCGTTCGGTGATCACCGAACGGATCCGCCGGACCGCCGACGCGGGTTAGGCCGAGCGTGGCCGACAATGGCAGCGTGACGGTCTGGGATGCGCTCGTCGGGCAGGATGCCGTGGTCTCGACGCTGACATCGGCGGCGGAGGCGGCGGCGCTGGTGGCCACCGCCGGCCCGCTGGCGGCCGCCCGCGCGGGCATGACCCATTCCTGGCTGTTCACCGGGCCCGCAGGCTCCGGTCTCGCGGAGGCCGCGCGGGCCTTCGCCGCCGGGCTGCTCTGCGAGAACACCCCGCCCGGCTGCGGGCAGTGCCCCGCCTGCCACACCGTCCTGTCCGACACCGCCGCCGACCTGCGTACCGTCCGGCCGGAGGGGCTGTCGATCGGCGTGCGTGACGTCCGGGCTCTGATCAGGGACGCCGCGAGCGCCCCCAGCGCGGGCAGCTGGCGCATCCTGCTGATCGACGACGCCGACCGGTTCACCGATTCGGCGGCCAACGCGCTGCTCAAGGCACTGGAGGAGCCGGCCGAGCGGGCCGTGTTCCTGCTGTGCGCACCGTCGGTCGACGATGTGCTGCCCACCATCCGCTCCCGCTGCCGTTCGGTCGCGCTGCGCCTGCCCACGGTCGAGGACGTCGTCGCCGTCCTCGTCCGCGAGGGTGCCGACGAGGAGCTGGCCCGGGTCGCCGCACAGGCTTCGCAGGGGCACGTCGGGCAGGCCCGGCGGCTGGCCGCGGACCCCCAGGCCAGGGCCCGCCGGGACGCCGTGCTGCGCCTGCCGTCCCGGCTGAGGCGCACCGGCGACTGCCTGGCCGCCGCCGCCGATCTGGTGGAAGCGGCGACCGCCGACGCCCAGGCGGCGGGTGCTGATCGGGACGAGGCCGAGACCGAGGCGCTCAAGACAGCCCTCGGGGTCGGCGCCACCTCGGCCGGCACCCGGTCCGCCTCCACCCGGGGCGGCGGTCGGGCCGGTGGCGGCGCAGGCGCCAAGCCGCGGTCGATCCAGGTCAGGGGCGCCGCCGGCGCGCTCAAGGAGCTGGAGCGGGCGCAGAAGAGCCGTGGGCGGCGAACGGTGCTCGACTCCCTCGACCGGGCCCTCGTCGATCTCGCCGGCCTGTACCGGGACGTCCTGGTCAGCCAGCTACGCGCCGATGTCACCCTGGTACATCCAGACCACGCGGATGCCACGGCGCAGTTGGCCTCCGCCGCCACGCCCGAGCAGACGCTGCGGCGGTGGGAGGCTGTCCTGGCGACCCGGCAGGCGCTCGCGGACAATCCGGGGCTCGTACCACAGCTCGCCACCGAGTCTCTCGCGCTCGCGTTGCGCGACGCATGAGAGCCTTCAGCGGCAAGGGTCACCGCCGGCCTCCGGCGGAGACCGACTGATCGGGCGAGAGACCAGGCGGGAAGTCGCGGTTCGCCCGCGACGAGGGGATGATCATGCGGGTTGCGGCTGTCGGGGATCTCCACGTCGTTCCCGGGTCCGCGCATCGGCTCCGTCCCCTCTACCAGCGGGCCGCCATGGTCGCGGATCTTCTCCTGCTGGCCGGCGATCTCACCAACGCCGGCGATCTGGAATCCGCGGCGGAGCTGTGCTCCGTCGTCACCGGTCTCGATCTTCCGGTCGTGGCGGTGCTCGGCAACCACGATCACGACGCCGGCGCGGGCGGCCAGGTCGCCGCGATGCTCGGCGACGCCGGCGCGATCGTGCTCGAAGGCACCGCCGCGACCATCGAGACGTCCAGTGGCGCGGTCGGCGTCGCGGGCGTGACGGGGTTCTCCGACGGCCAGGATGCCGGGAGGGCCGCCACCGACGGAACGGCCGCCCACCGCCTGCGCGACGCACTGGCGTCCCTGGACACCGACGTCCGCATCGCGCTGACCCATTACGCGCCGGTCATGGAGACGCTGACCGGCGAGGCGCCGGAGATCCATCGGTTTCTCGGCAGCCTCCTGCTCGGTGCCGCGATCGACGGCTCCCGCGCGGGCACGGCGCCGCCGGCTCCGGCCGCGGCACCCGCCGTCGATGCCGCCGCGGATCCCGGCCCGCTCGACGCGGGTGATCTGATCGGCATGGCCGCGGCGGAGCCCACGACCACGCTGGCCGTCCACGGCCATGCGCACCACGGCCAGGAGATGGGCTGGACTCCGGGCGGGACACCGGTCCGCAACGTCGCCCGGCCGGTGATCGTCGCACCGTTCGCCGTCTACCGGCTGCCTGACGGCGCCCGGATCGGCTAGCCGGGCTGCCTGTCAATCACGAAGTGTGAAGGATTCTGGTAGTCGTGGAGTCCGTCACGGAATCGCGAGCTTCGCGTTTCCGCCGCCGTTGGGCAGGTCCGTCCCGGCTGCGCCTGGGCCCTGGGGCTGCGCGAGCAATTCATATCAAGAGGCGCAAATGGGGTGCCGAGGTGCCTGGCAATCCGCAAGAAGTGAGGATTTCGGTTGCCGCAACAGCCAAGATCCTCACTTTTTGCTCGGAAGCATAGAAGCCCGGAGGAGGCAGGACGGAGATGGGCGAACAGGGAGCCAAGCGGCCGGACGCGTCGTAGTCTTCGGGTGTCCCTGACCCGCGAGTGTGGAAGGCGGCGGCCGTCGCATGCCGATGATGTGCGCGGTGTCCTTCTCCAGGCGGGGTCGTCTGTACTACGCCGATCCCGGTCCGCACAGCCCGCGGGTAGGCGACCGGGTGCTGGTGCCCACCGACGACGGGCCCGAGGTCGCGACCTGCGTCTGGGCACCGCAGTGGGTCAGTGAGGACGTCGGCGGCCTCCCCGTGCTGGTCGGCCTCGCCGGCGACGAGGATCTCCGCCGCAACGACGCGGCCCGGCGGCGCCGGGCACAGGCCAGGGTCGCCGCCCGCCGGCTGGTCCGGGAGCACGGGCTGCCGATGAAGGTGATCGGCGTGGACGTCGTTCTCGAGACGAACGCGATCACCATCTTCTTCACCGCGGAGAACAGGGTCGATTTCCGTTCGCTGGTCCGTGACCTCAATCGGACCCTGGCCGCCCGGGTGCAGCTTCGCCAGCTCTCGGCCCGCGACAGCGCCAAGCTGCAGGGCGGGATCGGCTCCTGCGGCCGGGATCTGTGCTGCTCGACCTTTCTCACCGACTTCGAGCCGGTGAGCGTGCGCATGGCCAAGGATCAGAACCTCTCGCTGAACCCGATGCGGATCAGCGGCGCCTGTGGCCGGCTCATGTGCTGCCTGCGCTACGAGCATCCGCTATACGAGGAGTTCACCGCGGCGGTTCCCGCCGTCGGGGCGGCGGTGTCGATCCCCGCCGGTGACGGCCGTGTGGTCAGCCATGACGTGCCTCGCCAGCAGGTCACGGTCGCGCTCGACGACGGGAGCCGGCACAGCTGCTCCCGTGCGGACGTCTGCGGCTCGAGAAAGGCCTACGAGGCGGCCCACGGCTCACCGAACGCAGGCAGCCAGGTGGCCCCAGGCAACCGGGCAGAGCCAGACGACCAGGCAGAGCCAAACGACGAGATGGACCCGGGCGGCCAGGATCCGTCCGCTCGGCGCCGGCGGTCGCGACGACGTCCGGAACAGTAGGCGCCGCGCACGGGCGGGCGTGCGGACCGGCGAGCAACCCACCAAGGTTCGGGGGCGATAGTGGGACGGCTGGTGTGGCTGGTACGCCACGGGGAGAGCACGGCGAACGCGGGGCAGCCCGGCGCGGACCCGGACGGCATCGGTCTCACCGATCTCGGGCTGCGGCAGGCTGACTTCGTCGCGGACGCGGTTCCGCGGGATCCGTCCCTGATTGTGGTCTCAGGATTTCTGCGGTCCCAGCTGACCGCCGAGCCGACCACCCGCAGGTTCCCCACCACCCCCCAGGAGATCTGGGAGGTCCACGAGTTCACCTATCTGGGCAGCCTGCACGGCAAGCCGATGAGCGACCGTGACCGGGCACCGTACGCGAGCTCCTACTGGCTCACGGCGAACCCGTACCACGTCGACCGACCAGAAGTGGGCAGCGAGTCGTTCGCCGGCCTCCTGGACCGGGCTGACCGGCTCCTCGCCCGGCTACGGCTGGCGCCACCCGGCCTTGTCGTGGTCTTCAGCCACGGGATGTTCATCCGGGCGGTGGACTGGTGCCTGCGAAGCCGCGCCGGCCGGGTCCAGCGGTTGGACATGGGCGGCTACCGGGAGCACCAGCAGCGCAACCCCGTCCCGAACGGCTCGGTCATCGAGCTTCACGAGGACGACAAGGAGCTACGCCAGCCGACAACCTCACACCTCACGGGTCGAAGCGGTAGCCCATCCCGCGCAGGGTCGTGACGAGGCGGCGTTGCGGGGGCCTGCCCTCCACCTTGGTACGCACCCGGCGGACATGCTCGGTCACCGTGGCCGGGTCCTGGAAGCGGGTGCCCCACACCTGCTCCAGCAGTTCCTCACGGCTGAAGACCCGACGGGGATGGCGGGCGAGGAACGCGAGCAGCTCGTATTCACGAGCGGTCAGGTCCACCCGCTCGCCGGCCACGGCCACCTCCCGCGCACGCAGGTCGATGGAGACGTCACCGTAGATCAGGGGCTCGTTGCCGTCGCCGGTGCGCTGCGGCGGCGCCTCGACCGGCCGGCGCCGCAGCCGGGCCCGGACCCGGGCCACCAGCTCACGCAGCGAGTAGGGCTTGACCACGTAGTCGTCGGCACCCAGCTCGAGGCCCACGACGCGGTCAACCTCCTCCGCGCGGCCCGTGAGCATGATCACCGGAACCTCACTGGTCTGGCGCAGCCGGCTCAGAACGGCGAACCCGTCCATCCGCGGCATGGCCACGTCAAGCACAACGAGGTCTACCTCTGTGGTCTGGAACAACCGCAGCGCAGCCTCGCCGTCCGCGGCCTCCAGCACCCGGTACCCGAATCGCTCAAGGCTGCGTGCCAGTGCGATTCGCGATGCCTCGTCGTCTTCGGCAACAAGCAGCGACGCTCCGCGCGTCGTGCCTGGCGCACCTTCCCCGGCCCCGGTCATGGTGCGAAACCCTACGCAACCTCACCGGAGCCACTGCGACCGGGGGTGCCTTTTCGACACCACGAGCCCCACACGCCGGAGCATCCACATTCAGTTTCGTAACGGAAAGGCGCACCGAGCATGCGATCGGTACGCATCGCGATAACTCGGCCCCTGAAAAGCGACCCAACGTCCACATGATGTGGCGTGACGCACAGAACATCCGATCGGTGACGTCGGGGACCACAGTGGACCTCGCGCCTCCCTCGCACGCCCGGCGCTCCCGCCCGGCGCCCGCCCGGGGAGGATCGCGCACGTTCGGTCCGCCCGCCCCGCACGCCCACCCCGGCGGGACCCCGGACCGGAGCACCCATCCACCGATCATGCCGCGCATCGTGCCGTTCCAGGTGCCGCTGGATCGCCGACCACGGGCGCCGATCGCTCACCGGCCTCCGTCTGGCATACTCGTCCCGGGCAGGGCGGTGTCGGAGTTTGCAGCACCACATGCACCTGCCAGACGCCGGAGTAGCTCAGTGGCAGAGCAATCGCCTCGTAAGCGATAGGTCGCGGGTTCAATCCCCGCCTCCGGCTCAAACGCAGTCCCAGCAGGGAAACCCCCGCCACAAGCGAAAAGGGCGGCCGGGGGAATCCTTCCCCACCAGCCGCCCGCGGCAACGCGCCAGCTCGGTCAGCGCATCGCCGTCTCCATCGCGTCAGCCGCCCCGGCGTCAGGCCGTGTGGGCGTGCGCCGTCGTGTCGTCGGCGCCGTGCCCGGCCTCCTCGGAATCCTTGAGCCGGGTGATCGAGTCGAGGATCTCCTTCTCGGCGTCCCGCCGGTCGACCCAGGAGGCGCCTTCGACGGACTTGCCGGGCTCCAGGTCCTTGTAGACCTCGAAGAAGTGCTGGATCTCCAGCCGGTCGAACTCCGGAAGGTGACGGATGTCACGCAGGTGCTCCTGGCGGACGTCCGCCACCGGAACACACAGCACCTTGTCGTCCGGGCCCTTCTCGTCCGTCATGCGGAACATGCCGATCGTCCGGCACCGCACCAGGCAGCCCGGGAAGGTCGGCTCCTCCAGGAGGACCAGCGCGTCGAGCGGATCGCCGTCCCGACCGAGGGTGCCCTCGATGAAGCCGTAGTCGGACGGGTAGTGAGTGGACGTGAACAACATCCGGTCGAGCCGGATGCGCCCGGTGTGGTGATCCATCTCGTACTTGTTGCGCTGCCCCTTGGGGATCTCGATGGTCACATCGAACTCAAGGTCCACGCCGTTCCCTGTCTCCTTCGGTCCGTCCGGCGCCGAAGGCCGGAACTGGTTTGGTGACGCCTTCACGTCGGTGGTGCCCCCGCCGAACCACGCCCACGCGATCCGGCCGACGGCCGGATCCGGGCGCGGTGTGCCCGCATGCCTGCGCCCGGGGGCGCCTGGAGGCGGTGCGGACCCACTGTGCCCTGCGTGCGGTGACGGAACTCGACGGGGTCCCGGTCCGACATCCGACTCGCCGTGCACGTGCGTCGCGACCGGAAACCCACGCGGGTCGTGTACATCGTGCCCGTTCCACCTCGGTGCGGGCGCCAAGGTGTGGTCTTCTCCGTATCCGACCCGCGCCGCTCGCGGATACGCCTCCTCGGTGCGGGCGCCTCGCCGGCTCACGTGTCAGAGATGTTCCCGCTCGCCTGAAAGCCACTCAGCCGCGGCCGGTGGCCTGGGCACCCCCGATGTTCCAGAGCCCGGACGTTCGAGGACCCAAACGAGGGCGTCCACCACAATCGACATCAAGATCTCAAAAATACCAGGCCGACACGTGGACGGCACGACGCTGTCCAGCCACAGCCAGCCTGCGTAGTCTTCCGCAGGTGACAACAGTGCCGCTGGCCGCGCGCACCGGTGGCCTCACGGCCCTGGCCGGCGCGCTGCTGGCCGGATCTCTGTCGCCCACGCCCGGGCCCACGGCAACCCCGGGCAGCCCGGCATCACCCGGCTCAGGCACCCGGGTCGAGGCCTCCGCCCTGCCCGGGCTCGACCCCGACGCGCCGCAGGCCGACCCGGCAGCGGTCACCGCGCGGCTGACCGGGCCACTCGCCGACCCCGTGCTCGGCAACCCGGCGGCCCTGGTCGTCGACGCGCTGACCGGTCAGGTGCTGTTCGCCCAGCGCTCCACCGAGCCCACCGCCCCCGCCTCGACGATCAAGATCGCCACCGCGACCGCGGCGCTCACCACCCTCACCCCCGACAAACGCCTGGTCACCCGAGCGGTCTACCTGCCGCCGGCTGGTGGCTCCGCCGCCTCGCAGGGGGGAACGCTGTGGCTGGTCGGCGGTGGTGATCCCACCCTGACCGCGAACACGGAGCCCGTCGACTACCCGCCCGCGGCCCGTCTGAGCGATCTGGCCAAACAGGTCCACGACGCCGGGATCACCTCCGTCGCCGCGGTGATCGGCGACGGGACCGTCTACGAGGGGCCCGCCCAGGCCGCCGGCTGGCGCGACGGGTACGTCACCGATGGCAACGTCACACCGGTGTCGGCGCTGGAGGTGGATGCCGGGCGCCGGGCACCCGATGCGGCCGGGGCACGCACAACCACCCCGGACGCGGCCGCGGCCGGGGCCTTCGCCTCGGCACTGCGCACGGCGGGTGTCTCGGTCGGCACCGTGGCGACCGGCCGCGCGGATGCCGGCGCACAGGAGGTCGCCTCCGTCCAGAGCCCGACGATCCCGGTGCTGGTCGAGCGCATGCTCACCGACTCCGACAACGACCTGGCGGAGAGTCTGGGCCGTCAGGTCGCGATCGCCCGCGGGCTGCCGGCGACGTTCGCCGGCGCCTCCGCCGGCGTGCTCGCAGCGCTGCGCGACGCGGGGATCCCCACCGACGGAGCCTCGCTGCAGGACACCAGCGGGCTTTCCATCGAGGACCGAATCGCACCGGCGACCCTGGTCGCGGCCCTGCGGACGGCGGTCATGCCCGGGCGTCCGGCGTTGCGGACCGTGCTGTCCGGGCTGCCGGTGGCGGGCTTCACCGGCACTCTCGGCGACCGCTACAGCGCCGGGGACACCTCCGCGGCAGCGGGTGTCGTCCGCGCGAAGACGGGAAGCCTGCGCATCGTGACAAGTCTTGCCGGCATGGTCACCGACGCCGACGGTCGGCTGCTGCTGTTCGGACTGTTCGCGCCGGTCGAGGAGCAGGGCCTCACCAAGATGGCGCTGGATCGGGTGGCCACCGCTCTCGCCTCGTGCGGGTGCTCGGCGACGACATCCACCAACGTGCCGAGTACCGGCGCCGCGGGTGCCGCGGGAGCCTCGGGCGCTCAGACACCGGCCCGGCCGTCTGCCTCGGCCGGGCGCTGATCCGGGTCCGGCGCAACCGCTACGTTCCGCAAGCGGGTCGTCCGATCGGGCAAGCCAACCCGCGGGAGGCCCGGTACGCTCATATTCGTGGACGCTGAGCTGGTCGACTGGGGCCTCGCTGTGGCAACTGCGAAGAAACTCGTCCGTCCTGGCCCGCAGCGCACCCGAGCGCAGGCGGATGAAATCGTCTCCGAGCTTCGCAGGCTCGCCGTGGTTGCCGAGGGCCACGTACAGGACTACACGCAGCTGGTTCCCGCCGGTCCCGCGACACCGATCGCAGTCGTCGACCGACCCGAATGGGTGCGTTCCAACGTCGCGGGCCTGCGGGTCGCCACCGCGCCGCTGATGGAGAAGCTGTCCGACCAGAACCGCAGCCGCCTCTCCGCGAACGTGGGGCGCCGCGTCACCGGGATCCAGATCGGCTCCGCCCTGGCCTACCTCGCCGGCAAGGTTCTCGGCCAGTTCGAGATCTTCCTGCCGCCGGAGGAGTACGAGGAGGGCGGCCCAGGCGCGGGTCTGCCGTCGCTCGCCAAGGCCGCGGCCGCGGCCGCGCTCCCGGTGGGTCGGCTGAGCCTGGTGGCGCCCAACATCGCCCACGCCGAGGAGACGCTCAACGTCGTCCCGCGTGACTTCCGGCTCTGGGTGTGCCTGCACGAGCAGACCCACCGCAGCCAGTTCACCGCGGTTCCCTGGCTTCGCGAGCACCTCGAGTCCGAGATCACGTCGTTCATCGCCGCCACCGATCTCGACCCGGACGTCCTTGCCGACCGGGTGCGCGCGGCCGTGACGGCGCTGCGCAGCGCTGTCCGCGATCACGGCCCGGACGCGCCGAGCGTGGTGGAGGCGTTGCAGACACCGGCGCAGCGCGCCGTCCTGGACCGGCTCCAGGCGCTGATGACCCTGCTGGAGGGCCACGCCGACCAGGTCATGGACGCGGTCGGCCCGCTGGTCGTGCCGACGGTGGCCGACATCCGGGCCAAGTTCGACAACCGCCGCTCCGGCGGCTCACCCATCGACCGGTTCCTGCGGCGTCTGCTCGGGCTCGACCTGAAGATGCAGCAGTACCGCCAGGGTGGCGCCTTCGTCCGGGCCGTGGTGGCCGACGCCGGTGTCGAGGGCTTCAACCACGTCTGGCAGTCGCCACAGACACTGCCGACCAGGTCGGAGCTGGCCGACCCCGGGGCGTGGATGCTGCGGGTGCTCGGCACCCGGCCGTCGATGTCGGCCTGACGGCCTGAGGGCTCAGATCAACGTGTCGGCCAGGTCTTCGTGACGGCGGCTCGGCCGGCGACGCCCCAGACCCCGCGGGGCATGCCCGCACCGGCCGTCGCGGCGGTGCGCCTCGGTGTCCGCGACGCGGTGGCCGACCTTCCACCGGGCGCCCTGGTGCTGGTCGCCTGCTCGGGCGGCGCCGACTCGCTGGCACTCGCGGCCGCGGTGGCCTTCGTCGCTCCCCGGCGTGCGCTGCGGGCCGGTCTGCTGACGGTGGATCACGCCTGGGATGACAACTCACGCGCGCGGGCCGAGGACGTCGCGGCTCAGGGCCGGGCGCTGGGGCTGTCCCTGGTGGAGATCCTCGCGGCCCCGTCCCCCCGCTCTGAGGGCGCCGCCCGGGACGAGCGTAGGAAAGCCCTGCTCGCGGCGGCTCGACGCCTCGACGCGCAGGCCGTACTACTCGGCCACACCCTCGACGATCAGGCCGAGACCGTGCTGCTACGCCTGGCCCGGGGCTCCGGCGCCCGCTCGTTGAGCGGCATGCCGGCCCTTGACGGGCTGATCCGCCGCCCGTTGCTCGGGCTACGCCGGGACCAGACCCGCCAGGCCTGCCAGTTCCTGGGCCTGCCGTACTGGGAGGACCCGACGAACGCCGATCCCGCGTTCGCCCGGGCCCGGACGAGGTCGCGGGTGCTGCCGGTGCTGGAAGCCGAGCTCGGGCCGGGAATCGCGCAGGCCCTCGCCCGCACCGCCGACCTGCTGCGCGCGGACGCCGAGGCGCTGGACGAGCTGGCCGACGCGACCTACTTCGATCTCACCACCGCTTCTGGTCCGGCTCCTTCTGGTCCGGCTCCGGACCAGAAGCAGGACCAGAAGCTGGAGCAGAAGCAGAAGCAGAAGCAGGAGCAGGACGCGGCCGGATCCGCGCGGGCGCCGGCCGCGCGGGTAGAGCTCGATGTCGAAGCGCTAGCGGGCCTGTCCCAGGCCGTGCGCAGCCGCGTGCTGCGGCGCGCGGCGCTGACGGCGGGTTCCTCGGCCTCGGCGCTGCGGGCCGGGCATGTCTGGGCGATCGAGGAGCTGGTGACCCGCTGGCGCGGGCAGAGGCCCGTGCCACTCCCGTCGGGCGTGCTGGCACGCCGAACGGGTGGCAGGATCGCCATTGTCGGTCCAGATACCCCGATCGTCGCCGAAGCTGCAGAGTCCGGCGGGCGAGGGCCGGCCCACCCACCGCACAACCAGGAGGACAGGCCGGTGAGCCAGGCCGCGACGGCGAAGCCCGACAACGACCGCACTTCGCATCCGACGGATGAGTCCGCTCGAGCCCGGATTCATCCGGATATCGACGACGTCCTCGTCAGCCAGGAGGAGATTGCGGCCAAGATCGCAGAGTTGGCCGCGCGCGTCGACGCGGACTACGCCGGCCGCGAAATCCTGCTGGTCGGGGTGCTCAAGGGTGCGGTCATGGTCATGGCGGACCTGTCCCGGGCGCTGTCCGTCCCGATCACCATGGACTTCATGGCCGTCTCGTCCTACGGGTCGACGACGTCGTCGTCCGGGGTCGTCCGCATCCTCAAGGACCTCGACCGGTCGATCGAGGGCCGTGACGTCCTCGTCGTCGAGGACATCATCGACTCCGGCCTGACGCTGTCCTGGCTGCTGAAGAACCTGCGGTCACGCGGGCCGGCGTCGCTTGAGGTGCTGGCGCTGTTCCGCAAGCCCGAGGCCATCACGGTGGACGTCGACCTGCGGTATGTGGGCTTCGACATCCCGAGCGCGTTCGTCGTCGGTTACGGCCTCGACTACGCCGAGCACTACCGGACTCTGCCGTTCGTGGGAACGCTGACACCCGAGGCGATCGCCCGCCGCGCCTGAGGCTCACCGCGCAGGCTCACGGCTCGTCCGGCGCGAGGGCGCGCCCAGTTCCGACCCCGGTGCGTGGAACAGGGCGGGCCCGCGGTCCGTTGCTCGGATGTACGCGCGGTGAGATGCGCGTGCCGGCGGTACCCTCGGCACAAGGGAATCCCGATCGAGGGCAGCACACAGGGCAGGAGGGTGGAACGCTTGTGTCCGGCGTTCCAAACAGATGACTCCAAGAAGAATCTTCCGCGGCTGGGTACCCCTGCTACTCCTGGCCCTCTTCGTGATCATTCTCACGACAGGCGTGCTGTCCGGGCCGAGTGAGTACCAGAAGACGGAACTCAGCGCCGTCCAGCAGAAGATCGACCAGAGTGCCAGCGCCGCGCCCGAGAACCGCGTGGTCGACGCGACGATCCAGGACTCGAAGCAGATCATCCGGATCAAGCTCGAGAACGGCAAGAAGTACGAGGCGTCCTTCGCGACCGAGCAGGCCATCGCCCTGGCCAACGAGCTCAAGGCGCAGAACGTCAAGTACAACGTCACCGTCGACCGCGGGAACGTGCTCGTCTCGTTGCTGCTGAACCTGCTGCCCGTCGTGCTGATCGTCGCTCTGCTGCTGTTCTTCATGAACCAGATGCAGGGCGGCGGCAACCGCGTCATGAACTTCGGGAAGTCCAAGGCAAAACTGGTCAGTAAGGACACGCCAAAGACCACGTTTGCCGACGTCGCGGGCTCGGACGAGGCGATCGAGGAACTCCAGGAGATCAAGGAGTTCCTCGAGAATCCGGGCAAGTTCCAGGCCATCGGCGCCAAGATCCCCAAGGGTGTCCTGCTCTACGGGCCGCCGGGAACCGGTAAGACCCTGCTCGCCCGGGCGGTCGCCGGTGAGGCCGGCGTCCCCTTCTACTCGATCTCCGGCTCGGACTTCGTCGAGATGTTCGTCGGTGTCGGCGCGAGCCGGGTGCGTGACCTGTTCGAGCAGGCCAAGACGAACGCCCCCGCGATCATCTTCGTCGACGAGATCGACGCCGTCGGCCGGCACCGCGGCGCCGGCCTGGGCGGTGGCCACGACGAGCGCGAGCAGACGCTGAACCAGCTCCTCGTCGAGATGGACGGTTTCGACGTGAAGGGCGGCGTCATCCTGATCGCCGCCACCAACCGGCCCGACATCCTCGACCCCGCGCTGCTGCGCCCCGGCCGCTTCGACCGCCAGATCGTCGTCGACCGGCCCGACCTGCTCGGGCGCGAGGCGATCCTCAAGGTCCACGCCAAGGGCAAGCCGATCGGTCCCGACGTAGACCTGCTGACCATCGCCCGTCGCACGCCCGGCTTCACCGGTGCCGACCTGGCGAACGTGCTGAACGAGGCCGCCCTGCTGGCGGCGAGGTCGGACGTCCGATTCATCTCGTCGGCTCTGCTGGAGGAGTCGATCGACCGGGTGATGGCCGGGCCCGAGCGCAAGACCCGGGCGATGAACGAGAAGGAGAAGAAGCGCATCGCCTACCACGAGGGCGGTCACGCGCTCGTGGCGCACGCGCTTCCCAACGCCGACCCCGTTCACAAGATCACAATCCTGCCGCGTGGGCGCGCCCTCGGTTACACCATGCAGCTGCCGCTGGAGGACAAGTACCTGTCGACCAGGTCGGAGATGCTCGACCGGCTGGCCGTGCTGCTCGGTGGCCGCACCGCGGAGGAGCTCGTCTTCCACGAGCCCACCACCGGTGCCAGCGATGACATCGAGAAGGCCACCCAGATCTCCCGCGCGATGATCACCCAGTACGGCATGAGCGACAAGCTCGGCGCGATCAAGTTCGGCAGCGAGTCCGGTGAGGTCTTCCTCGGCCGCGACATGGGCCACCAGCGGGACTACTCCGAAGAGGTCGCCAGCGAGATCGACGACGAGGTGCGCCGGCTGATCGAGGCCGCGCACGACGAGGCGTGGGAGATCCTGGTGACCTACCGGGACGTCCTCGACAACCTGGTGCTGCGCCTGATGGACTCGGAGACCCTGAGCAAGGACGACGTCCTGGAGGTCTTCGCCACGGTGCAGAAGCGCCCGAGCCGGGGCTCGTACACCGGCGTCGGGCGGCGCATCCCGTCGGACCGGCCGCCGGTCCAGACCCCGGCCGAGCTGGGCCTGGTCCCGACCAACGTCTCCGACATGGTGAAGGGCGGTCCGGCCGGCCACGCCGCGAACGGCGGCACGCGCCACCCCGGCGCCACCAACGGCGGTGCGCCGAACGGCAACGGCAACGGGTCCGGCGGGCATGCGCGTCCCGCGGGGTCGGCCGACCCGACATCCGCCCAGAACACGCCAGCCCCGGGCAGCGACCCCGCGCAGACCGGGCACATTGCGCCCGGCTCCGGCGGCCCTGCTCAGGCACCTGGGGCGGCCGGAGACCCGGCGCCGGAGACACCCCGGATCTCGAACCCGTGGGCGCCACCCACCTGGGACAACGATGAGGACAGGAGACGCCGTTGACCGCCGATTCCGAGCAGGCGAGGACCGTTTCGCAGCAGGCGAGTGACCCGGCTTCAGGCCTCGTCGGCGTCGATCAGCGTACGGCCCTCTCCGAAGGAACCGACGCCAACAACGGCGGTGGCAACGGGTCATCGGCGAGTTCTGCGAGCACGGAACGCAAGCGGCCCAAGCGGCCCGACATGGTCCGGCCGTTCGACCACGACCGGGTCGCGCGGGCCGTCCGCGAACTGTTGATCGGCATCGGCGAGGACCCGGACCGCGAAGGCCTGCGCAAGACGCCCGACCGGGTCGCCCGCGCCTACCAGGAGGCGGTCGAAGGGCTCGGCCGGGACCCCGCGGAGGTCCTCACCACGGTGTTCGACGAGGGTCACGACGAGATGGTCCTCGTCCGCGACATCGACTTCTCGTCACTGTGCGAGCACCATCTGGTGGTTTTCGCGGGCAAGGCGCACGTCGCCTACATCCCGAACGAGAAGGGCCAGATCACCGGCCTGTCCAAGCTCGCCCGCCTGGTGGACCTCTATGCCCGGCGGCCGCAGGTTCAGGAACGCCTCACCTCGCAGGTCGCCGACGCCCTCGTCGACGTTCTGGACCCACGTGGTGTCATGGTCGTCGTCGAGGCCGAGCACCTTTGCATGTCCATGCGGGGGGTTCGCAAGCCGGGAGCGACCACCGTGACGTCGGCGGTGCGCGGCCAGTTCCTGAGCCCGGCCACCCGCAGCGAGGGCATGTCGCTGATCATGCGGGTCCGCTGACCAGCCGCGGGACCGCATGACCAGCGGTTACACGGTCTCGCGGTCCCGCAGTCACTCCTCCAGCGACTGGATCTCCAACGTGGCCTGGCGAAGCTGGGACGACAGGCTCCGCGCGATCGAACGGACCAGCGCGTTGTACACGTCCGGCTGGTCTCGCAGCAGCGTCGCGAAGGCCTCGACGGACAGCACTTCGCAGGTCGCGGGCTGGGCCACCACCGTGCGGGTGGACCGCCGGCCGCCTTCGACGAGCGCGAGCTCACCGAAGGCACTCCCGGCCGGAATCGCACTGAGGCGGAACCACCTGGTCCCGTCGGAGTTCGGGGCCAGCGCGTTCACCACCCCACGCGTCACGAAGAAGAGCGCGTCCGCCGGCTCGCCGACATCGAAGATCGTGTCACCGACCTCGTAGGAACGACGCTCACACGCGTCGGCGACGGCGTGGGCGGCCTGCTCACCGAGGTCGGCGAGATCAGCGAGCAGTTCCTGCGCTCCGAGGTCGACATACGCGGTCGGCGGAGGGGTGGCCAGGTCCTCGGCCGCGAGCAGGGCCTCCTCCGCGTGTTCAAGAGCGGTTTCCAGGTCGGGCAGCCGCATCGTGTTGGCCGTGCCGCGCATCAGCCGGTCGACGCCCGATATCGCCCGTGGATCAGCGAAAAGCACCGTCGTTCCCTGCGCCGCGAGGTCGTCGACCATGACCCGGATCAGCTCGACCGCAGGCTCCCGGACCGCGGCGACCCGCCGCAGGTCAAGCACCACCCAGCGCACACCGTCCAGGTTCGCCCGGACAGTTCGGACGACCCGCTCCGCGCTGGCGAACACCAGGTCGCCCTGCAGTTCGTGGATGGCGATGGCGGAACCGGATCGGGCGAGCGCGGCACGTTCCCGCGCACCGCGCAGCCGCTTCGAGCTCAGCGCGTCGCCACGGTGTGTCCCGCGCACCGGATGCGGCGGCTCGCCCTGCGGCGCCAGCAGATGCAGCGCGAAGCGGGACGCCAGCATCTCGCACGCCCGGACCCCCCGGACGCTGTTTCCCACCTCGTCTAGCGGCGGGCTGAAGACCCCGATGCCGAGCTGACCGGGCAACACCGCGCAGACCCCACCCGCCACGCCGCTCTTGGCCGGCAGGCCCACCCGGAACAACCAGGTTCCGGCCCGGTCGTACATGCCGCAGGTCACCATGACGGTCAGCACGTGGTTGACGTGCTCCTCGTCGAGCACCCGCTCGCCGGTGCGTGGGTTGACCCCGCCGTGGGCCAGCGTGCCCGCCATCATCGCCAGGTCAGCCGCGGTCACCTCGACCGAGCACTGCCGGAAGTAGACGTCGCAGATCTCGTCCACGGAGCCGCGCAGCGCGCCGGCGCCACGCATCAGGAAGCCGATCGCGCGGTTGCGATCACCGGTGCCGCGCTCCGAGGTGAAAACCCGTTCGTTCACCGTCAGCCGCCGGCCCGCAAACGATGACAGACCGTCCAGGATGCGGGCGAAACGCTCCTCGGTGTCACTGCCGAGAACCAGGCTCGACGTGAGGATCGCTCCGGCGTTGACCATCGGATTCAGCGGCCGGCCACTCCCCGGCTCAAGCGTGATCGCGTTGAAGGCATCGCCGGTGGGCTCCACGCCGACCCGCGCCAGAACGTCGTCGGTGCCCCGGTCACGCAGTGCAAGCGCATACACGAACGGCTTGGAGACCGACTGGATTGTGAACGGAACCTGACTGTCCCCTACCTGGTAGTGAAGCCCGTCCATCGTGGTGACCGCGAGGCCGAAGAGGTCCGGGTCCGCCGTGGCGAGCTCGGGGATGTAGCTGGCCACCGAACCCGAGGTGTCGCCCTGAAAGGCATCGTGGATGTCGGCGAGGACCTTCCGCATGGGCCCCATGCCCTCGTCCCCCGTGCCCCGGACCCCCGCCGCGCTGGGGCTCGCAGCCGGCGAGCCGACGTCGGAGGCCAATCCAGAAGCAGCCGTTGCCAGCCCGACGTTCCCGATCCCGCGCATGCTCCGATCAAAGCATGAACGCTGGTTCCGCCGGTCGGCGAAAGCGGACCGGCGGGCGCGGTCAGCGGACCGCCGGGCACTGTGCCCAGCGGTGACGCCACCAGGCCTTTCGCCGTGCTAAAGGCGGCAGGCCTGGATCCCGGAGACCAGAATCCCCCGGGCACCGAGATCCCACAGGTCATCCATGGTGCGGTTGACCTCGGCCTTCAGCACCATCGCGCGGACGGCGACCCACCCCTCGCGTTGCAGCGGCGAGATCGTCGGTGACTCGTACCCCGGCGTGATCTCGCAGGCCTTCTCCAGCACGGAGGCAGGCACGTCGTAGTCCATCATCACGTAACGCCGAGCGACGAGGACACCCTGGACCCGGCGCAGCAGCCGCTCGTGGGCGGCCGACAGCTCCGCCCCCCGCTTGGCAATCATGATCGCCTCGGAGTGGAGCACCGACTCGCCCACAAGCTCCAGGCCCGCGGCCCGCAACGTCCGCCCGGTCTCGACGACATCGGCCACCGCGTCCGCCACACCGAGCCGCACCGCGGTCTCCACCGCGCCGTCGAGCTTGACGATCTGCGCGGAGAGACCGCGCCCGGCGAGATCGGTCCGCACCAGGCCCGGGAAGGAGGTGGCGATGCGCAGCCCGTCGAGCTCTCGGACGTCACTCAGCGCCCCGGCGGGCGCGGCGTAGTGAAATGTCGACTGGCCGAACCCCAGCGGGACGAGCTCCTGCGCGGCGGTGTTGCTGTCGACGAGAAGGTCTCGACCGGTGATGCCCAGATCGAGCCGACCTGTACCCACATACACGGCTATGTCTCGCGGGCGAAGGAAGAAGAACTCGATGTCGTTCTCAAGATCTGCAATCACGAGCTCGGCGGACTCACGCCGCGCACGGTAACCCGCGTCGCACAGCAACTGACTGGACGGAGCCGCGAGCCCGCCCTTGTTCGGAACCGCGATACGCAGCATCATCAACACTCGCCGACGGCGCACACGGCACACACGGCCGCGGAGAAAACGGACGTACTCACAGGCGCGAGTATACGTCGTCCAGGGAAAGGCCCAGGGAAATCATCATCAGCTGACTCCAGTAGAGCAGCTGTGAGAGTTCCTCGGCCGCACGCTCGCGGCTCTCGTGCTCGGCCGCCATCCAGGCCTCGGCGGCCTCCTCCACAAGCTTCTTACCCAAGTGGTGCAGGCCTTGGTCCAGCGCGGCGACGGTGCCCGAGCCCGGCGACCGGTCGCGCCATTTCCCCGCGAGCTCCGCAAAGAGTTCGTCAAATGTTTTTCTTTCGCGGCTGCCACTTCCTGCGCCAAGCGAGGATTCGGTGGCGGACGGGGGCGGCGTGACCGACGCAGCCGGCCCACCGAACTCGACGCCCTCAGCCGCGGCCGCACCCCGGGAACCAGCCCCGTCGCCGCTGCCGGAATCCCCCACTCCGCCAGCACCGCCGGTCGCGGACGGACGGGCCGCGTCGGGCGCGTCGGAAAGGACCATGCCCGCATGCTACCCGCAGCCGCCGGGCCGGACGCCGACCATGATCACCGATCCGATCCACGCGACCAGGTCAGTAACGCCGATCAGCACCCGGGGCACCCGGCCTCGAGTCTGGCCGCAGGCACACCTGAGGCCACAGCGGATCACCTCGATGAGCCACCCGAGTCGACATCACCGGTGGGTCGACGCACTCCGGGCGA
This sequence comes from Parafrankia sp. EUN1f, assembly GCF_000177675.1. Taxonomy (GTDB): domain Bacteria; phylum Actinomycetota; class Actinomycetes; order Frankiales; family Frankiaceae; genus Parafrankia. The sequence continues at coordinate 30,945 of NZ_ADGX01000095.1, forward strand.
TGTTCTGGTAGAGCGACCCGAAGCCGACACGACCGAGCCCGCTCAGACGATGGTGCAGCATCGCTGCGAATGGTTGACTCATTACTTGTGTCCCGTCCCGCTCTTGTCGCCACCGACCTGGACGGAACCCTGATCCGTACCGACGGCACCGTCTCCGACCGGACCAGGGACGCGCTGCGCCGGGTCGAGGGTGCTGGCGCGACCGTCGTGTTCGTCACCGGTCGCCCCACCCGGGTGATGGCCGACATCGTCCGCCAGACCGCGGCCTCCGGCCTCGCCATCTGCGCCAACGGCGCGCTCGTCTACGATCTTGACGCTCGCGTCGCGGTGCGCGAGACGGTCCTGGAGCGGTCGGCGGCGGTGCGGCTCGCGCAGGCGATCCGGGAGGTGGTGCCCGGTGTGGCCTTCGCGGTGGAGAGCGGGTTGCGGTTCGGGCGCGAACCCGAGTTCCTCACCATGTGGCCGGACCCGGACGAGGTCGTCGGCAGTTTCCAGGAGCTCCTCGACCTCCTGCCGACCGCGAAGCTCCTCGTCCGCCGGGGCGGAACAGTGATGACCGACGTGTACCAGACGGTCGTCAGCATCGCCGGATCCGAGGCGGCCGTGACCATGTCGAGCGCCGATCTGATCGAGATCTCCGGGCCGGGTGTCTCGAAGGCGGTCGCTCTGGCCGAGCTCGCGGCAGGCTGCGGGATCGGGCCCACCGACGTCGTGGCCTTCGGGGACATGCCGAATGACCTGCCGATGTTCGCCTGGGCCGGGCATTCGGTGGCGGTGGCGAACGCGCATCCGGAGGTCCTCGCGGCCGCCGACGAGATCACGGCGTCCAACGACGACGACGGCGTAGCCCAGGTGCTGGAACGGCTCTATCCATGACCGGCCGCGGCAACAGCTTGTTCCTGCTGAAGCTCGTCAATCGCCCTGCGCCGCGGCGTTGGCGTGCTGACCGGCACAGCATCAACGGTCGCGGCGCTTCGCCGGGCCGAGCCCCTTCGGTGGATCTTCATGACGAATTTGCTGACCAGCATAGGCGGCGAGCGGTGTCAGCTCTGACCACTATCCATTGAGCACCTGCGGCAACTGCTCCGCAGCACCCAAATTCGCTTACCTCCCACCCCTGGCGAACTACGGGCCCAGTCCTAATGCCACTTAGCCTAAGTTGATCTTCAGGGTTGTGGTGTGTCGGTGCTGGGTGTTCGTCCTGGTTGCCGGCATGATCACGGTCTGTGGCAGATGATCGCCCGGTCGTCGACGGCCGGTTGACGGACTGGATCTCACTCGGTGTGCTGACCGCGTTCGTGTCCCGGGACGAGATCGACGAGGCGATCGAGGCCACCGGGAAGGCCGCGAAACGGGCGGGTGGGAAGATCCCACCCCGGGTCGTCGTGCTGTTCGTGATGGCGCTGGCACTGTTCGGCGACGAGGACTACGAGGAGGTCGCGGCCCGTCTCGCGGGAACACTCGCGGACTGGGGCCGGTTCGAGGAGGGCTGGGAACCGACCTCGGGCGGGCTGACCCAGGCCCGTCAACGGCTCGGCCCCGAACCGCTGGCCCACCTGTTCTCCCAGGTCGCGGCCCCGGTCGCGGACCCGGACACGATCGGGGCGTTCCTGCGGACCTGGCGGCTGATGAGTATCGACGGAGTCGAGTTCGACGCGGCGGCGTCGACGGCGAACCTCGACGCGTTCGG
>NZ_ADGX01000094.1 GCF_000177675.1 Parafrankia sp. EUN1f
CTCCCCGCGGCGGGTCGCGGTCGCGGAGGCGGGGCGGTCACGCCATTCGTAGAAGCCGGAACGGGAGACGTCGAGCCAGGCGCACATCTGGATGATGGACGGCGTCGGTGTGCCAGCATTCGCGGTGGTGCGGGCGGCGTACTCCGCATCGATGAACTCGAACGTGTCGCTCACCGATGATCCTTGGCGAAGTACGCCGCGGCTTTTTTCAGGAACTCGTTTTCCATGCGCAGCTCGCGGTTCTGCCGCTCGAGTTCGCGGAGCCGGGCACTTTCGTCGGCGGTCGCCGGCGGGGCCTCACCGGCATGGGCACGCCGGTAGGTGGCGACCCAGCTCCCTAGGGTTCCTTCCAGGATGCCCAATTCCTGTGCGACATCGGAGATCGGACGGGATGTCTCGATCACCATCCGCACGGCTTCTTCCTTGAACTCAAGCGTGAACTTTCTTCGCTTCTGCGTCAACTATCATTCCTTCCGGCCTGTCCCCTATTCTAGTAGGGGCCACTGTCCGGAAGAAAAAGGGCACCTCAGAGCCGCCGGAGTGCCGGTGCGGAGGTCGCCGTGTCGCAGGCCAGTTGTTCCGCGGTCGCCCCCGCACTGCCGGCGTGTTCCACCAGACCGAGTGTCGCGGCCACCCGTATGGACATGGGGGTTGCCAGATCGGCCATGGCGAGAATCGAAGGGCCATCCGTCGGGGCGTCCATGATTCGACCCTATCCGGGCTGCTTCCGCGGTCATGACCGTAGGAGAGATGCAGCCGGGCCGCGAGGCGTGCGACGTGACGGAGGCCGGTGTTCGACCACGGTCTCCGCGGCGGGTCACAGGGGTGGGCTCAGGTCTGGGCCGTCACCGGGTCGAGGATCGGTGAGCCGTTCGTCGTGAGTCCCGTCGTGAGTGGATGGCGGAGCCGGTGCAGATCGACGAGGCCAAGGCTCTGGCCTGAATTCGTCCAGCGCGGGTACAGCTTAAAGCAGAATGTAGAGAACAGAGACAACGCCCAGGCACACCAGGCCGGCGATGAAATGGTACGTGATGCGTCGACCAAAGATGAAGCAGCTTGCGATCCGGCGCGCTACGACGAACGCGACAAGATCACCTCCAGATAAACCCTAGGCCGCCCGCCAGGGAAACCATGGGTCATGGCGCACCGAAACCTGATCTCCCACTGTGGATGGTGGAACGTGCATCCAGCAGAAGCGCGCCGAACCCCGCTCGGTGGTGTAACGCACCATGACATGATCTCGACCGCCATCGGCCCGTCTACGCCTACCCAACTGCTCGATGACGCCGTCGACGATCACGGCGTGGCGCGCCAGCCGCAGCTGTTGGCGGAGCTCCTCCCCGATTCGCACGATCATGATGATCGTCCCGATGATGATCGGCGTCGCGACGCCTTCGATCACGCGATGCGTAAACATGACGGCCAATATCACGACGGCCGTCTCCCCGGCCAGCCAGGCCACGTTCCGTGCCAGGGCACCGATCGTCCGCTCGGGCATCACGGGCCGCTGTCGATCTCTGCTGTCGCGATCGGTGATGAGATCCACGCCTGTCAACCGCTGAGGTAGTCCCCGGTGGCCCATTCGCTCCATGCCAGGACTGGCCGCGCTTTCACCGTCTGACGACACCGACCAACCATTCCACATACGGCCTTGTGGCCCGACTGCCGCTGCGGTCTTCGGGGGGACGTCGTGGAACAGGCGCCTGGTGGCGGTGCCGCCGGAAGTGCTGGGCGATCACCACACCGGAGGTCGGGTCGAGCAGGAGAACAGGCTGGTCGTGCCGTTACGGACGTAGTCATGCGTCCTCCGCTCCGGGGTGCCGGGCATCAGCGGCAACACCGGGGCGGTACGGTCCAGGGCCTGAATCTGACTCTTCTCGTCGACGTACAGCACGATCGCCTTCTCCGGCTTACTCGGACATTCCGGCCGAAACCGGGAGGTCGCCCGAATCCTTTGGCTTGCCCGATGCGGCGGCCGGTTTGGCCGGTTTGGTTGGCTTGCCGGGTGTGGTGGCTGGTTTGGCCGGTTTGGTTGGCTTGCCGGGTGTGGTGGCTGGTTTGGCCGGTTTGGTTGGCTTGCCGGGTGTCGTGGCTGGTTTGGCTGGTTTGGTTGGCTTGCCGGGTGTGGTGGCCGGTTTACCAGACGCCCCGACCGACGCCGCAGACCCACCTGAGACCTCAGCATTGGCGGGCCTGGTAGCCGGTTTACCGGACACGCCCGCCGACACCACAGGCCCCGCCGCCGGCTTATCTGGCTTGGGATGGATGTATCCCAGCGGTGGGGTATCGGTCAGTACCATGCAGTAGGCAGTCACGTTCTCCGGGCCGTCGGCGCCAATTATCAGCGGGGCCAAGCCGAGGCTCGTCGGGAAGGGACCGGGGTTACCGCGGGCGGCAGCGTGGTTGCGGCAGATCAATGGCTGCAGGGGTGAGGTAGGTGCGCCGCTTCCCAGTCCAATCACGGGAGACGACCTCGGTCCGCCCGCGTGAGCCGTGGCGGATGACTCTGTCGGGGTCGACATCCGGCCGGCCGCCAGGTGGGTGCCGCCGCCCGGCGACGAATGCACCGTACCGGCATCGACGGCGAGGGCGACACCGCTCGTGGCCGCGAACGCGGCTGCGGCCGCGACCTTCACAGTCAGAAGCTTCGAAAGCGAGATCCTGATAGGCAGGCCGCTGCGGGGGGAGGGCCCGGCCACGGGACACGTTCGCCGGAAGGCGGCCACCGCTGCCTCCTCGCCGGCGAGCTTCCTACGTCGGGCCGGAGCGACGGTGAGCGAGTCAGCGCGGAATGATTCCAGGTTCCTGATTATCCGCAGCCACGCCCCAGCCGCCATATCCGCTAACTCTTCATCCTCTATGTCGTCATCGGAAAGCTCGCGAAGCCTGTGCAGCAGCCCGGGTTGGACTCTGCGGTAAATGATCCGGAATGCACTCTCGTCGCCACCTCGCGCAGCGACTATGGTGAGCAGGAGGTCTTCCGCGTCCCTTCCGCGAAGCTTTGTCTGTGAACCCATCAGAACTCCCCCGCTGTCCGGTGGCGCAACTATACCTTTGTACACAGTCGTGGTCGACAGCTCCGCACTCTCCAGCCCTGAAGGTCCTGCTGGCGGGATGGGTCAGGCTCGCCCGGTGCCGCCCACGGCCCGAAAACAGCGAGCAGGAACAACCGCGACGTACACGGACGTCCAGAGCCGCCAGGCCCGCGACCGGCACCGGCGGACGCCCCACCGACGTAAACAGTGCGAACCGAGAAGACATTCGAAAGTTGGGGGTCGGTCAGAGCCCCGCAGTCGATTACGCGGCGCGGGCTCTGGGCTTTGTCTCAACCTGGCGTGCGCTCGGAGGGACTCGAACCCTGCGGGTTCCTCGCGAGGATTACGGGTTGTTGTCGAGCAGGAAGCGCACGTTGGTCAGGCTGGGATGACCAACGGAAGCTGCTGCTCGCGGACGGCTTCGGCAGCGAAGCGGAGTGCCCCGCGGATGTCGTCCTCGTCGAGGTCCGGCAGCTCGGCGAGGACCTCGGTGGCGGACATGCCATCCGCGATCATTCCGACGACCGTTGCTACCGGGATGCGCAACCCACGGATGCAGGGGACCCCGCTCATCTACGCCGGGTTCACCGTGATGCGGGTGAAGTGCACTGACCACCCCCTCTCGTACTTCAGCATATGGTGATCACGGTGGTCCTGATGTGGTCGCCGTGAGAGCTGCGGCACAGGAGAACGTCCGGGTCGTGATCGCCCCGCTTCACCGGGAGCTGGCGGCAGGCACTCTCGCCTCTGTTCTGCACCAGGCGGGCATCGAGGCGGAGGAGCTTAGGGCGTTGCTCACCTGAGCCCAGCGCGATCCCGGGTGCAACCTGGAAGGGTGACTCTGTCGAAGCGTGCGTCCTGGTTCCTGATCGCGGTGGGTGTGTGGACGTGGGCCATCTGGCCGAATTTGTAGAACATTCACTTATGACCTAGGTACCGGGTCGAGTGACTGGCGCGGAGCCGGTACGTCGGGAGCGGGTCTGCCGGCGAGAAGGCCGGGGACGCGACTCTGGTTCATGATCCAGTCGTGCACGTCGGTATCCAGGTAGTCGGCCACCCTTAGCAGGTCGGCGTGCATCTGCTGCAGTGGTCGGTTGTGGATCGGTTCGTGGTGGGCGATGCGGCTCCGGAGGTTGACGAGCCGGTTGACTGGTTCGTAGACCGTCGCGCGGCGGGCGGGGCGAAGCCGGGGGAAGGCGTGGCGGAGCGCGGGCGTCCAGAGAGTCGCCTCGTAGCGGCGGGACAGCAGATATCGCCAGAAGCCGAAATTCAGCTCGGCGACGATCCGGCCAGGAACCACGGTCTTGTTGTTGCGTCGGATCCTGGCTCTGGCATCCGCTATGTCCTGACGGGCGCGGGCTTCGAGAGTCCTGGTAGGGGCGTCCCACCACTCTCCGGGGCGATGCTGGCGGGCGTGCCACGCCGTGAGCTGGTCATGAAGCGTGTTACGCAGCACGACTTCGAGTAGCCCCAGAACCTCGTAGAAGGCGGCACTGACCGAACTGTTCCACCCGTAGAGCATGATCGCGCGGGTGACGTCGCCGTCGCATGCCTGCTCGTAGGGGCTGAGGCGTTCGGCGCTCAGCCTCCGCCGGAGCCGAGAGGCGTCGGGTGAAGGCAGGGGGTTGGACATCGGTGCACCGGATCTTCTACAGTGGCCGTGTAGACCCCGGATGGCCTCTACCGCTCAGGCGGCATGCCCCGGGGTTTTGTCTGTCCGCCCACCCTATGGCGATCAACGTGGCTGAAATCGCGCGCCCACAGAGAGGCCACGGCGTCTGTGGGTGCGAGGCTGGTGGGGTGACGCTGTCGAAGCGTGCGCCCTGGTTCCTGATAGCGGTGGGTGTGTGGACGTGGGCCATCTGGCCGAATTTGTAGAGCATTCACTTATGACCTAGGTACTCCCCGGGGCCGGGAGCGGTCTTGTGTCTCTCGCGTGTACTCGGGTCGTTAAAGATCGTTTCTGCTCGTATGGTCGACAGAGGTCTGGTCGACCATGTCGAGGAGGTGGCGGTGAGCGCTTCGCCAGGAGTGGCAGGGACGGCTAGGCTGATCTCCATGGAGCGAGCGGCGCGGCTGACGGCTGTCGTCACGCACGAGGGCGACTGGTATGTGGCGCGGGCCCTGGAGGTCGAGGTGACCAGCCAGGGAGCCAGCGTCGAGGAGTCGCTGGCGAACCTTCGTGAGGCGCTGGAGCTGTACTTCGAGGACCAGCCGTTCCCCGCCACCGCCGCGGACGGTCCCATCGTCGCTCCGCTGGACATCCGCCTGTCGGCGTGACACCCGCGCTGCCTCGGGTCTCCGGGGCGAAGGTGGTGAAGGCTCTGGGGCGTGCCGGCTTCGAGGAGGTCGCCACGCGTGGCTCGCACTGCAAGCTGCGGCACAAGGAGAACGCCCGGGTCGTGATCGTCCCGCTTCACCGGGAGTTGGCGACAGGCACCCTCGCCTCTGTTCTGCGCCAGGCGGGCATCGAGGCGGAGGAGCTTAGGACGTTGCTCACCTGAGCTGCGCGTGGTTCCGGGTGCAAGCTGGACGAGTGACTCTGTCGAAGCGTGCGTCCTGGTTCCTGATCGCGGTAGGTGTGTGGACGTGGGCGATCTGGCCGAATTTGTAGAACATTCACTTATGACCTAGGTACTGCGGGCGGCTGCGGCGGTCGTGACAGCAGGAGAGTTGGCACTCGGCTTCGGCTGCGGATCCACTCTTCGACATCGCCGTCGAGGTGTCCGGCGACACGCAGAAGATCATGGTGAAGGGTCGCAAGCGGTCGGTTGTGGATCGGTTCGTGGTGCGCGACGCGATTGCGGAGCCGAACGAGGCTGTCGACGGGGTTGTAGATCCGGACCCGTTGCGCCGGGCGAAGGTTCGGAAACGCGCGGCGGAGTGCGGGAGTCCACAGGGTCGCCTCGTATCGCCTGGTCAGGAGGTAGCGCCAGAAGCCGAACGTCAGCTCGGCGATCATTCGGCCGGGCGTGATGTCCTTCCGGTCGCGGCGCAACCTGGCGTAGGCGTCGGCGACGTCCTGCCTTCGATGAGCTTCGAGGATGCCGGCCCGATCGTCGTACCACTGGCCGGCCCTTCGCTGGCGCTGATGCCAGAGGGTGAGCTGGTCGTGCAGGGCGTTGCGCAGGACGATCTCGAAGAGCCCGAGGACTTCGTGGAACGCGGCGCTGATGCTGCAGTTCCACTCGTACAGGGCCACTGCCTGCTCAAGGTCATGATCGCAGGCCCGTTCGTACGGTTCGAGGCGCTCGGCGCTCAGTCTGCGCCGGATCTGGACCGCGCAGGCGTGCGACGGGGTCAGGGCGTTCGACATCGGGCTACCGGTCTTCTACACTGTGCAGTGGACACCCCGGATGGCCTCTACCGCTGTACGGCTTCACTGCTGAGCGGCAAGCCCCCGGGGTTTTTTCTGTCCGCCCACTTTACGGCGATCAACGTGTCCGAACTCGCGCCCCCACACGGAGACCACGGTTCGCGGCCGGTGCGAGGCTGGTGGGGTGACTCTGTCGAAGCGTGCGTCCTGGTTCCTGATCGCGGTAGGTGGACGTGGGCGATCTGGCCGAATTTGTAGAACATTCACTTATGACCCAGGTACTGGGCCTGGGTCACGCCGTGCCGGTGGTGGTCAGCGGCTGCGAGGGCGCCAGATGGCGCGTGACCCGCGTGAGGAGCGTCCCGCTGACGGGCTTGCGCATCGTTTCCGGCAGCTGTGCCGCCTCGATTGACGATTAACTAGGGCAGGAGGGCGAGCGTTCGATTGGCTTTGACGACAGTGAAGTGCCGACGGTCGACGGTGGCGACCTCATCGACGCCGAGTCGTTCCGCGCAGGCGATCACTGATGCGTCCACGGTGCCCAAGGGCAGGTTGCGGTACTGGTTGACCAGGTCCGCGTTCCGCAGCCAGTCGGTCGGGTGGACGGTCTCGATATCGAACGCACCGGAGGCCAAGTCCGCGAGGAAACGCAGCTCGGCCTGCGTGCCGAGCCGGGTATCCAGTAGGTAGACCACCTCGGTGATCACAAGGGTGGGGACGATCAGCGGTCCAGGATGGGTTTCCAGCAGGTCCGCGCAGGCCTCGTGATGTTGGTCGTCGGCGTCGACGTACGCGTAGAGCGGACCGGCGTCGACTACGAGGGCTATGACGCCACCTCGTTGGCGAGGATCTCCTCCATGCGTTCGGAGATGTCCTGCCGGCCGCTGCGGCCTGCGCCCCGGGCGCCGAGTACGCGCCGTCCGTTGGTCGTCTCGCCCCGTTCGAGGAGTTCGGCGAGACCCGCCGGCACGATCGCGGCCAACCGCTGGCCCTTGTCCGTCAGGTAGACGACCTGACCAGATGCGGCAGCCTCTCGGACGACCTCGGCGAGTTGATCGTCGGGGGGGAGCGGCATCTCCGCCATGGCACATCGTAACTTTGGTTCACCCGCCTCACCCTCCATCGATCTTCTTGCCCGTCGCGACTCCGGCCGCTATCCCACTCTATGGCGATCAACGTGGCTGAAATCGCGCGCCCACAGAGAGGCCACGGCGCCCGTGGGTGCGAGGCTGGTGGAGTGACTCTGTCGAAGCGTGCGTCCTGGTTCCTGATCGCGGTGGGTGTATGGACGTGGGCGATCTGGCCGAATTTGTAGAACATTCACTTATGACCTAGGTACTGCGCCGCTACGCCGAAGGTGGTCGGCGGAGATCAGGGGATCAGCGGCAGTTTCCGGACCCGGACAAGACGGTCGGTGAGGACGATCATGCTGCCGTCCTTCAGCGCTTCTGCCAGCTGGTCGAGGTTCGCGAGGAGAAGCCGAAGCTGTTCGACGGGGCGGCGACCACCTTCCCGGCGGAAGAGGATCACAGAAGGGCTGTCGAGTTCGCTCCGGGCGAGGATGCCGCCGAAGTCGGTGTCGGCTGAGATCAGAACCCTTCGCTCGTCTCGCGCGAAGCCGAGGACGGTGGTGTCGTCGGCCGCGCCGAGTTCGACGTCTCGAACGTGGAGAACGTCGTGCCCGGCCTCGCGCAGACCGGTCGCGAGAGTGTTCGACAGGTTGTTGTCGAGCAGGAAGCGCACGTTGGTCAGGCTGGGATGATCAGCGGAAGCTGCTGCTCGCGGACGGCTTCGGCTGCGAAGCGGAGCGCCTCGCGGATGTCGTCCCCATCGAGGTCGGGCAGCTCAGTAGTGACCTCGGTGGCGGACATGCCGTCCGCGATCATCCCGACGACCGTTGCTACCGGGATGCGCAACCCACGGATGCAGGGAACCCCGCCCATCTGCGCCGGGTTCACCGTGATGCGGGTGAAGTGCACTGGCCACCTCCTCTCGTACTTCAGCATACGGTGATCATGGTGGTCCTGAGGTGGTCGCCGTGAGACAGGCCGCGAGGTCGCGGCAGCGTGGTGCTCGTGGGTTGTGCGGCAGCCATGGCGCTGGCGTCGCGTGCGTGTCCAGCTTCACGGCCCGCGGCAGTTCTCGATCGTCCCGTCCGTGCGTACGGATGCGAGGCTGGAGAGGTGACTCTGTCGAAGCGTGCGTCCTGGTTCCTGATCGCGGTGGGTGTGTGGACCTGGGCGATCTGGCCGAATTTGTAGAACATTCACTTATGACCTAGGTACTCCAGCCTGCTGTGTCACGGTCAGTAGCGGATGGGTGTCGTCGTGGTCGCTTTCTGTGTTTGGGTGGAGGTGGGCCCAGGACCTGTCGTCCGATGGGTCGGCGGGATGGCGTTGGGACGGGCTCTGCAAGCGGACTTTGAGTCGCGCGGGAAGATCTCAAGTTTTTGCCCGTAGACTTGGATTGTGGATCGGGATCGGTTCGAGCGCAGCCCCACTGGACATCTCGTCAAGATTGCTGGAACGGACGGGCGGACGGGCGTCGCGTACGAACACGTGGCCTTCCAGCCGGACCCGCTGGGGGGCGCCGAGCCGGCACTGGCGGGAGGGACGTGGCGAAACGTAGCCCGCGCGGGGCGAGCTCTCGGTCGTCTCGACCAGGCCGGCCGACAGATCCCTGAACCTGCCTTGCTTCTGCAGCCCACGCTTCGGACGGAGGCGCAGAGCACGTCTGCGTTGGAGGGGACCTTCGCTCCGCTGGAGGACGTGCTCGCGGCTGAGGTCACAGAGCCGACCTCGCAGAGCGAGGAGGTCCGTGAGGTCCTTAACTACGTCCGGGCGGCCGAGGCGGCATTCGCGTGGATAGGCGACGGCCGCCCACTCACGGTCGCCGCGCTCTGCCAGATGCATCGAGATCTCGTGCGTGGAACTCCTGCGGATACCCGTGATGCGGGGAGGATCCGCTCGATTCAGGTTGCGATCGGAAGCCGCGGTGGTGCGATCGACACCGCTCGCTTCGTCCCGCCGCCGCCCGGACTGGAATTGGACGCCGCCGTCCGTGATCTGCTGGACTGGGTCAATTTTGATTCGAAGGTCATTGATCCGGTCGTGGCTGCCGCGATGGCGCACTACCAGTTCGAAACCCTTCATCCATTCAATGACGGAAATGGAAGAATCGGGCGGCTTCTCGTGGTCCTCGATCTTTGTTGGAAGGAGGTTATCTCGGAGCCGCTGCTGGCTGTGTCGCCTTGGTTGGAGGTGCGTCGGGAAGAGTATCAGGACCGTTTGAGGGAAGTTAGCGCAGTGGGGGACTGGGACGGCTGGATTTCTTTCTTTTCCGAAGGTCTGGCCGAGTCCTGTGAGCAAACTATTCGGACGGTCGACGACCTTCTCGGTCTCCAGGCCGAATATGTGCGACGCCTCAAGGTGGCGGGCCTGACCGGTGGACTGGTTCGCGATGTCATCGACCGGCTGATCGGGAGTCCATTTGTCACGGTGCGTTCGGTCAGTGAAGATACCGGCAGGACTCTGCAGGCGGCCAGCAATGCCGTCGCCAGGCTTGTAGATCTAGAAATTCTGCGGGAACGTACCGGGCGAAGCTACGGTCGTGTCTTTGAGGCAGTGGAGGTCACTTCTGTGCTACGGGGCCGGTCGGGCCGCTGAGGCTCCGTCGGTCGGGCGGTGGCTCCGCAGACGTGTTCGGTCTCACCGAACAGCATGATTTATGATCATGCTGGTCGTCGGGGTGGCTGCGAAGCTGGACCGGTGACCCTGTCGAAGCGCGCGTCCTGGTTCCTGATCGCGGTGGGCGTCTGGACGTGGGCCATCTGGCCGAATTTGTAGAACATTCACATATGACCTAGGTACTGGTTCTGCCGGGGGTGTCTTGCGTCACTCTGTGTGATGGGTCTCGGTGGGCTCGTCCGCTCGGGCGGGTGCGAAGCTGGTGGGGTGACCCTTTCGAAGCGTGCGTCCTGGTTCTTGATCGCAGTCGGCGTCTGGACGTGGGCCATCTGGCCAAATTTCCTTCGCAATATTTGGAAGGATGATCGTTCCTGGGACCACGGTCCGACCGGCTTCTTCACGGTCCACCTGGTCCTGACGGTCGTCTCGCTGGTGGTCGGCTCCGTCGTCGGCTGGCTCGGCATCCGCGGGGCTCGCGTGAACCGTCCCGGTGCCCCCGGCGATGATGCTGTCTCGTCTGACCGGTTGATCAGCTCTGGTCGCTGATGCCTCGGGTATACGGCGGTCTTGAAAACTACCCGGGGCGCCGATCTGCCCGGCGCCGTGTGGTCCTCCTGGCCTCGGTGAACCCGGCCTGACCTGGGCGGATGCTTCGCCGTGATCGTCGAGGTGTGGTCCCGGTGAGTCTCACGGGATCCCACTGTTGACCATGGTTCACGGGCGCATGGCGGGCAGAACCGGGCCGGATCCGGAGGCGTCAGCGGCCGTCTCCGCCCACGGGTCGGTGGTCGTCGTGCCTCCCATTTCTTTGTCCTGTTCCCCGGACAGTGCCTTCGCCTGTGCGGGACGCCGGCCGGGTCAAGGATGGCGCAGCCAGTCCGTAGGACCGCCCGAAGGGCGCCCTTGACCCGGCCGGCGGCCCGTCAGATCATCTGGCGCCCAGCCGGGGAATGGGCACTCAACGTGATTTGTTAGCGTAGATCGGCTACGCTGGGTATCCGAGTATCCGAGGTGCTGCCGGTCTCGCACCGGCGGAGCACCTGACCCATATCAGATGTTCGATCGTCCGCAGACGTCCGTGGGTGTCCCCCGGTGCAGGCCACGGGCTCGATCACGTCCGTCGGCGCCCACGGACGTCCGTCCCCGTTGCAGTACAACTGCGGTACGGAACGCTCCCGAGCAGTGGTCACGGACCGCATTCGCGGAAGCCGTTTCGCAGGGTGGCCACAGAAAGTCTCGCCCCTGCCAAGGTGGACGGGTCGGGCTGTCCGCTGCAACTGCCTCAGTCTCCCGGCCGTCCGCTGGCGTGCCCCCTGCTTGCTCTTCTGCCCACCGGCGTGCGCGACGGCGGGATAGTGATAGATCATCGCGCCATGGCTGGATCAATCAGGCTGAAACCGCCGGTGTTCATCTCCGCATGTACGTGCTTCGCCTCCGCGGCGACGGTCCGCACCTCGGATCCACGAACCCTCATACCCTCCCTTGCACAAAGTCGGCCTGACTCGTCCGCTGGCATCCGCGTCCGTCCGCCGGCTTGGCTACACAGTTGGCTACCTAGCTTCCCGGTGATCTGGCGCAGGTAGCCGACCTGCGGATTATGAGAGAACGGCGCTCCATCCACAGACGTCCTCGGATGTCCCCCAGGTCGCCCCACCCTGGCCTTGAGCGTCGGGCCGTGTCCGCCGGAGTGATGTCCACCCGCTTAAGTACAGCGATAGGACATTGCCGCTGGGCTCCACGAGGGCTGGAAAGTAGGCGTATCGGCCACAACCTGACCCGACTCAAACAGGTAGGCTCCCTCCACAACAGGTCGGCGAGCGAGGACAACGCCCGACAAGGAATATCCCTGCGATATCGGCCATTGAGATGGCAAATAGCAAGAACTTAGCGCCAAGGGTCCACAACTACAGGCCGCCCGACTGTTGCGGATTCAAAGTAGCGACCCGTTGCAGTGCAGAGTTGACGAGACGTGACCACTGTGTGAGTATCGCTCGCGTTGGATCTCGAGCGATATCCAGAAAGGATTGTGGGATGACAAGTCCGACAGGGAATATCAATCTCAGAATTGCTGAACTGGTCAAGGATGCACGGCCGGAGGAAATTGTCGAAGTCCTGACGGACAGCAGCGAGAGAAGCCTGCTGAGTGCGGCCGGAGGAAATAACAACAACCATAACAACAACAACACCAAGCCCAAGTAAATACTCTCCGCCCCAAATTGTTCATTCCGGCGGCCATCCATCCTATTCGTTCAAACCGTCGGTCCGACCAGGAATCACGGGTAGACGTGTGCATGGATGCAGATAGGGAAAGTAGCATTCTAGATATCCTCCTCCTATTCCCGCCGCAGTGGAGTCCCTTCCAGCCGTCCCTGTCCTTGCCATCGCTATCAGCTTGGCTGAAGCGAGCTGGGTTCAGTGTCAGTTCTGTCGATTTGAACGTCGAATTCTTCGAATGGCTACTTTCCGATCACTGTGCCGAGCTACTGATCCGTCAGGTCCACGAGAGGGCGGACCTGACGGATCAGGTCCGGGTCTCGTTGCAGAGGCTGTTCGAGAACGTAGCAGCCATCCGGAGCGATCTACACCGGATGAAGAATAGTCAACCACCGATTTACCCGAGAGACAAAGCTAGCTACTTCGACCGCCACTACATTGGCGTGAGCTCATTGACGACCTATCTAGCTGCGATCTCCCAGGTCAGCCAGGACTTTTCCGTCTCACCATACGAGTTCCATCTAGAATGTGACAACCTATCTTCGGCCGCGTTGGAAAGGATGGTTCGGCGCCCGCCCCAGCTGCTAGCCGAGTTCCTCCGCGAGAGCGTGGTTAGGCACGTGCGTACACATCCAGCTCGATCGATCGGAATTTCCTGTATCGGCCAAGAACAGTTGTACTTTACCCTGCTGGCGGGATCAATAATAAAAGAACATACCGATGTACCTGTGCTCGTCGGCGGAACGATACTGGCGCGGATATTCGAGCGCGGATCGTTGAAGAACGACTGGTTCGGGAGTTTTTTCGACATAATCGTTCGCAATGAGGGCGAAAAGCCGGCAGAGGAGATCCTGCGGAACCTGCTCTCAGGTTCCCCCGCTGTTGACAATGTCCCGGGGATTGTCTATCTGCATGACGGAGCGATCGAGTCTCGCGAACCGTGTGCGCCGCTCACGCCACGCGAGATCCCGGTCCCCGACTTTGACGACATGCCGCTGACTCAATACCTTTCGGCGCATACGACCCTCCCTCTGCTCGCCTCCCGTGGCTGCTATTGGGGAAAATGCGAGTTCTGCCATCACGGTATGGTCTACGGTGAGAAGTATGCCGGCTATGGTGCCGGGGCGGTACTGGACTCTCTGCATGAACTTGAAGCAAGATACGGCGTTCGATACTTCGCCTTCAATGACGAAGCTCTCCCGCCTAAGCTGTTGCGCGATTTGGGAGAGATGGCACCTTCCCATGAAGTCACTGGATGGAATCTTACAGGACTGATAAAGTTTGAGAACTTTTTTCGGTCCGAGGATTTTGTAAATCTGCATAGGATTGGCTTCAGGTCGCTGTATGTCGGACTTGAGTCCGCCTCAGAACGGGTACTCCGGCTGATGCGGAAAAATACCCACAGGGAGGTCATAGTAAGTAATTTGTCGGCTGCCGCAGCAGCCGGTATCTGGATGCACTGCTTTCTTTTCTTCGGGTTCCCCGGAGAGGAAGAGGCGGACGCGCAGGAGACATTTGATTTCATCGTGGGCAACCGTGAGATTGTTAGATCATTCGGCGTCGGGACATTCTCGCTGGAGCACAACGCTCCAATCTTTCGCCACCCTGAGCGTTTTGGCTTGACCCTACACAGGTCGCCTCGCGTGGACGAGGATCTTGATGTCTACTACGCGTACGACGTGCGGGATGGAATATCGGCGGGGCGTGCCGGAGAGTGGGCAGATATGTTGCACGGTGCAGCCCTCGATATCCCTGATTACCAAGCTGCTGGTTGGATTCCACGCGAACTTCTGCTGGGCATCCTCGCTGCGATTAGCCCAACGGAGCTTATCGAACAGGGCGCCCGGACATGGGAGTTGGGCGGACTTCCGCGCGATGCCGCGATGTCGCATCTGGTCATGTTGATTGATCACCCCGATGAAGCGGAACAGAAAATCCTGATAAACCGCGTCAGCGGGTCCGTCTACTTCGTCCGCGGCGGTTCTCGTGTCCTCCTTGAACATTGCATTGAGGGGGACGTCACTTTCGGCGACCTCAAGACGCTGGCGCCGTCCATCTTCGATCGAATATCAGCCCGGCCTGTGAAGCGGTCCGCCTCTGCGGAGCTTCGGTCTGGGTGACCGTTATCACCCGTTTTACCCCCGATTCCCGCTTGATCTCATCGACCACCAACAGGCAGCCGTGGGCCGCGACGCACCGGCGAGCACGGCGCTCCAGCGCCGCGCGCAGCCGCCGCGCGGCGCGGCTGTCGGTCGCTGCTCTTGATTCGTAATTCGATCAACTCGGCAGTTCGCTGCCTGCTTATGCTGGGTGGTTGATCAAAGCATTAGATCAAGATGGAACTTGAACGCACTACTGAGCCCGGCGAGTAGATGACCGCCCTTGATCGAGCTGGCGAGAGATGGTCTGCCAATCACCCCGGTGGATGTGTAGGTGGGCATTCCGACCGAGAGTAGGTGAGGGCGCTCGTTGGCTATGTGGTCGCCGCTCTTGTAAGAGTCTCTGACCTGCTCGGGTGTGGTGTGTAGCAGAACGGAGACCTCAAGTTCTCCGGCGTGCATGTCCTCCGAGTGGTCGGTCTCCATGCCGGCGGCTTCGCGGGCGCGGGTCCAGTCGGTTTTGCCGGGGAACAGGATCATCCGCGGCCCACCGATGTTCGCTTCCTGGACGATGTTGGAGAGCACGTAGTTGCCGCCGTGCCCGTTCACGATGACTAGCCGGTCTACCCCGGAAGCGCTTAGGGATGCGGTGATGTCATCGATCAGGGCGATGAGGGTGCGGGCGCTGATGCTGACCGTGCCGGGGTAGGAGGCGTGTTCGTGGGAGCAGGAGAAGGTGATCGGGGGGAGCAGGAACAGGCCGTAGTCGTCGGCGATGCGGCGCGCGATGGCGGAGGCGATCAGGGTATCCGTCGTCAACGGCAGGAAGTCGCCGTGCTGTTCGAAGCTTCCGACCGGAAGCACGGCGACCCGGGGGTTGAGCGCCCGGATGTCGGTGGTGGTGGCCGTGGTGGCGAGAGAGTCCACGTGAGCAGCCTACGGCCGACCGATGCGGGTGGCCGGTGGCAAGGTCGTGAGCGCTGCGGCCAGCGTGCGGACCTCGTCAGTCTTCCGCCAGCGACCGAGCCAGCCGGGCAGGCGGTGCAGCTCGTCGGCGGCTCGGGCGGAAGCCGTGTCAGCCACGATCGGGATTGCCTCCATCGCCACGGCGCAGGCGCGGGCGGGTTCGCGTTGGGCTGCGTAGGCGTTGGCAAGGCGGGCGAGATGCAGGCCGCGGTCACGCTCGAACTCGGCGGGCCAGTCGGTCAGGCAGTCCTCGTAGACCGTGATCGCCTCCCGCGTCTGGCCGAGGATGAGCCAGCAGTCCGCGGCCTCCAGCTCGACGTACGCCGGAGTGCAGTAACCGGTCAGGGTGCGTTCGGTCTCACCGTGGTCGTCGGTGATGGCGGCGTGGTGGCGGGCCTGGTCGAGCGCGCGGGCACAGGCGGCGGCGTCTCCGGCAAGGGCGTGGCCACGGGCGATCTGCCGGTAGGCCAGGGCTCGAGCGCGGGGGCTGATGGTGTCGGAGCGGCGTAGTGCGGCCTCGGCGAGTCCGAGTGTTGCTCGGCGGTCCCGGCGGGCGGCGGCATGGTGGCTCTTGCGGGTCAGGACGTAAGAGATCATCAGGGAGTCGTCGGCCTCGGTCGCCCACTCCAGGGCTCGGTCCGACCAGTGGGCGGCGGCGCGGTCGTCGCCTGCGTCCTGGTGGAGCCAGCCGGCGAACTCGGCGAACGACGATCCGACCTGGAGAACCCGGGTCCGGGTGGGGCCGTCCGCCACGGCCAGAAGGCGGCCGATGAAGTCGAGCTGGACTGCGGCCGTGGCCATGAGATGGCGTGGGCCCATCATGTTGTCCAGCCGGGCGTACTGGGCGAGCGTGCCGTGAAGCGCGTCCACGGCTGCGGGGTTGACCCGGCGCGGCGGCTCGACGGGACTCGTCGGCGCTCCGATCGGCCCGTCAGGCCGGCTTCCTTCCGCCCCGCCTTCGCCAGAGACGCCGAGTAGCCGTCGGGCGTCCGCTGGCATGTCGAGACCGTCCGCGATGCGGGCGAAGACCTGCTATCGAGACCGTCCGCGATGCGGGCGAAGACCTGCTATCGAGACCGTCCGCGATGCGGGCGAAGACCTGCTGTTCCTCGACGCGCCGTTTGCGTCGCACGATCTTGCTGATGTCGGGCTGGGCGATGCCGACCCGTTGGCCGATCGTGGTCTGGCTGGCGTTCGCGTGCTTGCTGTAGAGCAGAAAGAACGTTGCCATGTCCCGGGCGCGCAGTGCTTCGCGTACGTCGGCCCGGGTCCAGAAGGCGGCGGGCGTCTCCTGGGCGCGGGTCGGCCTGTTCTGGCTCATTCGGCCTCCGCATGACGGATGCGGACCAAGACCGGAGTGCCTGATTCTATGCGCAGGGTGTCCGTCCTGTGGCTTTCGGCGCTGGCGGAACGACGCGCCCGGCGAGCACGGCCCGCAGGGCCGCGCGCAGTCGGCCGCGCGGCGTTCCGCCAGCGACTCCCGGCCGAAGGCCGGGCTTGACCAAGTAGAGAAGGTTCTAACCGGCGAGATCCTCCGGGGTGTCGACTCCGGCAATGAGGGCCTGGCCCGGGGTGTAGCCGCTGCCGGCGTACCGCCACCGGCCGACCCTCGCGGTCTGCTCGTCGCCTGGTGCTGGGAGCCCTTGAAGGACGCGGGCGTTCTCGGCGCGCTCTGCGGACCGTGCTCCGCGCAGTGCGCCCAGGGTCGTGGAGTACCTCCGGCTTCGGGTGCCGAAGTGTCCGCGGAACCCAAGCATGTGCGCCCAACGGCGAAGATTCAGCTCGGAATGCTCCGGCATCCCGCCGAGCCTCCAACAGGTTTGGATCATCGCGCGGGCGTGGTCGGTGACGTCCAGGTGCTCGATGTCGGCAGCGGCTCGGATGCGGTGGTGCACTGTCCCGCTTACCTCGGCGCCCTTTGTCGCGTACTTCGCGATGTAGCCGGCGACCTTCTCGTCTGCCGTCCGGTCGTCGGATGCGGCTGTCAGCACGGCACGGGTGTCGAGCTGGTCCCCCCATCGCAGTGTCCGGCTGGGTTCGGCCTCGTCGGGTCCGCCCGGCACGGACAGCCGGACTTCCTCTGCGGCCTGGTGGACGGCCTCGCCGAGCACGGCCAGGGTCGCCCATTCGGGAGGCCGCTCCGATCCGCCTTCCGGCCCGTCGAGCCGGATGAGGGCGTGCAGGTGGACCAGTCCACGGGCCTGGAACTCGGCGACCTTCGCGAACGACACGCGGAGTTCCTGAGAGAGGCGGGTGCGGCTGATGCCCGCGTGGTCGGCCAGCCGGCGGCGCAGGTAGATCGTGAACCGTTGCCAGAGCAGGCCGACGTGGGCGTTCCACAGCACGGCGCCGTCATAGTCGAAGCAGCCGGCGCACAGGGGCTGTCCGATCCGCGGGTCGCCGGGCTCGTGCCGCTCGTCGCACCACTGCGGGCGGCCGTGGGCGCAGGCCGGCCGCTGCCTCCGGGGCCGGCAGGGGAGTAGCCGGCCGTTCCGTTCCCGGCGGGCGTGCACCGGGCCGAAGGATGGCGCGGTGAGCGTGACGAACAGGCGGGGATGCAGGCGGACGGATTCGGGTACGCCCTTCCCGCCGATGAGACCGGCGCGGATCAGGTGGAAGGTGTCGGCCTGGTAGATCCGGGAGCATGCGGGGCAGACGGCGGCCCGCCGGTTCCCGCACGCGGTGAGCAGGTAGCCGGTGGGCTCGTCCGTCGTCGAATACCGGTCGATGACCTCGCCGGTTCCCGTGTGCACGGTGAGCTCGTCGCCGATGAGGCGCACCGGACGGGCGCAGCCGTGCACGCCTTTGGCGATCGCGGTCCAGCGGGCGAAGTCCGGGCCGTTCGCCTGGGCCAGGACCTCCCGCATGGCAGGGGTGAGGGTGGGGAAGCCATCGCCGGTCATGCGGCGTCACGCAGGTTCGCCGCATCCTGAATCCGCGCGCCGGTTGCCTCCATGTCGATCGTCACCGGCGCGATGCCCGCGGCGTCCTCGTCTGCCTCGGGCAGGAAACGCACTCCGAGGATGAGCGAGACGCGGCGCCACTTCGCCTCCGACCACTGCGGCGAGCGTGCCGCCTGGCGGCGTCCCCATTCCCGAGCGTCCACCTGGTCCACGGACCGGGGCTCCTTCCGTGTGAACGGAAGGACTGCGCAACCACAGGCAGACAGCCCGGAACCCTGCACCGGGCTGCTGCGGAGTGGTTGCGGCTACTCGTCTGGGTGGCGCGGGCGTGGCCCGTATCTCTGTGAATGGGGATCTTTCCCATGCCCCGATGGGACCCGCGCCTGGGGCTGCCGCCGTGCTCGATTTCTGGTTTGTGTCCACGTCCTGAAAGACGTGCACCCCGCGGGACTGCGTCAGTCCGGTTCGACCGTAGGCGGAGCATCGCCGGTGCGCCCATGGCGAGTCGCCATGGTTTCTCGCCATGGATCAGGACGGGGCACCCTCGGCATTCTGTGACCACCGCGGCACGGCGAACCTCCGGGCGGGTGCCCATCCGGGGCCACACACGACCCGCTCGCCGGCGGACCGTGCCGCGCCGTCTCCGGTGCCGGGCGAGTCGACCCGAATCCTCGTCCGGCACCGGGCCACGCCGCATGCCTCGCCTGCCGGCGAAGGAGGGCAGACCATGACCTGTCTCGCTGCCGATCAACCACCGCCGCTCTACGGCCTGGTCGTCTTCGACGGCCCCGGCCGCGCCGTGAAGGCCGTCATGGTCGTCTTCGAGAACGCGCACGCGGCTGACGCACACGCCCGCCGGGCCGGGCTCGGTGACTACGCGGTGGCGCCGCTGTCGTTCTGTCTCGACCGCTCGGCCCGCGCCCTCACCGCCAACCACGGGGGCCCGTCATGACCGAAACCACGCCATCCGTGACGCGGGTAGGACGCTCAGACGACGCTGAGCGGACCGTCGCGGCGGCCTACCGGGCGTACGTGATGACCCTGCTCGAACAGGATGCCGAGTACGACGAACGGCCGGAGGGCGATCCACCGTTACTCGTCAGCGACTACCGCCGGGCGCTGTTCGCGCTGCTCGAACGTGACCCGGTTCCGCTGCTGATGGCCGGGCGGGGAGTGGTGACCCCCGGTGAGGCGATGGCGTTCATGGCGGGGCAACGGGCCGCGCTCGACGCCGTGGCGGTGGCGATCGGGGAGGCGTGGCGTCCGGGGCTCCTCGCGGGCAGGCGTGGACGCTGGATGCATCGGCTCCGCTCCGACCGCCACGACACAGCCGACAAAGGGTAGAACAGGCCGGACACGGCCTCACGCGCGGCAGACTGACGGGCCGCGGGTCGACCGGTGGCCGGCTACTCCCGCCAGAGCAGCTCCAACAGATCCGGGTCGAACGTGCCTCGGGCGCCGCGTCCCTTGCCAGCAGGATGCACGATCACGGCGTGCAGGGCCTCGCGGACGTAGGCGCGCTTCTGCGACAGGTCCAGCTCATCGGCCTCCCACCGGCGGCGGACGTCCGTCACGTCCACCCGCGCTCGGCTGACGGCGGCCTCGTGCCGGTTGCGGTCCCGGGTCAGCTCACGGGCACGCTCCTCCAGCTCCCGGACAGTCGTGAAGAACAGGCCATCCGAGATCTGGTCGGTCTGCCACTGCTGGCGCAGAACGCCAATCTTCGCGGTGACCCGGTCCAGCTCGGTCTGACCGGTCCACGGCCCCAGGTCGGCGGCGACGGCCTGCCGCTCCTCCAGCTTCGCCAACACAGCCTCGGTGATGAACTCGTCCACTTTGTCGCCTCGGCGGCCGAGTCCGCTGCATCCGCCCTGGGCCGCGGGGATGCAGAAGTACATGTGCCCGGCGCAGTCCCGTTGCTGCTTCACCCTGAGCCGCGCGTTGCACAGGGTGCCGTCGGGGCGTGGACGTCCGCACCGAGCGGCGGACCCGGCGGCGCACCTTCCGGGACTCGATCTTCGCGAAGGCCACCCCGACCAACCCCATGCCCTCGACGTCCTCGGAGTACAGGTCCTTGCGGCCCCGGGCGTCGGCGTAGACGCGGCCGTCCTCGGCGGTGAGCGCGTCGACGAACCGCTCGTAGTCACCGGAACGGCGGGCCAACCGGTCCTCGGCGACGACCACGACACCCTGCACGGCGGTTCCGTCCGGAAGGCGGCCGGCCTTTACCGCCTTCAGCATCGCCTCGAAGCCGTCGCGGATGACCTCGGCCTTGCTGGCCGAGCGGTCGTTGTCGGTGAACTCGTGGACGATGGACCAGCCGAGCCGGGCGGCCGTCTCGCGGTTGACCTTGTGCTGGTCGGCGACGCCGTGGGCGTCCCCGGCCTTGTCGTAGCCGATCCGGGCGTAGGACACCACCGGGACCACATGCTCCATGCCGGACATCCTGACCCCTCCACGTACCTAGGTCATAGGTGAATGTCCGGATTCCTCAAGAACATCTGGAAGGATGATCGCTCCTGGGCCGATGGTCCGACCGGCTTCTTCACGGTCCATCTGGTTCTGACCGTCGCCTCCGTGGCCATCGGCTCCGTCGTCGGTTGGCTCGGCATCCGCGGCGCGCGTTCGGGGCGCCCCGCGGTTCCCGGCGCAGCCTCGTCTGACCAGATGATCAGTTCTGGTCGCTGACGCCCTCAGGTGGACGGCGGCGCGGGACGATTTCGTGTCGCCTTCCTTTCCTCGTCCTGTTCCCCCGGTAGGCTCGCCACTCCGCTGGCGAGTGCGTCAGCGAAGGACGTCTCGCCTGGTCGGCCAGGTTGGCTCCGGTAGTCGTTGCAGGAGGCCCTTGTCCGCGAGCCTGGTCCACCGGGGGCGGCTACGCCACATCTCGGCCTCGGCCTCGTCCGCCCAGCGGCGGCGGGCGAGGCGGGTCATCATCGTTCCCTGGTCGAGATAGCGCTGGAATCGACGGCGACGGTGCCACTGCACTGCTATCAGAATCAGCAGGGCGAGGCCTGCGCCCCCACTCAGGAGAATGAAAAGGATTCCGGCCGCCGACTCGCTGTCCGTGGCAAGGCAGAGAACCAAGGAAAAGGTAAAATCCACCAGCAGGAGCTCCCAGACGAGCGCTCCGCCCCCGTTGGGTGCCTGGCGCTCCCTCACTTCCAGCCAGAAATACCACATCGCGGGAAGTCGCGGCCTCTCCTCGTCGGGAAAGGTGCCGGTTCCGGCGGGCCTGCCACGTGCGGGCATGAGACCTCCGGTCACCCCGGCGGACGAGCCGTCCGCAGCACGGGACGGATTCTAGTCGCGGCGCGAGGCGTTCGGCGCTTTTACGGAGACGAGCGCCGAATCCAGGGAAGGCGCGAGGTCCGCACGGGCGGCGCGGGCTGTGGCCGGGAACGTGACCCGGCCACAGCGGTGCCGGGTCAGGTGTTACGACCGCCGTTGACGCCGATGACCTGGCCGGTGATGTAGCCGGCCTCCTCGGAGACGAGGAACGCGCACGCTGCGGAGATGTCCTCCGGCCGGCCGACGCGGCGGACCGGGGTCCGGGCGGCGTGCTCGTCCACGGTCGCGCCGAAACGGCCTTTCTGCTCGCTGAGGCGCAGCATCGGGGTGTCGACGAAACCCGGGGGAATGGTGTTGACGGTGATGCCGCTCGGACCGAGTTCGAGCGCGAGGGCCTTGGTGAAGCCGATGACGCCCGCCTTGGAAGCGACGTAGTGGGCCATGTAGGGCTGGCCGCCCTGCGCGCTGGAGGAGGAGATGTTGACGATCCTGCCCCAGCCGGCCTCGATCATGTCCGGGAGGGCGGACTGGCAGCAGTGGAACGTCCCGGTCAGGTTCACGGTGAGGATCGACGTCCAGGATTCCAGGGACATGTCGATGAACCGGTGGTAGCCGGTCTTCCCGGCCGAGTTCACCAGGATGGTGACGGGCCCGAGGTGTTCGCGGGTCTGCGCCAGGGCCTGGTCGACGCTTGCGCGGTCGGCGACATCGATGGCGAGGGCGTGCGCTGTGCCGCCCTCGGCCTCGATCTCGGCCACGACCTGCTTGGCGTCGCCCTCGTTGAGGTCCAGCACGGCGACCTTGGCGCCGTCCCGGGCGAGCCGCTGCGCGCAGGAACGCCCGATTCCCGAGGCGCCGCCCGTCACGACGGCGACCTTGCCGTTCAGTGTCCCGGCCATGGGTGTCTTTCCTTTCCGCGTCGACTGCCCGCGAGATGAGAGAGAAGAACGGGATGAGAGAGGATGAGGGGCGGCCGCCAGCGGCCGCCGGCGGTCGCCGGTTTCGGCTGGGGTCACAGGCGGGCCGATGGCGCGGTGGAGTCGTCGATCGCGGTGATGACCTCGTTGGGAAGGTCGACGTCCGCTGCCGCGAGAAGCTCGTCCAGCTGGGCCACGTCTGAGATGTCGACGCTTACCGAGGCGACGGGTCTCGTCCATTGCCAGACCAGGTCAAGCTGCCTGGTCGTGCAGCCGAGCCGGGCCGCCGCGGCCTGCCGCCGTGCGGTCGGCGCGGGGTTCGTGGGGTCGGTCCTGTTCTCGGTGCGGGGGGCGCTGATGAAGCCGAGGCCCTCCTCGGCGAGGAGGGGGAAATGCTCGCGTTCCACCGCTCGCGCCGTCGGCCCGTACTCGGAGCGCAGGGAGATGAACCGGGCCCGGCCGAGCCGGTCGCTGGCGGCGACTGCCTTCATGATCCGGTAGGCGGGGAAGTCGGCGGCGCCGACGTAGAGGATCTTGCCTGAGCGCACGAGATCGTCCAGTGCCTCGACGGTCTCCTCCAGCGGGGTCGACGGGTCGTCGGCGCTCAGCTGGTAGAGATCGATGTAGTCGGTCCCGAGCCGGCGAAGGGCCGCGTCGCAGGCCGCGCGGAGGTGGCGCCGGCTGTTCCGGCCGCCGTGGCGGGCTCGATCCAGCGCGATACCGGTGTCGCCACCGCCACCGCTCGTTCCGGTGCCCGTTCCGGTGCTCGTTCCGGCTGCCAGCACGACCTGGGAACGCCTGCCGCGCAGCGACACCGCGCAGATCTCCGCGGCGTCGGCGGAAGCGTCGGTGGCGTCGATGAGGTTTCCGCCGGCGTCGAGGTAGCGGGCTAACAGACCCGCCGCGGTCGCCGGGTCGCAGCCGCCGCCGGCCGCCCCGAAGGCCCGGATGCCGAGGGCGAGCCGGGAGACGTCCAGGCCGCTTCGACCGAGCCGCGAATACCGCATCGCCCCGGCCTCGCGCCCGGGCCCGGCGTGCTTGGAGGTGGTCTGGTTGCAACTGGCGTCGTCGACTGTGTCGTCGTCGCCATCGCCTGGGCTCGGGTGACCGGCGCCGGCGAGTGGTGTGGCGGGGGAGGAGTCGGGGCGGCCCTGGTGGCCGGGGTCGCGGGTGAGGACGCCGCTGAGGAAGAGCTGCACAGCGTGCTGAAGGCGCCGGTCCTCAAGCTCGGGACTGCGGTAGATGCCGTAGGCCGCGAGCCAGGCCGGCATCGCGCCGACCATGGCGAAGAACTGCTCGGCGGCGAGTTCGACGTTGCTGACCGAGACAGCGCCGGCGCGCTCGTGCTCCCGCAGGAGATCGATGATGACCTGGATGCGCGGCGACCAGGTCGTGGACTGGGAGCTCGCCGCGAACTCGGGGAACCGGGCCGACTCGGCGATGGCCATCCGGCTGAGGCGGACGATGTCCGGGTCGACGGACCGGGCGAGAATCGCCCGGGCGATCAGGGTCAGGCTGGCCGCGAGGTCGTCGGGCAGCGGCTCCAGGACCCGGGCGTCGCGTTCCTGGCGGGTGAGCGCCCAGGAGCTGACGGCGATGAACAGGGTCCGCTTGTCCGGGTACCGGCCGTACAGGGTGCTCTTGGTGACGCCCGCGGCCCGTGCCACCGCCTCCATGGTGGTCCGGTCGTAGCCGTGTTCGAGGAACGTGTCGACGGCGGCCCGGCGAAGCTTCTCCGTCAGCCGCGCCGCCTCCTCGGAGGTCGGTCTCCCGGCCCGGGACCGCGCACCGTCGTTCGCTCTGGGCTCCATCGAAAAAACGTACGGTCCGGTCGTCTTCTGGGTCAAGGTGTGGTCGGACGGCGGGCCGCACGCAGGCCTGGCCGGCAGCCTCTGAGCGGGACCGTTGACCGGAAACCGGACTCGGTCGTACGTTTTCTGGACGTTCCATCCCGTGTGTGGTCTCGGAGGTAGACGCATGGCCCACTTCCCCAAGCCTGTCGAGGGCAGCTGGACGGAGCACTACCCGGACCTCGGCACCGGGCTGGTCACGTTCGAGGACTCGATCTCTCCCGAGCACTACGAACGGGAGCGTGCCGCGATCTTCCGGCGGACCTGGCTGAACGTCGGCCGAGTGGAGCAGGTCGCCCGCACGGGCGCCTACTTCACGAAGGAGATCCACGCCGCGAACGCGTCGGTGATCATCGTGCGGGACAGGGAGAACCAGGTCCGGGCGTTTCACAACATCTGCCGGCACCGTGGCAACAAGCTGGTCTGGAACGATTTCCCGCGTGAGGAGACGAGCGGCACGGCGCGGCAGTTCACCTGCAAGTACCACGCCTGGCGCTACGGGCTGGACGGTGCGTGCACCTTCGTTCAGCAGGAGTCCGAGTTCTTCGACTTCGACCGGGCGGACTACGGCCTCGTCCCGGTGCGCTGCGAGGTGTGGGAGGGCTTCATCTTCGTCAACTTCGACAACGAGGCCGGCCCACTGAGGGAATACCTTGGGCGCTTCGCCGCCGGCCTTGAGGGCTATCCGTTCGGTGAGATGACCGAGGTCTACCGGTACCGGGCGGACGTCGGCAGCAACTGGAAGCTCTACCTCGACGCGTTCGCCGAGTTCTACCACGCACCCGTGCTGCACGCGAAGCAGTACGTGAGCGACGAGTCGCGCAAACTGCTCGGCTACGGCTACGAGTCGCTGCACTACGAGCTGGACGGTCCGCACTCGATGCAGTCGGCCTGGGGCGGAATGGCGCCGCCCCGTGATCTCTCCATGGTGAAGCCGATCGAGCAGGTGCTGCGCAGCGGGAACTTCGGGCCGTGGGACAGGCCTGACATCCCCGGCCTCGACCCGCTGCCGCCGGGTGTGAACCCGGCCCGGCAGAAGGCCTGGGGCCTCGACTCCTATGTCTTCTTCCCGAATTTCATGATTGTGGTGTGGGCGCCGGGTTGGTACCTCACCTATCACTACTGGCCGACGGCCTACAACCGGCACATCTTCGAGGGAACGCTGTACTTCGTCCCGCCGAGAACGCCGGGCGAGCGGCTGCGGCACGAGCTGGCCGCGGTCACCTTCAAGGAGTTCGCGCTGCAGGACTGCAACACCCTGGAAGCGACCCAGAAGATGTTGGAGACAAGGGCCGTGTCGGAGTTTCCGCTCAACGACCAGGAGCTCGCCGTCCGGCACCTGCACCGGACGGCCAATGATTACGTTGCCGCCCATCGTGATCTCGTCGGCCGACAGTCCGGGTGATGTGCCGTCAATGAGCCTTTCCATCATCGACTCGGGCCTGTGGCATCCCGGAGAACGGTAGTCCGGCAGCCCGGTAGGGTGAGTCCGAAGAGTGGATGATTTTGGTTGTTCTGGAAACCGTCGCAAAATCCCGAGCTTCGAGCTTCGAGCTCGAAATGTCGCTGCTGCCGAGCAAGGAGTGAGGATTTTGGTCACTCGAACAACCAAAATCCTCACTTCTTGCGGATTGCCAATGATTCGGCGCCCCTTTTGCGCCTCTTGGTGTGAAGCTGGCGCTGCGAGGCGCGGCGGGATTTCCGGCGGGTGGTAGTGCGGCGCGCGCTGCGGGGGCCGCACTGTGGGGCCGCGCCGTGGAGCTGGGGCCGTGGAGCTCGGGCCGCCGCCGTGGAGCTGGGGCCGCCGCCGTCGAGGTGAACGCCCGAACTGTCGGCGGCGTCGGGTAGACAGGGGGCATGGCTGATCAGGCTGTGCACCCTGCCCCGGCGTCTTCTGCGGCCTCGGTTCCGGGGAGTCCGGGCGGCGGGGTGCCGCGGGCCCGGGCCGAGGAGCTGCTGCGGGCGCTGGCCGGTCCGGGTGCGGCGCTGCGTGACGACCAGTGGCGGGCGATCGACGCGCTGGTGACCGACCGGCGCCGGGTGCTGCTCGTCCAGCGCACCGGGTGGGGGAAGTCCGCCGTGTACTTCCTCGCGACCGCGCTGCTGCGGGGGCACGCGGGCGGGGGCGCAGGCGGGTCTGACGAGGCCGGCGGCGTTGGCGATGCCCGTGGCGTCGGCGATGCCGCCCCGGCCCGGGTCGGGCCGACGGTGATCGTCTCGCCGCTGCTGGCGCTGATCCGCAACCAGGCGGCCGCCGCCGCGCGGCTGGGCATCAGGGCCGGGGAGATCCACTCGGGCAATCTCACCGAGTGGGACGAGGTCTACGGTGCGCTGCGGGCCGGCGAGCTCGACCTGCTGCTGGTCGGCCCGGAGCGGCTGAACAACCCGACGTTCCGCGATGAGTACCTGCCGGAGCTGGCGCGCACGACGGGCCTGCTGGTCATCGACGAGGCGCACTGCATCTCCGACTGGGGCCACGACTTCCGGCCGGACTACCGCCGGCTGCGGTCGCTGATCGGTGAGCTGCGGCCGGGCGTTCCCGTCCTCGCCACGACGGCCACGGCGAACGCGCGGGTCGTCGAGGATGTCAGCGAGCAGCTCGGCGCGGGCGCCGCTGCCGCATCCGACGGCATGGTGGGCGCCGAGACGCTGGTGCTGCGCGGGCCGCTGGAGCGGGAGAGCCTGCGCCTGGCCGTGGTCAGCCTGCCCACGGCCGAGGAGCGCTTCGGCTGGCTGGCTGATCGTCTCCCCGAGCTGCCCGGCTCCGGGATCGTCTACACGCTGACGAAGCCCGCCGCCGAGGAGCTCACCGGGTTCCTGCGGGCCCAGGGCCACACCGTGGCGACCTACCACGGCGGGACGGAGCCGGCGGAGCGCATCGCGGCGGAGGAGGATCTGCTCGCGAACCGGGTCAAGGCCCTGATCGCCACCAGCGCGCTGGGGATGGGCTTCGACAAGCCCGATCTCGGCTTCGTCGTGCACGTCGGGGCGCCGAACTCCCCGATCGCCTACTACCAGCAGGTCGGCCGGGCGGGCCGCGCGCTGGAGTCGGCGGAGGCGATCCTGCTGCCGGCCGCGGAGGACCGTGCCATCTGGCGGTACTTCGCCGACACCTCCTTCCCACCGGAACGGCTGGTGCGGGACGTGCTCGGCGCGTTGGGGCAGGCGTCGAAGCCGATGTCGACCCAGGCGTTGCTCGCCGTGGTCGACCTGGGGCCGGGCCGCCTGGAGCAGATGCTGAAGGTGCTGGACACCGACGGCGCGGTCCGGCGGGTCAAGGGCGGCTGGGAGCACACCGGGCAGCCCTGGGCCTACGACGCGCGCCGCTATGAGCGGGTCGCCGCGGCCCGCGCGGTCGAGGAGCAGTCGATGCTCGACTACATCGCGACGACGTCCTGTCGGATGGAGTTCCTGCGCCGGGCCCTCGACGACCCGTACGCGGCTGCCTGCGCGCGGTGCGACCGGTGCACCGGTAGGAGCTGGGCGGCGGATGTCTCGGCGCAGGCGCGGGCCAGCGCCCGCACGGAGCTGCGGCGGCCCGGGGTCGTCGTCGAACCGCGCAAGATGTGGCCCACCGGTATGCGCACGCTGGGGATCAACGCCTCCGGCCGGATTCCCGCCGCGGCCGGCGCTCTGCCCGGTCGGGCACTCGCCCGTCTCAACGACCTCGGGTGGGGCAACCGGCTACGGCCCATGTTCGACAGCGCGCCCGGCGCGGGTGAGGCGCGTGGCGTGGACCAGCCGGTTCCCGACGACGTCTTCGACGGTGTCGTGCGGATGCTCGCGGCCTGGGAATGGGAGCAGCGCCCGGTGGCGGTGGTGACGATCGGGTCCCGGAGCCGCCCGCGGCTGGTCGGCGACCTCGGTCAGCGCATCGCACAGGTGGGCCGGTTGCCGCTGCTCGGGGAACTGCCACGGGTCGCGGGTGGGCCGTTCGCCGGCCAGGTGCACAACAGCGCGCATCGTCTCGCCGGGCTGTGGTCGGCATTCGACGTGCCGCCTCCGCTCGCCGAAACGCTCGGTGGCCTGGCCGGCCCGGTGCTGCTCGTCGACGACCTGGTCGTCACCGGCTGGACGATGACGGCGGCAGCCCGCGTACTGCGCGCCGCCGGCGCACCCGCCGTGATGCCACTGGCCCTGGCGATGGAGACCGGCTGAACGCCGAACTCCAGGACGGGTGCGCGGTAGGGGCGTAAGGTTGTTTCTCCTGGCACGGGGCTACCCGATCCAGGAGCCAGCGGCGGGGGAGCGGGATGGCGCTGCGTGATCGGATCGCCTTTCAGATGCGCCCGTACCTGGCTCCGGGGGAGCGGGTCGAGTACGTTGTCCTGGCGCAGGCGGGTCTATCCCCGTACTTCAACCTCGTGCCACCAACCGGATTCCTCGCCTGGAACCTGACAATCAATCTTCTCCCCTGGTCGGAGTACTATTTCTTCGCTTCCGGCGCCGTGATGGCGGCCCTGGTCCTGGCTGTGTTCACGATCTACCTGGCCCGCATGAAGAACAGGATTCTGGTCGTGACCGACCAGTCCATTCTCCTGATGGGAGCCGGCCTGATCGCCTGGGCCGCGCCGAACGGGCCGCCGCTTCTCCGCCTGCCGAGGCAGACCGTTCTGGGCCCGCCCAGGGGTCTGTACGGCGCGATGCTTCTGTCGGGAGAGAAGCTGTGGGTGTCGCCCCTTTTTCGTAAGCGCGTCACCGCGGCGAACGCCGAACTGGCCGTGGTGACGTCACCGCCCTGGCCGGGCTCCGCGATCAGCTGACACCGGTGGGCTCACTGGTTGGTCAGTTTGCCGGCGATCTGGTCGATGAAACCCTGCTCGGTGTCCTGCGGGGGGACATCCTGGATGTTGGTGACGGTGAGTTCGACGGCGACCTGGCCCACGTAGAAGTAGACCGTGTCGAAGATGTAGTCATAGGTGCCGGTCTGGTCGGTGATGCTCATCGAGGTACGGACCAGTGCGGTGCAGCCACGTGGCAGAAAGGACGTGTCAACCGCGACGACCTCGGCGGTGAGTTCTTCCGACTGCTCACCCGCCAGCTGTTCCTCGAGCGCCCCGCGGAAACAGTCAGCGAAATGCGGGCTGGTGACGATGTCGGTGTTCTGCTGGATCTGGCTGGCGGAAAGAATCTTCGCGTGGCTGGTCGCCTGGATCTCGTTCGCGTCGGTGTTGAAGAACGTGTCGCCGGCCGTCTCGTCCGACGGCGGGGACGGATCGTACCCGGCGATGCCGACGCATTCCGCGACCTCGCCGCCGATCAGGCTGCTGTCGGGGTCGTCTGCGCCGCCCGAGCTTTCGAAGCCAGCCGTCTCCGGTGCGGCCGTGAGCACGTAGTCGGTCGCCCGCAGATTCCGCGCCGGTGTGCCGGTGGTCGGTGTGGCCGAGGCCGCTGGACCGGTCGCCGGTGCCGCGGTGACCGCCGGCGGGGTAGTCGGCGGCGCGATCACGAGGCCGCCCTCCTGGCATCCCGAGAACAGCAGAGCCAACGCCCAGGCGGCGATTGCGCCGACCACCGATCGGCGCACACTCCGGATCCGTCGCAGGCCGCTCATCCCTACCTCCGTGAACATCGCCAGCCGTTACGGGAACGGCATTTCTCGCCGCTTTCAACGAGCAACACGATGCCGGAGAAAAACCGCTCCAGGCCAATGGTGATGATGTCTTCCGCGGGACAGGTGGTGGCCTCGGTACTCGTTTTGGAAATTCGACCGGGTGGCACTCCGGGTTTGTTCGTGATGCCACCCTTGACAGGGGGCGAGTCGGGACGTCCGCGCTGGCGGCTGGCTCCTCGTCGTCCTGGTCCGGAAGGCGACGGCGTCAGCCGGCTCGCTTCCCGTCGGTATCCCGATGCTGGGCCGGCCGGGGGTTGCACGCTTCGACGTGGCTGGCAGCCGGTCGTCCAGGTGGCGTTCCGCTGCCGCCCCGCAGGTTGCGGGTTTCCGCGGCCGGCTCCGGTCCTGCGCGCGACGGGGCAACATCGCCGACTTCGACTTCGACATCGCCGACTTCGACATCGCCGAGGCCGCCGAGGTGTCGCCGCCGCCAACGCGGGCCTCAGTCAGCGCTGAGGTGGCTGCGGTGCGTCCGGCATGGTGACGGGTTGATGGGGTGAGGGGTTGATGGGGTGACAGACGCGGAGGAGGCCCGGCCAGCCGGGGATGGTTGGCGTCTGGGAGACCTCGACGAATGTGCGATCTCCACGCCCGTCGTCCATCATCGTGCCTCTTCCGTCGTTGGCTCGGGCCTGCCTCATCCCTGACCGCGCACCGTGAGGTAAGGAATGGCTCTTCGCCGCGCAAGCGCGTCTTCGTGCGTTTTCAGGGGTGTAGTGATCCCGCGGTTTCCGGAACGGCGGCGCGGATCAGTTCCGCGGCTGGGTCTTGTGCTGGGCGGGGAGATATGAGGGGGCTGTGATGCCCTGGCCGACGGCCGCCAGTGGTTCGTCCAGCTCCTGTCGGCGTAGCACCGAGTCGAGGATCTCGCCGGCGCGGATCGAGATGTTGGACAGCAACGACGACGAGATGCCGTGCTGGAACTCGCTCGCACCGGGAACGTAGATGCCGGCGGTGGTGTCGGGTTTCGTCTCGATGCTGTAGTCGCGTGCGACCTGGAGCCGGCCGGAGTCGCTGACCAGGCAGGCGTTTTCCATGCTGCCGAGCACGCGCCGCGGGTCGCGGGCGTTGTAGCCGGTGGCGAGCACGACGATGTCGGTGTCCAGGACCCGCTTTTCGCCGGTGGGCAGGTGCCGGATGTGGACGCGGGTGCCGTCCGGGAGCGCCTCGTAGGCTTCCACCTGCGAGGCTCGCAGGAAGTGCAGCCGCTGGGGCCCGCGGACCTTCTCCTGGTAGCTGCGCCGGTAGAGCTCGTCGATGAGGTCCATGTCGACCGCGGCGTAGTTGGTGCTGCGGTGGTAGGCCAGCAGCATCGCCCGGACGCCTTCCGGCGCGTGGTAGAACTCGTCGACGGCGTCCGGGTCGAAGATCTGGTTGACGAAGCCGCTGTTGTCGGCCGGTGTGAGCCCGTACCGGGCGAAGACCGCGAACACCTCGGCCTGTGGGAACCGGGTGTGCAGGTGTTCGGTCACCTCGGCGGCGCTCTGGCCGGCCCCGACCACGGCGAAGCGCTGGCGTGGTGTCGACGGCATCTGTGCGAGCCGGTGCAGCAGGTCGTGGTTGTGCCACAGGCGGTCGCCGAGCTCGGCATTGTCCGGCAGCCGCGGTTCGAGCCCGGCGGCGATGACGACGTTGCGGGCCCGGCGGACGACGGTTCGGCCTGGCTGGCCGGGCCGGCCGCTGATCACGTCGATGTAGGCGACCACGCCCTCGTGGACGACCGGCCGCAGATCCACGACCTCGGTGTCGTATTCGACGAGATTGTCGAGGCGGCCCGCGGCCCATTCCAGATAGTCGTGGTATTCGCAGCGCAGCGGGAACATCGTCTTGTGGTTGATGAAGTCCACGAGTCGGTTCTGCGAATGCAGATAGTTCAGAAAGCTGAAGCTGCTGGACGGGTTGCGCAGTGTCGCCAGATCCTTGAGGAAGGACACCTGCATGGTGGCGCCGTCGAGCAGCATCCCGCGGTGCCAGCCGAAGCGGGGCTGGCGTTCAAGAAATATCGCGCGCAACGCGGCCCCGGCGGAGACGCTGCTGTTGTGCTCCTCGATCGCGATGCCCAGGGCGATGTTCGAGGGTCCGAACCCGACTCCGATGACGTCGTGCACACCGAGTTCCGCGGTCGGTGGACGGTCTCCCACGGCTGCCCCTCTTGTCGGTTGATCTGACCGGATGCGAATTTAGGTTAACTTTACCTATGTTCGGGTCGACCTGTTGCTCTGTCAAGGTGTTCGTCGAGGTCGCACCGGTCGAGGTGGCGGTGGAGGCGCTCGATCGAGCCTCCCTGGAGGGTGTCTGGAGGCCTTAAAGGCGGCGCCCGTTGTTGATTTGTTGTTCTTGTCGAGGCGAGGAGCTGCGGTCGCGGCGGGGCGTCGTGGATGGCGTGGACGACCGCATGTGACTAGATGTGACCGTGCGTTGCAACCGCCACGGCCTACCTGAAGCTGAATGTGTTAAGTGAACCTAACTTAGGTGTGATGCGGTTGGTGGTCAAGCGGGCCGGATTGCGGCGACCTGCGTGACTCGCGGTGGCTCAACCGGCCGCATCCCGCGAAGTATAGGTTAACTTCACCTAAGTTTCATGCGTCGGGTGTCGTCCGACGGGGTGGGGAGGAGGCGCGGTCGGTCGGCGGCCTCGTCCCAGGCGGATCGCCGACCCTCACACGGCTGCCCTCCCCGGCGTCGGGTCGCGTGAGAGTCATGCCAAGCACGGCTGCGGTGCTCCGCCTGCGGGCACACCGCGTGCGCGGGCGTGAGCGCT
>NZ_ADGX01000093.1 GCF_000177675.1 Parafrankia sp. EUN1f
GGCACGGTCGTGGTAGTTCGGCGTACCGCTACGCGGTCCCTCCCAACCGGACCCGGGTGGATGTGTGGTGGGCGTCGGGTGACTGAACCGTCACTGAACCGGGGCGGGGCACGATGAGGCTCGGACGGGTGCTCCCATCCGCCTGACTCCGATGGGCCGGGCGGGCGGACGGATTGTCCGGCAGGCGCCGGACGAGGCGCGCTCGGAGCGCCGGACCAAATCGGCGGCCGGATCAACAGGAGCCGGACGTACGAGACTCGGACGGAAGGGGTAGGTCATGAAGGCCAGGTACGAAGCGCCCGCGATTGCATCTCAGGGCTCGTTCCGGGACGTCACCCGGGGAGTCTTCGTGATCGTCGGCGGCGGCGGTGGATGGGGCTGGGGCCGCAGCTGGGGTTGGGGCTGGGGCGGTGGCTGGGGCTGGGGCTGGGGTGGCGGCTGGGGCTGGGGCGGTGGCTGGGGCTGGTGAGCCCGGCGAATCCGCAACCGTGACCGCCACTCGCCCGAGGAAGTGAGTGAGTCCCGGGGCCACTGAGCCCCGCGGCGGGTTCCAGCCTGGGTAACCCGCTCCTGGTCGTGCAGGTCGGTGGACCTTCCTCCGAGCTGCACGACCCTTGTCGTTCCGGGGCTGTCGTCGCGTTCCGGGCAGTCGTCGTTCCAGGACAGCCGCGGGAAGTCGTCCACGTCTAGGGCAGCCGCGGGAAGTCGTCCACGTCTAGGGCAGGGGGACCGTGTGAGGATCGTCTGTGTGGGTGGGGGGCCGGCCGGGCTGTACTTCGCGATCTCCGCGAAACGCCGCGACGCCGGCCACGAGATCACCGTCATCGACCGGGACCCGCCGGGCGCCACCTACGGCTGGGGGGTCGTCTACTGGGACAACCTGCTCGACGTCCTGTTCCGCAACGACCCGGTGAGCGCGCGGGAGATCCGCGCGGCGTCGACCCTGTGGCAGGAGCAGGACATCAGCGTGGGGCCCGGCCGGGTCGCGCACTTCGCCGGGTACGGGTTCAGCGTGCAGCGCTCGGCCCTGCTCGACATCCTCACCCGGCGGGCGATCGAGCTGGGGATCCGTGTCGAGCACGGCCGTGACATCACCGACCTGGCCGATCTGGCGGCGCTGGGCTGGCGCGGGGGAGCCGGCACGCGACCCGAGGACGAGCCGCGTTCCACCCTTGATCTCGTCGTCGGCGCGGACGGTGCGAACAGCCGGGTGCGATCGATGTTCGACGGCCAGTTCGGCACCTCGACGGACGTCGGGGCGAACCAGTACATCTGGCTTGGTACGCGCCGACACTTCGACCGGTTCACGTTCGCGTTCGAACGGACCCCGTCCGGCTGGGTGTGGTTCCACGCCTACCCCTCCGGCGCGGACGTGAGCACCTGCATCGTCGAGTGCTCGCCACAGACCTGGGAACGGCTCGGGTTCGCCATCTCGTCGGGCCCGGAGATGCTGCGGACCCTGAGCGACATCTTCGCGGTGCCGCTCGCCGGGCACGGCCTGACCGACAACCCGCGCCGGCCGGCACGCTGGCAGCGCTTCACGCAGGTCAGGAACCGGACCTGGTCGGTGGGCAACACGGTGCTCCTGGGCGATGCCGCGCATACGACGCATTTCACCCTCGGCTCGGGCACGACGCTGGCGATGATCGACGGGGTCATGCTCGCGCAGATGCTCCACGAGCACGGCGAGGTCGCCCCGGCGCTCGCGCAGTTCGACCACGAGGGCCACGCGGCCCTCGAACCGCTGCAGGCCAGGGCGCGGACCAGCATGTCCTGGTTCGAACGGGTGGACGCGCTGCTCGACCGGGAGGCGGTGGGTGCGACCGGTGCCGACCCGGTCGAGTTCGCGTACGCCATGGCGACCCGCCAGAGCGACCAGCCGCCGTGGAGCTACCAGGCGCATCGGGCGATGCAGGTCCCGGCGCTGCGACGGGCCCGCCGCGCCCTCGACACGTCAATGCGGTGGTACCTGGCCCGCCGCCGGGGTGAGCCGGCCCGCCTTACCGCGGGCCCCTTCGGCCCGGCCGCCACCCGCGCCGACTCCGCTACCCGTGCGGACTCCGCTACCCGTGCGGACTCCGACACCCGCGCCGAGGCCCACGCCGCCGCCCACACGAACAACGACGCCCAGGTCCGCGTCCCGTAGTTCTCCACCAGCACCTGGCCGCGGTCGTTCAGGCCGATCGCCGCGCTGTCGCGGAAGCCGGGTGCCACGCCGAGATCGATGATCAGCCCGTCCTCCCAGAGGACCGCGTGGCCGTGCCAGTCGGGGGTGTCGCTCATGCCGGGCTCCCGTTGTCGGCCCAGGCCAGCCCGACGATCAGGCCGTCGTTGTTCACCAGGCTGGCGTTGCCGGCGGAGAGGCCGGCGGGTAGCGCCAGCGCCACCAGCTCGAAGTGATCCCCGAAGTAACTCGCGCCCGGATCCGCCCGCGCCACGGCGAGCGGATCGAGCGCGCTGAGGGAACAGAACGCGGCGAGCACGCCGAACCCCGTCGTCCGCAGGCGCGTGCGCGCCCGCGCTCTTGTCGTTACCTCCACCAGATCCTCCCCGAATATGGATGACTACTATCAGTAGTTTTTCTCGGATGGTAGGTGGTGCCGGGACCGGTGCCGTCCAGTGCCGTCCAGCGCCGGCTGTCGGATGGGTGACGGCCGCCGGTCGGGCCGCCAACCTGGCATGCTGTGGCGAACTGGCACGTGACGGGAGGTGATGGATGGGCGACGGGTCCGAGCCGCGGGCGCGGGTTCGGGTGCTGTTCGTGGACGACGAGCCGCAGCTGCTGCGGGCCATGCGGATCACGCTGCGTGCCAAGGGGTACGACGTCCGCACGGCCGTCGACGGCGGGGACGCTCTCGGCGAGGCCGCGGCCCATCCGCCGGACATCATCGTTCTCGACCTGGGCCTGCCGGACCTGGACGGTCTCGACGTGATCCGCGGCCTACGCGGCTGGACCAGGGTGCCGATCATCGTCCTGTCCGGCCGGACGTCCGGGCCGGAGAAGATCGCGGCCCTGGACGCCGGCGCCGACGACTACATCACCAAGCCCTTCTCCGTCGAGGAACTGCTCGCCCGCATGCGAGCCGTGGCACGGCGCGCCTCGACGAGCGACGCCGGGCCGGCGGTGGACGTCGGCCACTACCGGGTCGACCTCGCGGCCAGGTCGGTCACCGCCCGGGAGGACGGAGTGCCGCCGGTGCACCTGACGCCGACCGAATGGCGGCTGCTCGAGGCGCTGGTGCGGGACGCGGGCAAGCTCGTCAGCAGCCGCGTGCTCGTCAGCGGGGTCTGGGGGCCGACCTATTCCGACGACACGTCGTCGCTACGGCTCTACATCAACCGGCTGCGCCGCAAGCTCGAGCCGGATCCGAGCCGCCCCCGCCATCTGACCACCGAGCCGGGGATGGGCTACCGCTTCCAGCCCTGATCCAGGGCGCTCCACCAGCGAGTATGGCCCGGCAGGGTCCCTGCGGAAGGGGTGCCCCGGCCGGATTTCTGACTGTCGTGTCTACCTTCTGGTAGACACGTTTGAGACACCGGCCCAGATCCGGCTCGCGCGGGACGCATGAACAGGGTGACGACAACGATGCGCTTCATCTTTCATTACCCAGAGACGTCAGGCACCGAGGGCGACATGCTCGATCCCGGGCCGCTGCGGGACGTCGCGCAGGCCGCCGAGCGCGCCGGCTTCGACGCGCTCTCCCTCACCGAGCACCCGGTTCCCGGTGCCCGCTGGCTGGAGAGCGGCGGTCACCAGAGCCTCGACCCGTTCGTCGGCCTCGGCTATGTCGCCGCCGCGACCGAACGGCTGCGGCTGCTCACCCACCTGTCGGT
This sequence comes from Parafrankia sp. EUN1f, assembly GCF_000177675.1. Classification (GTDB taxonomy): domain Bacteria; phylum Actinomycetota; class Actinomycetes; order Frankiales; family Frankiaceae; genus Parafrankia. The sequence continues at coordinate 3,835 of NZ_ADGX01000093.1, forward strand.
CGCGCCCTACCGCAATCCGTTCCTGCTCGCCAAGGCCGCGGCCACCGTCGACAAGATCTCCGACGGCCGTTTCACCCTGGGGATCGGTGCCGGTTACCAGAAGTCCGAGTTCTACGCCCTCGGCGTGAACTTCGAGGAGCGCAACGCGCTGTTCGACGAAATCCTGGACGTCCTGCCACTGCACTGGAAGGGCGAGCCGTTCAGCTACCAGGGCCTGCATTTCGACGCCCGCAACGTCATCGCCCGCCCGCGGCCGGTCCAGGACCCGATTCCGGTCTGGATCGGCGGGAACTCGAAGCTGAGCCGGCGCCGCGTCGCGGCCCGCGCCCAGGGCTGGATGGCGATGTCCGGTGGGCCGGAGCTGTCGACAACCGCCCGGACGGTGTCCATCGGCTCCCTCGACAACCTCGCCGGCATGATCCGCGAGGTGCGCGACACCGCCGCGGCGAACGGCCGGACCGACCTGATCGACGTCTCGTACTCCTACTCCGGGGTGCCGTCCGAAACCAGCATCACCGCCGAGGCCGACCGGCACCGCGAGGCCCTCGCCGAGATCGAGAAGGCCGGTGTGACCTGGGTCGTGATCTCCTCCCACACCCGGTCGGCGGCCGAGACCATCAGCTTCATCGAGACCTTCGGCGAGACCCTGATCCCCTGAACCACCCGGCAGGTATCGAAACCCAGAATCTGAATGGAGGCGAACCGGGCGTGGGCTGGTTCGAGGAACGCAGTGGCCTGGCGGGCAGCGTCGCCGTCATCAGCGGTGGGGCGGGCGGCCTCGGCGGAGCCATCACCGCCGACCTGGCCGCCAACGGGGTGCGCGTGGCGGTGCTGGACATCGACCCGGCCGGGGTCAAGGCCCTGCGCGACTCCCTCGCCGCCCAGGGCGCCGACGCGATCGTCCACCACGGCGACTCCCGCGACCCCGCCGAGCTCGACAGGCTGTTCGCCGCGGTCGACGAGACCTGGGGCAGGGTGGACACCCTGGTCAACGTCGTCGGCGGCACGTTCCGCGCCCCGTTCGTCGAGACCCGGGCCAAGGGCTGGGACGCCCTGCTGCGGCTGAACCTCATGCACGTCCTGCACGCCTGCTCGCTGGCCGTCCCCCGGATGCAGGCCGGTGGGCGCGGCGGCAGCATCGTGAACCTGACGACCATCGAGGCGCACCGCGCCGCCCCGGGCTTCGCGGTCTACTCGGCGGCCAAGGCAGCCGTCGAACAGTTCGGTCGCACCCTGGCCGTGGAGGTCGCCCCGGACGGCATCCGGGTCAACAACGTCGCCCCGGACTTCACCCCGACCCCGAACATGCGCCGGATGGTCGGCGGCGACGGCGCCTACTCGACGCCCACCGGCCTGCAGGTGGGCATCCCGATGGGCCGCGCCGGCGTGCCGACGGACGTCTCCGGGTGCGTCGTGTTCCTCGCCTCGGGCCTGTCGTCCTACCTCACCGGTACGACCCTGCACCCCGACGGCGGCACCTACGCCTCCTCCGGCTGGCTGAACTGGCCCGGCACCGGCTGGGCGAACCACGCCCCGTCCCCGGTCCTCGCCTCCCTGGAAAAGTCCGCCACCGAACCGGCCCGATAGCTTCGGGCGACCCCTAGGCCGTCGGTCGTGGGTTCGAACCCCACCCGCCCCACCACGTTGCGTAGTTGGCCTCTGACCTGGTCGAATAGGTTCGATCTATTGATCGGGTTGGTCCTCGGTGTTCCGTAGATGCAGGTCAGCGGGCACGGGAGCCGGTTCGTACAATGCAGGGGCCCCGAACTGACCGGCTCCGGTGGTGACTGCGGGTGCTGGGTACGCGCCGTCTGGCGTCGGTGGTGGTCGTGCGAGGTCCTGTCTGCGGGTCGCGTCCCGTCCGTAACCTTGACGACCTCCGCACCGGGCGGGCCATCACCGCTGCGGCGCGCGAGTCAAGTTACCCGGCTCAAGCCGAAGGATGTCAGGTCTCGCCCTTGTGGAAGAGGCCGCGCGGCCGGCCGAGGGGCAGGTCAAGGTGGGTTCGGATGCCGGGCGGCGCGGCCACGACGTCGTGGATGAGGTTGACGACCGACATGCCCGTCCAGATCCGGCCCGGGTAGCCGGGGTCGCCGGTCACGCTGGGTTCCAGATGCTCCAGGGCGATCGCGTGGACGGCTCGCCGACGAAGTCGACGATGTAGCGGTTCGTGCCGTCGCAGATGTCGGGCGTGAGGTCATCGGCCATCTTCCAGTTCGACAGGAAGACGAGGGCGGGGCGGCCGTCGACGATCGCCTCCCACCGCCGCCGCATCCCGGCCACCGTCCCGGCCTTTATTTCCCCCGCCGCGACGGTGAGATCCCGGTCGCTCACGGCCATGGTCAGTTCGTGGGTATACCTCTCGATCTGAAGGCCCAGCCCGTCCGCGAGCAGGGCCATGGACTCCTGGTAGGGCGCGTCGACCTCTCCCATGACCGCCAGGGCCTGCCCGCGGGCCTCGTCGGGCTCGAGCCCGAAACCGAACAGATCGAAGATCATGGCAGCGCCGGGATGGTCACTGAAGTCGCACACCTCGGTCACGACCAGCTGGTCGATCCGACTCATCAACCGGGAGCTGACGAGCGGGAAGATGTCGCCGATGAAGCCCGGGTGAATGCCGCCGCCATGCAGCGTGGTCCCCCCGCCTCGCAGGCGGTCCGCAGCCGGACGGTCCGTTCGTCGTCCGGCGGTGGGAAGGTCAGGCCCACCGCGGTCACGACATTCTTCCCCGACCGCAGCAGCGACTCCAGGTCGTCGACGTCGACCGCCAGCGGCAGATAGTTCACGCAGTCGGCGTCCAGCGCGAGAATCGCTGCTTTGTCCGTCGTGGCGGCGACGCCGATCGGGCCGATCCCGGCGATGATGCCGGCGTCGACACCGTCCTTGTCGGCGGAGGTCGTGTACACGCCCTTCAGCTCGAACATCGGGTTCGAGGCGAAGTGACGAATCGAGATCTGGCCGATCTTCCCGGTCGCCCATTGGATGACACGAACGGGTTGGGACGAAGTGGCCATCAGTTATCTCCGATCATCGTGGACACGGAAGCCGACGCAGCGGCCAACGAACAGGCGGGAGGGCCCCGGGCAGCGGCCGCTTCGTTTCCTTCGGGCCAAGCCGAGATATCCTGTACCCCCCCGGCCCTGGCCAGGGCCAGCACGCGTTTGTCCTTGATCTGTTTTCTTGCCCGGTCAACGCGGCGTGATCGATCTCGTCGAGACACGCGTGGATGTCCGCGTTCCTGCGCCGGATTGGCTGGCGCGTGGCGCGCGTATGCGAGGCCGCGTTAAGCGCCCGTGAGGAGGATGGCCTGCCGTGGGCAGGCCGCGGCGGCGGCACGGATGCTTGGTGTCAGGTCGTCGTCGGGGTTGTCGTCGAGCACTGTCAGGTGATCGTCGGGGCTCAGTTCGAAGACGGTGGGCGCGATGCCAGTGCAAAGGGCGTTCTGTTCGCACTTGTCTAGGTCGACAGTCACTTTCATCGCGTGCTCCGTTGGTTCGCCAGTTCGCTGGCGGTGGCGTGCGGGTTTGGGTCGGTGGGGTCGAGGAGTTCGCGGAGCAGGGTGATGGTGCGTCGGGCTGACGCGGCTCTGGCCGCTGGTGTGTCGCCGATGCCGAAGACGGCGGCCCAGATGTCGGTGGCGCCGGCGTCGAGGAGGGACTGAAGTTGATGGCGTACGGATGTCTCGGTGCCGACGATGGCGGCGTCGGCCGGGTTGTTGGCGCCGCCGATGGCGAGGATGCGCTGGTAGTTCGGCATCCCGCCGTAGGTGGCCGCGTGGGCGGCGGCTGCCGCGCGGGCTTCGGTGAGGTCATCGTGGAGGGCGACGGGGAGGCCGGCGACGATGCGTGGCGCGGGCCGTCCGGCGTTGGCCGCGGCGGCGTGGACCCGGGGGGCGACGTGTGTCTCGATCGCGCGGGCGGGTGCCATCCACAGGACGGTGCCGTCCGCGTGTTGACCGGCGACGCGTAGCAGCCGTGGGGCCATCGCCGCGAGCAGGACCGGGACAGGGTGCGGTAAGGAGGCCATCCTGTCGGCGGAGCGGGTGGACCAGTCCTCGCCCTTGAAGTTGACGTCGTGTCCGCGGAGCAGGCTGGTGAGGATGGTCAGGTATTCCTCGGTGCTGCGCCCTGGGTGGTCGTAGGACATCCCGTACACGTCGCGGATGAGGGCTTCGTGGGAGGGCCCGATGCCGAGGGTGAACCCAGGTCGACCCATGGCGGCGGCGACGGACGCGGCGCGGTTGGCCTGCAGGAGCGGGTGGCAGGGGTAGGTCTGCAGGACGGCGGTGCCGAGTTCGATCCTGGTGGTCTCGCGTCCGGCCAGTGTCATGGCGACAAGAGGGTCGCCGGTGACGACGCTGGCGTACCACAGGGAGGTGAAGCCGTCGGCTTCGGCGCGACGCGCCTGTTCGATGATCTTTTGGGGTGTGGACGCGCCCCCGGTGAGGCCGATGCGCACGGTAAGCACCTCCGTCTGTGCCGTGTGAGGCTGTCTTCGGGTTGGTGGCAGCTGCGGGCTATGGGATGGACGGCCCGGGAGCCGTGTCGCGCGGGTCAGGCGATGGCTTCGATGCCGGCCAGGGTGGTGCGGTGCATGAGTCGTGGTGCGGTCGGCTGGTAGGGCAGGGCTCGGTGGAGCATGCCGGTGTTGTCCCAGATGACCAGGTCGCCTCGACGCCAGTCATGACGCAGCACGAAGCTTTCCTGGGTCGACCAGGCGAGGAGCTTGTCGAGCAGGGCGCGGCTTTCGCGCGCGGGGAGCCCGACGACGTGGTCGGTTGTGGCTCCGATGAGCAGTGACTTGCGTCCGCTGCGGCGTGTCCAGATCAGGGGGTGCTCGCGGGACGGTACCCGGTTCCAGGCGGCGCGTTCCTTGTCGGAGGGATGGGGGTGGACCAGGATCTGGGAGGCGGCGAAGCTGTGCACGACGCGCAGCGTCGCCAGGTACTCCTTCTCGTCGTCGGGTAGTGCGTCGTAGGCGGTGTAGGTGTTGGCGAACTCGGTCTCACCGCCCTCGTCGGCGACCTGCCGGGCGGTGAGGAGGCTGGCCTTCTGCGGCACGTCGTCGTTGACCCCGTCGATGTGCCAGAAGAACGTGCTGCGCCGGTAGTTCGCCAGGTCGCTCTTGGCCGGGTCGAGGCTGACCGGGGAGATTTCGGGGTGGGATGCCAGCCCACCCATGGGGGCGACGACGACGTCGCCGAGCAGGCGACTGAAGGCGACGAGGTCGTCGTCGCCGATGTTCGCGTCGCGGTAGATGAGGACGCCGTAGGTGTCCAGCGCGGCGAGGCTGTCCGCGGCGACCTGCCGGTCGACGAGCTGGTGGCCGGACAGTCCGACGACCTCGGCGCCCACCGCGGGTGAGACCGGGGTGACGGTGATGCTCATGGATTCCTCCCGGCGGTGGGGGCGGCGTGCAGGTGGTGGAGCTCGTCGTCGAGGTCGAGCTCGAGAGAGCGCATCATCCAGGCGATCGTTTCGTAGGCACCGACAGTGAAAATCACGTCGAGGAGTTGCTGGCTGTCGAGTCCTTCGGCGAGTACCGCCCAGGTCGGGACGCTGATCGCGCCGTCGGCGATCAGCTCGTCGGCCGCGCGCAACAGCGCCGCCTCCAGCGGTGTCCAGAAGGGCGCGTCCGGTCCCCACGCGATCCGGCCGATCTCCTCGTCGGTCAGCCCGGCGTCACGGCCCATGTAGACGTGCTGGGCCCATTCGTAAGGGCACTGGCGCAGTGTCGATACCCGCAGGACCAGCAGCTCTCGCTGTCGTTCGGACAGCGTGGTCGCCATGATGACGTGACCGTTGAAGGTGAAGAACGCCTGGGCGAGCGCCGGATGATGCGCGAGCGCCCCGAGCGTGTTCATCGACTTTGGTCGGTTCTCCAGGACCGGACGGGCGTGCCGTGGCTCGGGTGGGTCCATCGCCGCCAGCGCCTGGCGCATACGCGCCGGCCACTGTCTGATCGCGAGCGGTTCGATGCGTGCCACGTCAGGTTGTCCTTCCGCCGTTGACTGCGATGACCTGCCCGGTGATGTAGCCGGCTTCCTCGCGCACCAGGTAGGCACACGCCGCGGCGATGTCCTCGGGCAAGCCGACCCGCCGGACGGGTGTCGTCGACTCGTGCTGACCGACGCCCTTGCCGAGAAAGCCACGGGTTTCCGACCTGCGCAGCATGGGAGTGTCGACAAAGCCAGGCGGGATGGTGTTGACCGTGATCCCCTCGGGTCCAAGCTCGAGAGCCAGGGCCTTGGTGAACCCGACAACGCCCGCCTTGGCCGCCGAGTAGTGAGTCATCAGCGGGTTTCCGGTCTGGGCGCTGGACGAGGAGATGGTGACGATCCGGCCCCACTTCTGCTCGACCATGTCGGGCACGACGGCCTGGCAGCAGTGGAAGGTGCCGGTGAGGTTGACCGCCAGGATGCGGTCCCACGTGCTGGGCGCGATGGTCAGAAACCGGTCGAACCCATCGAGTCCGGCGCTGGTGACCAGAATCGTCGGCCGGCCCAGCCGCTCGCGGACCTGTGCCACCGCGTCGTCGATTGAGGCGCGCTCAGCGACGTCGGCCGTCAGCCCGAGGGCGTGTCCGCCTGCCGCGGTTATCCCGTCCGCCGCGGCCTTGGCCGCGGCGGCGTCACGGTCGAGGACAGCGACCGCGGCGCCCTCGGCCGCCAGCCTTCGGGCGATGGCCAGCCCGATTCCGGAACCACCACCGGTCACGATCGCGGTACGCGACTGCGACCAGGCGGGCGACGGTGCGGTCGGTGGCAGCTGCCTGTTCACAGGTACCAGCCGCCATTCACGCCGATCTGCTGGCCGGTGATGAAGCCCGCGTCCTCCGAACAGAGGAACTCGCACGCCGCCGCGATATCGGCCGGGACACCGGCACGACGCACCGGCGTCACCGCGGCGACCGCGTCGACGCCGGGGAAGTGCCCAGCTGCCTGGCCGGCGTGGGCCATTGGGGTGTCGATGACCGACGGCGGGATCGTGTTCACGGTGATCCCGTGCGGGGCCAACTCGAGCGCCAGCGCCTTGGTCAGCGCGATGACCCCGCCCTTGGACGCCACGTAGTGCGCGCGGTTCGCGGCGCCGTGCTGCGCACTCGACGACGAGATCGTCACGATCCGCCCCCACCCGGCCGCAAGCATGTCGGGCACCACCGACTGCAGGCAGTGAAAGGTGCCCGACAGGTTGATCGCCAGGACGCGTTCCCACGTCTCCCACACGATCTCCGTGAACGAGCCGTCCGCGTCGACCCCCGCGCTGGTGACGGCTATCGCGATCGGCCCGAACGTCCGGCGGACCGTATCCATCGCCGCGTCGACCGCGGCTCGGTCCCGGACATCGACCTCCAGGCCCACCGCCTGGGCGCCTTTCGCATTCAGGTCCTCGGCGACCTTCCGGGCGACGTCACCCTGAACGTCCAGCAGGGCCACCCGGTCTCCACGAGCGGCAAGACGCTCGCTGATCCCCAGTCCAATCCCCGATGCGCCGCCGGTCACCACGGCCACACGATTCGCCACGATCTGTTGCATACCTTTCCCGAGAATTCTCACGACAGGCCCACGCCTGGCGGGCACGCACGCCTCGGCGTCAGCCGATCGGTGTGAAGGCCAGATGGAGCTTGGTCAGGCCCCGCAGGATGAACGTCGGCTCGTACTCGTACTGACGGGCACCGGCCGGCCCGTGAGCGGACTCCGAAATCCGGATGTCGGTCATCCGATCGAGAAAACGTTCGATACTGACCCTCGCCTCGGCTCGGGCGAGCGGACCACCCGGGCAGGAGTGCGCGCCACGTCCGAACGCGATGTGCTCACGCACGTTGCTCCGGTCGAGGCGGAACCGATCAGGTTCGTCGAACTTGCGGGGATCACGGTTGGCGGCCCCCGGGTGCATCATCACCGTCGTTCCCGCCGGGATCTCCACACCCCCGACCCTCGTCGTCACCCGGGCCAGGCGAAAGTCGCTCTTCGTCGGGCTCTCCAGCCGAAGCGTCTCCTCCACGAAGTCCGCGATCCGGCGCCGGTCGCCCCGCAACAGCTCCTGGTACTCCGGATTCTCGGCGAGAATCCGCATCGCGGACGCGATCAGCCGTGCCGTCGTGTCCCCACCCGCCGCGAACAGAAACGTCGAGAGTCGCACGACCACGTCGAGCTCTGGCGTGGACCCGTCCGGGTAGGTCGCGAGGGCCAGTTCGGACAGCACGTCCGAGCGGGGCTCCCGGCGGCGTTCCTGGATGTACTCGGTGAAGCGCTGGTGCAGGAACTCCAATGGGTTGTGCGATGTGGCCTGGGCAGGCTCGCCGACATCCGGCGCCGGCTTCTCCGCGCCCAGCTGCCTGCGGAAGTCGTCGCGGTCCTGCTCAGGAACACCCAGAAGATCCGCGATGACCATCAGCGAGAACGCGTTGGCGTAGTGCGCGCCGACCTCGAACTCGCCGTCGTCGATGAACTCGTCGATCTGCCGGTCCGCCAGCCGCCACATCGCCTCCTCGTTGTCCCGGAGGCGGTTGGGAGTCAGCAGCCTGCGCAGCAACGCCCGCTGCATGGTGTGAGAATCCCCGTCAAGATTCACCACGAAATTGCTCATCGGCAGCTGGTCGCGGTACTGCTCGATGAGCGCACCGATGTCATCGCCTTCGGGTGCCACCGGAAGCCCTGGGAACGGTCCGCTCACCGCATTGCACGAGGAGAACGCCTCGCCGTCGCGGTACACCTCGACGGCCTCCGCATAGCCGGTCACAGAGACCACGCCGGGCTGCGCCACCGGATGCACCGGGCACCGGCCACGCAGCTCATCGAAATATGGATAGGGATCGTTCACGAGTGTCGGCTCGGTGAAGAAGTTCACCGACTCCACGTCCACCATCGCGTGACTCCGCTCACCCTCGACGTTGTGACAGGCCGTCACCAACCAGCTAGATCATGCTGGTCAGACGTCCAATTATGTTGGACGCTTGTCTAGCATCCGGCCTCGCGGAGGGTCAACCCGATCGACACCGCGCTCGGCCAGTCCGTGAGGCCCGCGGATCCATCACAAGGCCTGCGGCCTCGGCGGATCCTCGGTAGTCCCTGCGGCAATCGATCAACGCCCTCACCCCGCCAGGGGCCTCCGCCAGTCGCCGATGTCCTCACCAGCCGGGCGCGGCGGTCCTCACGACGTCCGCGTGGCCGCTCGGCCGCCAATACGCTGTGCCGATGACGACCTCTTCGGCTCGACCGACTGCGGAGGTGTCGGACACGGACATGCCCAAGCCCGACGTCCCGAAGTCCTCACCCACCGGCGCCAGGCCCGGCGGCCCCCTCTCCCCCCGACGCAGGGGTGCGACGGACTCGAAGACGCGCGCCGCCCTCATCGACGCGACCGCTCAACTGATGCTCGACGAGGGACACGCCGCCGTAACCGCACGGCGGGTCGCCGCGAAGGTCGGCGTCAACCCCGGCCTCGTCCACTACTACTTCCAGAACATGGACGACCTCTTCCTGGCCGTATTCCGGCAAGGAGCCGAGGCCAACCTGCGGCGCCAGAAGCGGGCCCTCTCCTCACCCCATCCGCTGAGATCGCTGTGGAAGATAAACTCGGATCCTCGCGGCGTGAAGCTCCTGATGCAGTTCATCGTTCTCGCTCAAGATCGGAAAACGATCAGGCTTGAAATCGCCGCCTATGCGGAAAAATTCCGGGAGGTAGAAAAGCAGGCTATTTCCCGGGTCCAGAAAGAAAGAGGTTCAGATCTTGGGTCGGTCTCGCCCGCCGCGGTCAGCGTGCTCATCGATGGCCTCGCCCGCATCATCGCCATGGAGCGAGTGCTGGGAGTGGCGACAGGCCATGCCGAGTTGATCGAGATTGTCGACGGCTACCTCCGTCGCTTCGACCCTCTGGAGACGAAAGAAGATCCGTGACCCGCCATGAACGTCGAGGGCGGACCTTGGGGAATCGCGGTCACGCGAGAATGTCGAAGACTCCTCGCCGAGCAACTGGGTCAACGCGGGGTCGACGAGCAGCACCGGTCAGGGGCCTGATGCCCCCTCCCGGCGCCGCGCTGTCCCTCGAGTGCCGCTGGTACTGGCCGGGCGGGTGCGAGGATGCCATGGGTGTCAGCCCGCAGTTGGGCGACCAGACTGCGGGCGGTGCCAGCGCCGACGTGTAGCCGTTTGCATAGTGTCTCCGCGGAAATGGGCCGTTGGTGGTGCTGCCAGTGGAGCACGTCCTCGGCGCGTGCCCGGTGGAGCAGGTCCCGCCGGCGCGCCTGCGGTCCAGCCGCGGACCGCGACGGACCGGTCAGTGGACCCTCGGCGCGCGTCGACCTCTCGGTGGGCGCGGCTGCCAGCCGTTGGTGCTCCACCGCCTGTCCGATGGGCGCATCCGCCAGAGGTGCGTTGGTCTGCGCTTTTTCTCTTGTCGTGGTTCGATCGCTTGCAGGAGTCCGGGAGCGACTTCTGCCCAGCCGATAAGTAGAAGTGGTCCGACGGCGTCGAACGCGGCCTTGCCATAGCGGCCGGCGATCAACGGTTCCGCGATGTTCAACGCCAGGGCGACCATGCTCGCGAAGAGGAGCAGTCGCCGCGCCGCGCGCAGCACCTCCACCGGCCGGCCGCTTACAGCCAGTTGCTGGCTGCCCAACAGGAGGGCGACGATCGACAGGCCCACCGCGGGCGCGGCCGGCGGTGCCACCCATACCGGAACGCCGAGACGCAGCCTGAGCGCAAGGCCATTGCCGAAGCCGAAGCAAAACGTCAACGCGACCATGACACCGACGATCACAGTCACCAGACGGGTAGGAGAGTCCGGAACTGCCAGGTCTGCGGAACGCGCGTTCGATTCGGTAGATGATGTGACGGTCGGTGCAGTCACTGGGCATCGTCCCTGGCCAGGGCCCGGGTACCTACCGGTCGGACAGTGATTTCAGGGCCAGCAACCAAGATCAATCGGTTCGGATGCTGGTACACAGGGTCCACCACGCAGCGTTACGTATCGTCTGACCTGCATAAATAGGTGCCCGGCACGATCAAGCCGCCGTCGAAGTCAACCATGACCCAGCTCCCCCCAACGTGGGCCAGCGCCGCCCCGACTCGGCCCAAGATGTCTGTGCCTGAAGAAGAGGTGGTGGACGAGGTCTACAGAAAGGTCGTCCAGGAGTCGCGCGGCGTCGCGTTCGACAAAGACAAGGTTGTCAGGTTCCTGGGTAAAAGCTTCTTGAGAAACCACGCGGATCCTCAGCTGAAGGATAAAATGCTCAAAAAAGGGGCGCTGAGGCTTCTTCGCCGGCGGTAAATCATCGTCGCGACCACGACCAGTGGAGGACGTCTTCGGCGCGGGCGCGGTGGAGTAGGTCCTGCTGGCGTGCGTCCCGCTTGGTCTGATGTGATGTGGCGTCTGCTGGTTTCCGTCGGCTCTGGGCGATCGGCGGTGGCGTTACCGATGTCCGTGGTTGGCCGGCTTCCTTGACTTTGGCTGCGGGGTAGGGGCTTCGGGGTGGGGTGGTGGTCTGGATGGCGTGGAGGAGGCCGGGGCAGACTTCCGCCCATCCGATAAGGAGGAGGGGCCGACGGCGTCGAAGGCGGCTTTGCCGTAGTGGCCGGCGATAAGGGGTTCGGTGATGTTCAGAGCGAGTGTGACGGTGCTTGCGAGGATCAGTAGGCGTCGTACGGCGCGGATGACGTCGGCGGGTCCACCGTGCAGGGTGAGGTGGCGCGGGCCGAGGGGGAGTCCGACGACGTCCTCAATCAGGCGATCTTGGTCTGGTCGAGCGCGTCGGCGACGCGCAGCCCGACCAGGGCGTGAACTTCGGCCGCCTGGATCAGTTCACCGCGAGGCAGTCGCGCAGCCGGATGAGCTCAGGACCGGGCGGGATCGAGGAACACCCCCAAAAAGATAGTCGCGGTGTGCTCTGGGACACTCCGAAAATGGTGACGGGGAGCGATGCTGTGAGTCGCGGTGACGCCAGGCGGGTGTTCATCAGCGCGGCGGACGCGGATCGCGGCTGGGCCCAGTGGATCGCGCTACAGCTTCGCCAGGCGGGTTACATCGTGGAGTACGAGCGGTCCTGGCAGGCAGACGCCAGTTTCCCGGCCAACATGGACAACGCGCTCGCCCGAGCCGACAAGATCATTTCGGTGGTGTCGCCGGTCTACATCGACCAGAGCACCTATGGGCTTGAGGCGGTCGTCCGGACCGCTCGGAACCGCGACGGTGTGCTCGTGCCCGTCCTGGTCGCGCCGACCACCCTGCCACCGCTGCTCGGCCGGCTCTCGCACGTCAGCCTGATAGGTCTCGACGAGGCGGAAGCGCAACAGCGACTGCTCGGCGGGGTGCGCGGCATCCCGCTTCCGAGAGCAGACGAGGGCGTGCTCTGGCTCGGCAGCGTGGCACCCACTCGCCAGGTCCCGCCGGCACCGGCCACCCCACCCCCTGCGCCGAAGCTGCCCGCGCCGTTCCCCGGCCGCATCGACATGCTGGCCGACCAGGTCGCCAGGGCGCTGCCGCCCTATGAGATCGGCGCGCGGCTCGGCGCGGGCGGCTTCGGTGTCGTGTTCGAGGGTCGGCACCGCGCCCTGAACCGCCGGGTCGCGGTCAAGGTGCTCTCGGCCGACCGAGAGGACGCCCAGGCTCGGTACTCCTCCGAGGCGCGGGTCCTGGCCAACCTCGACCACCACGCCCACGTCGTCCGGGTCTACGACTACGTCGAGCAGGACGAGCTCCACATGATCATCATGGAGCTGCTCTCCGGAGGAACGCTGACCAGGCGCCTTCGGCGGCTGTCGCAGCCGGACGCGTGCGCCGTGGGACTGGCCGTCGCCGAGGCGCTTTCCCATGTGCACGGACATAATGTGCTGCACCGGGACATCAAACCCGACAACATGCTGTTCGACGATGACGGTCTGTTGAAGGTGACCGACTTCGGCATCGCCAAGATCTTCGACGGGTCGGGGGCAAGCGCCACCGCGATCGTCGGCACGCCGAAGTACATGGCCCCGGAGCAGATCAGTGGCGAACGGCTCGGACCATCGACGGACCTGTACTCGCTGGCCGCGGTGCTTTACGAGCTGCTGTCGGGCCAGCCGCTGTTCGGTCAGGACCTGTCGGTGCCCGTCCTCTACCACCGGCACCTGAATGTCGTGCCACCGCCGCCGGCCGGGGTGCCCTCGGAGATCGGCGCGGTCGTGGTCCGGGCCCTGGCGAAGCAGGCGGAGCAGCGCCACCCCTCAGCCCGCGACTTCGCCCTCGACCTGGCCGCCGCTGCACGGGAGAGCTTCGGCCAGAACTGGCTGGCCAGCTCGGCTGTCACGGTGCAGCTCAGCGAGGAAGTGCGCACGGCCGTCACCGGGCCGCTGCCCGGCGGCCACCCCGGACCGAGATCGAAGACGTCCTCAACGTCCGTGTCCGTTCCGGCGTCCGGCGGCGCGGCGGCGGGATGGGACACTCCGCCGACCACGGTGCCACCGCACGTGCCGTCGGTCGTGTCCGTCCCCCCGACGGCGCCGGCTCCGGGCGACGACGATCGAGGTGGCCGAGGTGGCCGAGGTGGCCGAGGTGGCCGAGGTGGTCGTCGTCGGGCGTGGCTGGCTGTCGGGTTCGCGGTGATGGTGGCACTGGTCGCGCTGGGACTCGTGGTGCTCCAGCCCGACGACGAGCCGCCCGCGGTGCTGGGTGGATGCACTCAGGTGACCGTGTTCTCCGGCGGTGAGGGGACGCCCTACGACGGCTACGGGACCGTGCTCGCCGGCCTGATCGAGGACGCCTACCCGGGTACCTCGGCCAACAACGTCCCAACCGCGGGCAGCGCCGCCAACCTGGAGAGCGTCCGGATCCCTGCGAACGCCCGGTGCCTGCTCGCGGTCTCGCAGCTCAACACCGCGGTCGACGCCTACGGCGGCACACCGGCGCAGTTCCCGACGCCGATCAAAAACCTCCGGATCGTGGGGCCCCTCGGGTTCGACCTCGTCCACCTGGTGGTACGGCGGGACGCCGGCTTCACCCGGGCCGCTGACCTGTGTGGGAGGCAGGTGCTCAGCGGGCCGACACGGTCGGGAACGTTCCAGATCGGCAGCGCGCTGTTCCGGGTACTCGGCTGTGAGGGCTCGGTGCGGCCCGAGGAGGCGGCGCTGACCGACCAGCTGGCGCGGGTCCGGCGCGGCGCGGTTGACGCGGTGCTGTGGGCGGGCGGCTCGCCGACGGCCGAGATCCGGGAATCGCTGAGGGACGGTGAGTGGGCCACCCTGCTGCCCACAGGCGACAGCGTAGGACCGATGATCAACGACTGGAACGGTCGGGTCGGCACCACGTTCGGTGCGAACTTCGTCGCCGGGGACGTCTACACCGCCGAGGAGATCCTGCCCAGCGACTACCCGGGCGTCGGGCGGACGCTGGCGGTCGCGGTGCCGAACGGCGTGGTCGCGAACCAGAGCGCCGATCCCGACCTGGTGGCCTTCGTCGCCAGGGCGCTGTTCGACGACCGGAGTACGTTCGAGGCCGCGCTCTGGGTCGACGGCGGCGGCGGCCGACACTTCCCGACCGCCGCCGAGTCGGTGGCTCGCAATCCCGTCTACTGCCTGGTACCGCTGCACCCGAGCGCCCGGACCTACTATGCCGAGACCGGCTCGGTGCCCGGCTGCACCGCCGGGACCTGACGGCCGGCGCGCCGGGCGTGGTGGTCGTGGTGGTCGTGGTGGTCGTCTCTCGGAGGCTGAGCGGCCCCGGTACGGCAACGCCACCGCCAGCGCGGCGCTGCATCGGCTCTCCTGATGCAGGCCGCGCGCCAGACCGCGTTGCTGCCTGCGCCGGGTGACGCGTTGTTCCCTGGTGTCCTGTGTTCTGAGTCGTTAGTCCGTTCACGCCAGGCGGCGAGGGTCCCGGTTCAGGAGGCTCGCCAGGCGTAGGCGTACGGCTGGGCGTCCATGGTGATCCGGAACGCGGTGACGGCGACCTCGACGTCGCCGGCTGGGACCTCCGGCCAGACCACCTGCGCCCAGTACGCCCCGTAGGTCGGTCGGAACTCGGGCCGGTCGTTCTCGCTCGCCCCGACGACGATCGCGTTCTTGGCCGCGGACTCGGAGTGGACCCGGGCACCGTCGTCCTCGTAGGGCGGCTCGAACAGGTCGTGCGGGTCAGGTCGACCAAGGTCGGCCTGACCTGGCTGCGGCGTCCCTGACCGTCACGACCGGTGGGTTCGCGGGTACTTGACGTCAGCGGATGTGAGGGAAAGACTATCTTTTGTGTCGAGAAACTGGGGATTCGCCCGACGTCTCGCCATCGACCTGCGCCGCGCCAGCAGCGCGCTGTGTCGTCGGGCAGGGCTCGCGCACTGACACCCGGCTGACGGCACGAGGCCCGGATCCCGGGCACGGTCAGGATTTCCGTGATCTCTGTAGAGGGTCTCCGCAAGGTCTATCGCACCCGTTCCGGTGAGGTCGTGGCGCTTGACGGCATCGACCTGCATGTCGCCGTGGGGCGGATCCATGGTGTCGTCGGCCGCAGCGGCGCGGGTAAGAGCACGCTGGTCCGCTGCCTGACAGCCGTCGAACGTCCGACCTCGGGGTCGGTGCGTATCGACGGGCGGGATCTGACCGCGCTCGGTGAGGCCGAGCGCCGCCGGGCCCGGCGCCGGATCGGCATGGTCTTCCAGCATGTGGACCTGCTGGCCAACCGGTCGGCGGCGGCGAATGTGGCGTTTCCGCTGGAGCTGGCGGGCGTGCGCCGGGCGGCCCGCCGGGCCCGCACGGCAGAGCTGCTGGAGCTGGTCGGCCTCGCCGACCGCGCCAGGGCATATCCGGCGCAGCTCTCCGGCGGCCAGCGCCAGCGGGTGGGCATCGCGCGGGCGCTGGCCAGCGATCCCGCGGTGCTGCTGTGCGATGAGCCGACGTCCGCGCTGGACGGCACGACGACCCGGCAGATCCTCCGCCTGATCAAGGACGTCCGGGATCGCCTCGGTGTGACCGTCCTTCTCATCACCCACGAACTCTCAGTGGTCAGGGAGGTGTGCGACAGCGTGACACTGCTGCAGGACGGCCGGGTAGCGGAGCAGGGGGATCTGGCGACGGTGCTCACCCGGCCGGGTTCGCGGCTGGCCCGCGACCTGCTGCCGATCCTCCCGCCCGACCGGTCGGGGCCGCTCGCGCTGCTGGAGATGTCGTTCGCCGGCCCGAGCCCGGACGGCGGTGGCGAGAACTGGGCCAGCCTCGCCTTCGCCCAGCTGGTGCGGCACCTGGACGCCGACGTGGCGATCCTCGGCGGCGCCGTGGAGGCCTACGGCGCCCAGCGGTTCGGACGGATGCGGATCGGCCTCCCGCCGACGGTGTCAGTCCCCGACGCGATCACGTTCCTGCGTGCTCGAGGGCTCGCTGTCGAGATCATCCCAAACAGTGACAAAAAAGACGAAGTCGACGGGATGGGCGAGGCGGATGAGGCGAACAAGACGAAGGCGGATGAATCGGAGGGCGCTGGCGGGGGAGGGGGAGGCGGCGAGCGATGAGTGTCGGGGCGAGCGGCGTGTTCGAGGTGTTCGACAACCGGGTGCTCAGCGAGCGCCTGCCCGACGCGACCCTGGAGACCATCCAGATGGTCGGCTTCAGCTCGTTGTTCACCCTGCTTCTCGGACTTCCGCTCGGCCTGCTGCTGCACGCGAGCTCGCCCGGGGGGCTCTGGCCTTCGGCCCTCGCCCACCGGGCGCTCGGACTGGTCGTCAACGTCGGCCGGTCGCTGCCGTTCCTGATCCTGTTGATCGCGGTCATTCCGTTCACCCGGTTCGTCGTCGGGACGAACATCGGCCCCGAGGCGGCGGTCGTGCCGCTGACGCTCGGCGCGTCACCCTTCTTCGCCCGCCTTGTCGAGAGCGCCGCGCGGGAGGTCGATCCGAACACCGTCGAGGCCGTGGTGGTGATGGGCGCCTCCCGGTCGCAGGTGGTGGTGAAGGTTCTCGTACCCGAGGCGCTGCCGGGCATTGTCGCCGGTTTCACCACGACCATCGTGACCATCGTGTCGTATTCCGCGATGGCCGGTTCGGTGGGCGGCGGCGGGCTCGGATACCTCGCTGTCAGCTATGGCTACAACCGGTTCCAGACCGACGTGATGGTGGTGACGGTCATCGTTCTCGTCGCCATCGTCCAGATCATCCAGCTGGCCGGGGATTTCGCTGCCCGGCGGCTGGACCATCGTTAGCCACCGTGCACCACCGCGATCTGTTCCCGTTCCGCCCGCCCGGGCGAGCAACAACGGAAGGAAACCACGTGCGCAGAAGACTCCTGCCGATCGCCGTCTCCGTTCTTTCGATGGTTGTCGCCCTCGGTGCCTGCGGTGACTCCGACGATGACGACGGCGCGGGCGGCGGTTCCGGTATTCAGACGATCAGGATAGGTGCGAGCCCGACGCCGCACGCGGAGATCCTCCAGTTTGTACAGGACGAGCTGGCAGCCAAGGCCGGGCTGAAACTCGACATCGTTGAGTACACCGACTACATCCAGCCGAACGTCGCGCTCTCCGAGGGCGATCTCGACGCGAACTACTTCCAGCACCTGCCCTACTTCGAGGCCCAGGTGGCCGAACGGGGCTACAAGTTCGACCACTTCCCCGGTGTCCACATCGAGCCGTACGCGGCGTACTCCGACTCGATCGACGACATCGCCGACCTGCCGGAGGGAGGCCGGATCGGCGTCACCAACGACCCGTCCAACCAGGCCCGCGCGCTGGACCTGCTGGTCGAAGCCGACTTGATCACCCTGGACGACACCGGCGACGAGGACCCGACCATTCTCGACGTGGCGGACAATCCCAAGAAGCTGAAGTTCGTCGAGACCGACCCCGAGCAGCTCCCGCGCAGCCTGCAGGACTTCGACCTCGCCATCATCAACGGCAACTACGCGCTCGAAGGCGGTCTGAACCCGGTCACCGACTCCCTGCTGCTCGAATCCGGCGAGAACAACCCCTACGCGAACTTCGTGGCGGTCCGGGCCGAGGACCTCGATGACCCCGGGCTGGTCAAACTCGACCAGCTGCTGCACTCCGCGGAGGTCCGTACGTTCATCACCTCGAAGTGGCCGAAGGGCGAGGTGCTGCCGGCCTTCTGAGCGGTGGGCCTCACCGTGCCTTTTCGGCGGACCTGGCTGCCGACGTCCACGGGCTGCGGCGGCGCGGTGGGGCCGAGAACGAGGGCGCCGGAGCGGTCGAGTGTTCGACGGGGCAGAACTCGTGATCCTCCGGATCGGCTATGCCGACGACCCCGACGCCTACCCGGTGCCGGGCGGCCTTTCCAAGGTGTGGACCCTGACAGGCCTCCCGAACAGGATGTCGTCTCGGGTCGAGGTGAATCCCAGCCGTTCCGCGACGCGGATGGACGGCGTGTTGCCCGGGTCGATCATCGCCGTGAAGTAGTCCTCGTCGAGGGTTCGGAAGCCCCACGCGCGGCGAACAGCCCATGGCCACGTTCGGCCCATTGCCGTTCGACGGCTGCCAGTCGCGCCAAGACCTGCGCCCGCGTGTGCGCTCCCACGAACCGGCTCACCCGCTCGTCCGCGTGCAGGGCCACGAGAAGGTCGGCATCGGCCACCCGCAGCGGCCGCAGCACCAGCCGGGCTGTCTCAAGCATCAGTGTAGGTTCCCATTTCGATGGCGTGAGAACCACCGGGCCACCAGCTCCTCGTGCTGAGCTGCGTGACCCGGATCGGGATCTACCCCGAGGAGACCATCGAAGAACCTGGCGCGATCAAGGGCGAGATGGCAGGCGAGAGTTTCTGAATTATCGTCGTCCTCGCCCTTCTCGCCCTCAGTGTGGGCATCAGCCGGGACGCCCTACGACACAATCATGAACTTGCTGCAAGAAGACGGTAGCGCGCGAAGGTCCGGCGCTGGTTATCGGAATTCGCGTGCCGGTCGAAGAATGATCTGCCGAGTTTGTTCCGTTCCTTCTCGGCCTCAGGAACCTGGCCGCGGGCATCCACCCGTCGGCGAGCGGTGGATGACCGGCCGGCTTCGGGGGTGTCGAAGCCGGCCGGGCCCGCGTGCGTGGGGGGAGAGGTCAGCCGAGAACGAAGTGGAGCTGCTCGTAGCCCCTGACGGTGCTGGTGTGCGAGCGCACCGACCGCTCGCGGTCGACGCTCCACTCCGGAAAGCGCTTGAGCGTCTCCTCCAGGCCGATCCGCCCTTCGAGACGGGCCAGCGAGGCGCCCAGGCAGTAGTGCGTCCCGAGGCCGAAGGAGACATGGCTGTCGAACCGGCGGTGGATGTCGAACTTGTCGGCGTCGGGGTACTTGCGCTCGTCACGCCCGGCCGAGCCGGTGATCAGCAGAACCCTGGACTTCGCCGGCATCTGCACGCCGTGCAGCTCGACGTCCTCGGTGAGCATCCGGGCCTGGACGGGGGACGGCGACTCGTAGCGCAGCAGCTCCTCGATCGCGCCACCGAGCAGCGACGAGTCGGCCGCGAGCTCGGCCCGCTGGTCCGGGTGGTCGGCCAGGACGGAGCCGGCCCAGCCGAGTAGCCGGGCGACGGTCTCGGTGCCCGCGCTGACGAGCAGGTTCGTGAAGTCGGCGCACTCCTGGTTGGTCAGCCGCCGGGTGCCGTTCTCGTTGACGATCTCCGCCTGGACCAGGCTGGTCATCATGTCGTCGCGCGGGTTCTTGCGACGCTCGTCCAGCATGTTGGTCAGATACTCGTGGATCTTGATCTGGGCGGCGAACGACACGTCGTTGACCATGCCCTGACCTTCCTCCTGGTGGAAGGTCTGGTCGATCAGCTTGCGGATGTCCTCGCGGTCGGCGGGGTCGACACCGATCAGCTCGGAGATGACCTTGGACGGCAGCTGCGCGGCGAAGTCCTGCACGTAGTCGAAGCCGTCGCCGCCGATCTGCGGGTCGAGCATCTCCGCGCACAGCTGCCGGATGGACGTCTCGAGCGCGGAGATCCGCCGCGGCGTGAAGGCCCGGGAGACCAGCGTCCGCAGCTCGGTGTGCTTCGGCGGGTCAATGAAGATCATGTGGCCGGTGCCCAGTGGCTCCGATGACATGATCTCCAGGACCGTGCCGTAGGCCGAGCTGTAGAGCAGCGGCTCCCGGCTGGCGGCCTCGACGTCGGCGTGCCGCGACAACGCGAAGAAATCCAGGTCGTCGTTTCGGTAGACCGGTGCCTCATCGCGAAGTCGACGCCACACATCGTAGGGCGCCAGATGAAGCACTTTATCGTAGGGGCTCCAGCTGATTTCCTCACTCATGACACCACTATGACACAGAATGGGCGCCGCTGATTGGCCGGGCCAACGGGGCGATCCGGCGGCGGCAAGGCGCGACGGGACTCGGCAACGAGCCGGTAATCCCCGTGCATTCCGCGCCGCCGGGCCGGCATTCGTGGCACCGCCCTGGGACGGGTTTTCAGGAACCGTCGCGCTGTAGCAGCAACACGCCGGACGGTGTGCCGCCACCGGAGGTGACCACCGCCGTCCGGGCATTCGCCACCTGGCGCTCACCGGCTTCATGGCGCAACTGGGTGACCGCCTCGTAGAAGAAGCCGTAGCCGTGGGTGCGGCCCTCGGAAAGCTGGCCGCCGTGCGGGTTGAGCGGCAGTTCGCCGTCGATCGCGATCCGCCGGCCCTTGTCCAGCCAGTCCTGTGCCTCGCCGAAACCGCAGAACCCGAGGCCCTCGATCCAGGAGATCGCGTTGAAGGTGAAGCCGTCGTAGACCAGCGCCAGGTCGACGTCGGAGGGGCGCAGGTCGGTCCTCGTCCACAGGTGGGCGGCCTGGCCGAGCACCTGCGGCTCGTGGGTGATGACGCCCTGCTCCCAGGAGACCCGCTCGAGGATCTGCGTGCCGACGGCCTCGACCCGGATCGCCGGCTTCGGCAGGTCCCCCGCGACGGAGGCGTCGGAGACGACGACGGCGATGGACGCGTCGCACGGCACGTCACAGTCGTAGAGGCCGAACGGCGTCGTGACCATCCGCGCCGACATGTAGTCGTCGAGGGTCAGCGGGTCGCGGTAGATCGCGTTCGGGTTGAGCGCCGCGCCGGCCCGGCCGTTGAGGGCGATCGCGGCGAGCATCTCCCGGTCGGCGCCGTAGCGGTGGAAGTACTGGTTGGCGTTCATGGCGATCCAGTTCGCCGCGGACAGCGCCCCGAACGGCGCGCGCCACAGCGAGGTCGCGTTCGACAGCCGGCCGCCCCCACCGCCCCCGCCCAGGCCCAGGGTCCGGTAGGTCGACTCCCACACCGTCCGGAAGCACAGCACATGCCGGCACAGGCCCGAGGCGACCGCCAGCATCGCGGCGATGACCGAGCCTCCCGGGCCGGGCAGGTCACCGCCGCCGTTCGTCCAGGTGGGGTGCAGCCGCAGCGCCTCCTCGACGGCGGTCACCCCGCCCTCGCTCATGCCCATGCCGACCGCGCCGGGGTAGGTGGACAGGCCGTCGATGTCGTCGAGGGTCAGGCCCGCGTCGGCGACCGCCTTCAGGCAGGCGTCGACCGTGAGCTCGAGCGGGTCGACCATCAGCCGGCGCCCGATCCGCGACCGGCCGATGCCGGAGAGCACCGCCCGGTGCTCGAAGCGGTGGTCACTCAGCGGCGCGCGCGGGGCGGGCAGATCGGGCTCGCCGACCCGGTCGGTCGGGTCCGTGCCGCCGGTCGGCTCGAACATCGCCAGCCAGACGTCCTCGTGCTGCTCGAAGCGGACGGCGACCTCCTGCCCGATGTGCACGTCCGCCGGCTCGCACCCGGTGATGTTCGTGGTCAGCCGGACGCTCGCGTCCTCCACCAGCGCCACGTTCGCGACCACGTAGGGCGGCGTGATCGCGGGCGTCCACGGCTGCACGTTCACGGTGAACCCGACGACCGTCGCCCGTCCGGAGACCTCGGTGGGTGTGTGGGCCCGGCTGCGGCACCGCGGGCAGATGGGGACCGGGGGGTGCACGAGCTGGCCGCAGTCGTCGCAGCCCTGGATGCGCAGCTTTCCGTCGGCCCCCGACTTCCAGAACCACTCGGTGGCGGGGGTGATCTCGGGAAGCGGGCGCATCGGAGGGCTCCTTGGTCGTGTCGCTGGCGTGGTGGTCCGGGCGGGTCGGGCGGTCCGGGCGGGTCGGGCGGTCCGGTGGCCAGGGCGGCTCGGGTGGCCCGGGTGGGTCAGCCGGGCGGCGCTGCCGGAAACGTCCGGGTGGTGGCGTACACGGACAGCCTGTCGCCGTCGCCGGCGTCGCGCACCTCCACCCGGCCCAGGCCTGCCTGCGCGGTGGCCGTGGCCACGGCGGGCCCGGTGCGGACCGGCCGCAGATAGCGCAGCGCCAGCAGGGAGAGGGTGGCCCCGGGAGCGAGGGAGAGCGCGGCCTCCTCGACGGCCAGCGCGATGAGTCCGCCGTTGACCGTCTGGGCCGCGTTGAGCGCGTCCTCGGAGCGGGGCAGCCGCGCGACGCCGGGACGGGGGACCTCGCACCGGGCCCGGCGGGCGAAGGGCATGCTCAGCCGCTGGTGGGGGAGCGCCACCGGCAGGTCCATCGCGTCGGTGAGCTCCGGTGGCATGAGCACGGACGGATCCGGCGCCGCCATGAACGACGCCACGCCGACGGCGAGGCTGCGCCCGTCCGACCCGGTCAGGTCGACGTCGATCACCGCCACCGAACGGCCTTTCTTCACCAGCCGGCCGACCGCGCTGATCCGTTCGAGCTCGCGGGGCGGCTCGTGGACGTGGATGTCGAGATCGAGCGTGACCGGCACCCGCGGCGCCAGAAACTCCAGCACCAGGTAACCCGCGACGACATCGGTCCAGGTCGCCAGAATCGACGTCCGGACGCTGGACGTTCCGGGCACGAACATTTCCGGTACGACCGCCGCGGACCCATGTATCTCGTCGCCGACCCGGCTGGTCTCGAATCCGAGTTCACGCAGAATGTGGCCGTCCTGGCGCCGGCCGTCACTGCTCGTCGTCGTCATCCGTTCCGTTCCGAGGAGGGCATTGGGCCTTTTCCATCGCACGGTCCACGGTCAGGTATGTCACGAGTCCGCGTCGACGATGGAAAAGGCTCAGTACTGACCGGCTACGGCCAAACTACTAGAAGCGGCCGGAGAGGAACTTCACGATCGGGGTCGCGGCCGGGTAGACCTCGGTGAGGCCGGCGGAGAAGTAGCCGGCGTCGGTCACCAGCGTGATGCCGTTGATCGCGGAGGCGGCGGAGCTGATCAGGAACAGCAGCGGGTAGGCCTGCTCCAGCGAGGTCGCGGCCTCGATGCCGACCTCGGCCCGGTAGTCGGCGCCGAAGCCCAGCCACATCTCCTTGTTCTCCTGGGCGAGCGGGGTGTCGGTCGGGCCGGGGCAGATCGCGTTGATGCGGATGCCCTTCTTGAGCAGGGGCATCGCCTGGGTGGCGACGTACGCGCAGACCGCCTGCTTGGTGTTCATGTAGTCGGCCTTGTTGTTCTCGACGGCCCACTTGGTGGCCTCGTCGAAGTCGGTGATGGCGATGAACTCCTTCAGCGACTCGAGGTTGGCCTCCCAGCCCAGGCCCGCGGCCGAGGAGATGAAGCCGATCGCGGAGCCGGCGGCCAGCTGCCCTGAGTCGATCAGCTTGTCGATCAGGTAGCGGTGGCCGATGAAGTTGATCCGCTCGATGCCCGGGGTGCCGTCGGCGACACCGGCGGCCGAGGCCAGCGCGTGGACGGGGCCCTCGAGCTGCGCGAGAGCGGCGTCGATGGAGGCGGCGTCGGCGAGGTTGACCTGGATGGCCTGCACGCCCTCCAGCTTCACGGGGGCGTAGTCGAGGACCACGACCTCCGCGCCGGCGGACAGCGCCAGCTCGGCGGTGGCGGCGCCCATGCCCGTCGCGCCACCGACGACCACGACCCGCTTGCCGTCGAACCGGAAGGCGTCAAACAACGTCATGTCTTGTTCTCCTGCTCTTCTTTGAGGTGGGTGCTACGCGACGACGCCGCGGATCTTGAGGTCCAGCACCGCTTCGTCGTCCAGGCCCAGTTCGGCGAGGATCTCGTCGCCGTGCTCGTTGAACAGCGGCGCCCGCTTCGGCGCGGCCGGCTTGTCGTCGTACTGCACCGGCACGGTCGTCAGCTGGAAGGGGACCCCGGCCGCGGTCGTGCATTCCTGGACGTAGCCGTTGGCGACCGTCTGGACGTCCACGGCGGCCTCGAGGGTGTCCTGGACGACGGTCCACTGACCGACGAAGTTCTCCAGCCGCTCCCGCCACTCGGCGAGCGGCCGCGCCGCGAACGTCTCGGTCAGGATCGCGATCGCCTCGGCGCTGTTCGTCATCAGGCTCGCGTGGTCGGCGAAGCGGGGATCGGTGGCGAGCTCCGGGCGCTCGATGACGTCGCACATGGGCGCCCAGTACCGGCCGGCCTGCAGGCAGGTGAAGGCCAGCCAGCGCCCGTCGGCGGTCAGGTAGTTGCCGGTGAGCGGGTTCATCCGCTGCTGGTCGCCCGGCGGCGGGGTCCACGGGACGCCGAGCAGCAGCGACAGCGCCATGGCCTGCCCCATCGACCACATCGCCGTGCCGAGCAGGGAGACGTCCACGGTCGAGGCCTCACCGGTGCGCTCCCGGTGGAACAGCGCGCCCATGATGCCGCCGGCGATCGTCATCGCGCCGATGGAGTCGCCGAAGCCGGGCGCCGGCGGGACGGGCACGTGGCCGTACTCGGGGCGCATGATGCCGGTCGCGACGCCGGAGCGGGCCCAGAACGCCAGCGAGTCGTACGAGCCGCGGTCGGCCTCCGGGCCGTGCTCGCCCTGGCCGGTGCCCCGCACGTAGATGATCTTCGGATTGTGGGCGCGGATCTCGTCCACGTCGATGTGCAGCTTGGTGCGCACGCTCGGCAGCTTGTTGGTGAGGAAGACGTCCGCCGTCGCGGCGATGCGGTACAGAATGTCGCGGCCCGCCTCGGAGGTGAGGTCGAGCCCGAGGCTGCGCTTGCCGCGGTTGGAGTGCTCGAGCAGGACGTGGACGTCCTTGGGGACTACCGCGATACCCGAGGAGGCCAGGGCCCGCATGGCGTCGCCGCGCTCGACGTGCTCGATCTTGATGACGTCGGCACCGAGGTCGGCGAGCAGGGCCGAGGCCGCGGGAACGAATGTGTGCTCGGCGACCTCGAGAATTCGGACGCCCTGCATCACCGAGGTCACGACCGTCCTCCTGCGTATGGGAAGGCCGGGGGTCCGGCCGCCTGAGAAAAATTTAACATCGACGTCGATACCAGCGTCGCGTGCCGCAGTCCAGCGTCTCCGATGCCTGCGGGCGCGGCGGCCGGCAGGCTCGGTTTATGATCTTGGAAATGAGCATCCGACCAGGTCCGCCGACCGGAGATCGGCGCCGGGAGGCGGGCCGGCGGCATCGGCGCAGCGCCGGCCGACGCCCTGGCCCGGGTGCCACTCGCCCGTATCGAACCTGACCGCCACATCTGTGATGACACTCTCATGTCATCGCCGCAGAGGCCAGCCACGCCCGGGGGAGGTCAGCGGGGCGCCATCCGCAGCGCACCGTCGAGCCGGATGACCTCGCCGTTGAGATAGCCGTTCTCCAGCAGGTCGGCGGCGAGGCGGCCGAAGTCGGCCGGTGTGCCCAGGCGTTTCGGGTGCGGGACGCCGGCGGCCAGACCGTCGCGGATGTCGTCGCGCAGCCGGCCGAGCATCGGGGTCTCGAACACGCCAGGCGCGATCGTGTTCACCCGGATCGCCCAGCTGGCGAGGTCCCGGGCGGCGACGATGGTCAGCCCGCGCACCCCGGCCTTCGCGCTCGCGTAGGCGGCCTGGCCGATCTGGCCCTCGAAGGCGGCGACCGACGCGGTCAGCACGATCGCGCCGCGGTCGCCGTCGAGGAGCTCGGCGTTGCGGGCCATCCGCGCCGCGGCCAGACGCACCACGTTGTACGTGCCGACCAGGTTGATCCTGATGATCTCGGCGTAGCTGTCGAGGGCGCCGGGATTGCCCGCCCGGTCCAGCACCCGCAGCCGGTCACCACCACGCCCGGCGCAGTGCACGACCCCGCGCAGCGGGCCGTCGGCCGCGGCGGCGTCGAGCGCCGCGTCGAACTGGTCGGTGTCGGTGATGTCCGCGGCCACGAAGCGCACGCCGAGCTCGGCGGCGACGTCCCGGCCGGGCGAGGTCGCCACGTCGACGATCGTGACGGCCGCGCCACGGTCCAGCAGCACCCGTGCGGTGCCGAGGCCCAGGCCGGACGCCCCGCCGGTGACCAGGGCCGATGTTCCGTCGAGCAGCATGGTTTCCTCCAGTGGGGGACGGTGCAGCAAGATCGCGAGAAGTGGGGGTCCGGGGTCACCGCTATTGGACTGGCGGTCCGTGCCGACCCGCCGTACAGCGAGCTGTCGGGGATGCCGCGCCTGCGCGCACGCCAGCAGTTCACACCAACAGGGGCAAACGGGGCGCAGAGTCACCTGGCGATCGACAAGAAGTGAGGATCTCGCTTGTTCCAGCAGCCAGAATCCTCACTTCTTGCTCGGCGACAGTCGCGGCTGTGGCGGCCCGAAGCTCGGGATGTGACGGGCTCGGGGGTGGCGAAAAGGCTCAATATTGACGATCGTGTCAAGATCCGCCTAGGCTGTGGCACGCAGCACACGGGTCCTGTGAATCGGGTGGATTTCCGCCCTCTGCTGGCAGGCCCGCCGCAGTTCGGCGGGCGAGCCCCGCGGCCGACGGTCGCGGCCGGTCGCACGCGATGTCCGCACCAGGCGATCGCTTCCGCGGTGATCCACCCAGGCTGACCCGAACGCGATGATTCGATCCCGACGAGGGGAAGACACACGTGGGGAAGTTGCGCGTCGTTCAGTGGGCCACCGGGAACATAGGCACCTACGCGTTGCGCGAGGTGATCGCGCACCCGGAGCTGGAGCTTGCCGGTGTCTTCGTCCACGGCGCCGAGAAGGCCGGCCGCGACGCCGGCGACCTGTGCGGTGTGGGCGCGACCGGCGTCGTCGCGACGAGTGACGCCGAGCAGATCCTCGCACTGGGTGCGGACTGCGTCCTGTACATGCCGCGCTACTTCGACGCCGACGAGGTGTGCCGCATCCTCGCCTCGGGCGCGAACATCGTGACGACCCGCGGCGAGTTCCACCGGCCGGCCGGCATGGATCCCGAGATCCGCAAGCGGGTGGAGGAGGCCTGCGAGCAGGGCGGAACGTCGGTGCACAGCACCGGCAGCAGCCCGGGGTTCATCACCGAGGCCGTGCCGCTGGTGCTGTCGTCGATCCAGCGCCGGCTGGACCGGCTCGCCATCCAGGAGTTCGCGGACCTGTCCCGGCGTGACTCGCCGGGGCTGCTGTTCGACGTCATGGGCTTCGGGCAGCCGCCGGCGGCGGTGGACGAGGCGCGGCTCACCCACGGCCGGATCAGCTTCGGGCCTTCGCTGCTGCTGATCGCCGAGACGCTGGGGATGCCGCTGGACACGCTGGAGGCGTCCGGCGAGGTCGCCACCTCGCCGCGCCCGGTGCACATCGCCGCGGGCACCCTGGAGCCCGGGACGGTGGCCGCCCAGCGGCTGACGGTCGTCGGGTTCCGCGGCGGCCGGGAGGTCATGAGCTTCCGGGCGAACTGGTACTGCACCCGTGACCTCGAACCCGCGTGGGACCTGCGTGGCACCGGCTGGCACATCGACATCGAGGGCGACGCCCCGCTCGACATCTCGCTGCGCTTCCCGTTCCCGCTGGAGCAGATGGCGGCGATCTCGCCGGCCTACACCGCCAACCGGGCGGTCAACGCGGTGCCGATCGTGTGCGCTGCGACGCCCGGGATCCGCACCTCGGTGGACCTGCCGCAGATCGTCGCGAGCAGCCTCGGCTCCTAGGGTTCTCCGCAGGTCGGCGGTTGATTTCCACTTCGCGAGAATGTAACTTTCGGACCTCGTGAGGCTGTGAGCCCGTGAGCCCGTGAGCTCGGGAGTTCACGGGCTCCGGAGCTCACGGGCCCGTGAGCTCGTGGACAGCAGCGCGATCGCGAAGGGTGCCGCATGAAGCCGCTCGACGGAGTCAGGGTTCTCGAAGTGGCGATGTACGGCTTCGTGCCGTCCGCGGGCGGTGTGCTCGCGGACTGGGGCGCCGAGGTCATCAAGATCGAGCACGCGGTGACCGGCGACCCGCAGCGGGGCCTGAAGCAGACCGGCAACCTGAAGGTCGGCGACGGGCCGAACCCGAACATCTGGCACGCCAACCGCGGCAAGCGCAGCCTCGGCCTCGACATGTCCCGGCCCGAGGGCAAGGAGATCCTCGACGAGCTGGTCCGCCGCGCGGACGTCTTCCTCACCAGCTTCCTGCCCCGCTCGCGCCAGAAGCTCGGCATCGACGTCGAGGACATCCGGAAGCTGAACCCGAAGGTCATCTACGCCCGGGGCAGCGCCCTGGGGCCGCGCGGCCCGGAGTCGGACAAGGGCGGCTTCGACATGACGGCCTTCTGGTCGCGGGCCTCGTCGGCGGCCAGCATCACCCCGCTCGGCCAGGAGGGCATCACGCCGCCGCCCGGCCCGGCCTACGGTGACACGATCTCGGGCACGAACCTCGCCGGAGGCATCGCCGCGGCGCTGTTCCGGCGTGAGCGCACCGGGGAGCCGTCGGTCGTGGACGTCTCCCTGCTGGGCAGCGGGCTGTGGGCGATGGGCCAGACGATCTCCCTGTCCATGCTGCTGGACGAGGCGCTGCAGGCCCCGAAGACCGGTGCGCACGGCTCGCCGACCAACCCGCTCTCCGGGCTGTACCGCACCGCCGACGGCCGGTACCTTTCGCTGGTCATGCTCCAGCCGGGCCGGTACTGGGCGGACGTCGTGCACCACATCGACCGGCCGGAGCTCGCCGACGACCCGCGGTTCTCCTCCGCGGAGCAGATCGCCGCGCACACGGCGGAGGCGGTGGAGATCCTGCGGGAGGCCTTCGCCGCGCGCACCCTCGCGGAGTGGACCGAGCGCCTGGGCACACTGTCCGGCCCGTGGGCGCCGGTGCAGGATTCGCTGCAGGTCAGCGGCGACCCGCAGATCCGGGCCAACGAGTACCTGCTGTCCGCCGGCGACCTGGAGCTGGTCTCCAGCCCGGTCCAGTTCGACGTGCAGGCGCCCGAGCTGGGCCCGGCGCCGGACTTCGCCGCGCAGACCGAGGAGATCCTCCTGGAGTTGGGGCTGGACTGGGAGCGGATCATCGAGCTGAAGACCGCCGGCGCGGTCACCTGAGCCGCGCCGCGCGCTGCGCGTCGCGGGCAGCGGCCCCGCGCGTCGCGGCCCCGCGCGTCG
>NZ_ADGX01000092.1 GCF_000177675.1 Parafrankia sp. EUN1f
CGCGCACGGGCTCCGCCGTGCGCACGGGCTCCGCCGCGCGCACGGGCTCCGCCGCTGCCGCCGGTTTCGCCGAGGAACGGGACGAACTCGTGGCCACGGGCCCGTTGGCCCGCGGCCGACACTCCGAGTCCTGACCGCGGTCGCACCGCACGTGCCCCGCGCCGCGGCACATCGCCGGCGCGGGGCACGCCCCGCCCGCCGCTGCTCCCGAGCAAGAAGTGAAGGCAATGGCTGCGACAGCAGCCGAAATCTTCACTTCTTGCGGATTGTCAAGTGGCCCTGTGCGCCCTTATGTCGCTGTTGGTATGAGTTGCGAGCACTGGGTGTCGGTGCGGAAGCCCCGGTGGGCCGGCGTGCGGCGGGAAGCGGCTGTGGGCGGCGCAGGCGGTTCCACCACAGGGAGAGGCCGAGGGCCGCGGCGACGAGGAGGCCGCCGATGCCGGCGAACCAGGAGGCGATGTCGCGGTGCTCGTGCGTCACGGTGATGGTGCGGGGGAGGTCGGTCAGGGCGTCCTGCAACTCGTTCGCGTTCTGCGCGCGGTAGTAGGTGCCCCCAGTGGTGCTCGCGACCTGCTTCAGCGCGTCCTCGTCGATGGCCCGCGGGTCGCGTTCACCGTTACGGCCGCCGAAGCCGCCACCCCCGCCGCCGAAGCCGCCGCCACCGCCCCCGCCGAACCCGCCGCCGAAGCCGAAGGCGTCGTCGCCGATCTGCGAGCTGTCGCAGACCATCGGCGCCGGTGTCGTCGTCCCGAAACCGATCGTGTAGACCCGCAGGCGCCGCGTGGCGGCTTCCCCCGCGGCGGTCCGCGGGTCCACGCCCACGGTGTTGGCGCCGTCGGTGAGCACCACGATGACGTCCGCCGCGTACTCCCCGCCGGTGCCGCCCGGGACGTCCGCCCCGGTCGGCGGCACCGACGGGTCGACCTCGGCGATGGCGTCGATGGAGGTGAGGATCCCCTGGCCGATGGCGGTGCCGCGGGACGTCGTCAGGCTCTTCAGCGCCGCCAGCAGCTTGTCGGTGTCGTCGGTCGGCGGGACGAGCAGGCCGGCGCTGCCGGCGAAGGTGACCAGGCCGATGCGGGAACCGCCCGGCTGGGCCCGGATGAAGTCGGTGGCCGCCTTCTCTGCGGCGGTGAGGCGGTTCGGGGACACGTCGGTGGAGCACATCGAGCCCGAGACATCCAGCGCCAGCAGGATCGTCGTCGAGTTCGCCGCGATCGGGACGCTCGCCTGCGGGCGGGCGGCGCCGACGCCGAGCGTGGCCAGCCCGAGCACGAACAGGGCGACGGGGATGTGCCGCTGCCACCGTTTCCGGCCGGGCAGCGCCACCCGCAGCAGCGCGACTGACGTCACCCGAATGGCGGCCCGCCGCCGGCGGCGCCGGGCCAGCCAGGTGACGGCGGTCAGCAGCGGGACGACGAGCAGCGTCGCCAGCGCCCAGGGCCAGGTGAGGGACATCAGGCGACCCTTCCCGTGCGCAGGATCGTGGGGACCGCGCCGGCTGCCAGCAGCAGGACCGCGAAGGCGGTGAACGCCCCGGCCAACGGCAGATCCTCGTGGTGGGTGGTCCGCCGGAGGTCGATGGCCGAGGCGACGCCGTCCAGTTCGGATGCCTGCGAGGCCGGGTGGTAGGCGCCGCCGGTCGTCTGGGCGATGGCCTTCAGCGTGTCCTCGTCCAGCGCGGTGTTCAGCCGGTAGCCGTCCACCTCGACGGTCGCGCCGGCGGTGGTGCCGACACCGACCGTCTCGACGTGCACCCCGGCGGCCTGGGCGGCCCCGGCGGCGGCCTCGGTCGCCCCGGCGGCGTCGCCGCCACCGGCGCCACTGCCACCATCACTGCCACCACCGTTGCCGCTGCTGGTGCTGCCGCTGCCGCCGGTGCCGGCGTTCGCACCGGTGCCGCCGTCCTCCCCGTCGGAGAACAGCACGATGGTCGCCGAGCTCCAGTACCCGATGTCCGGCGCGGAGCCGTCCGCGCCGAGCCGGACCGTGCGGCCCGTGATCGCCGACAGCGAGGTGAGGATCGCCTCCGCCAGCGAGGTGCCGCCGGTGACCTTCAGCCGGTCGATCGCCGCCTCGGCGGCGGCGTGGTCGGCGCTGGGCTGATGGGTGGTGAGCGCGCCGTCCTGGAACGCGACCACGCCCACGTCGACGCTGTCGGGCTGGGCGGCGACGAACGCGGCCGCCGCCTTCTTCGCCGCGTCCAGGCGGGTGGGCGTCACGTCGGTCGCGCCCATGCTGTTCGAGACGTCCACGGCGACGATCACCGTGCCCGCGGCGCGGGAGACGGGAACGGAGGCCGCCGGCCCCGCCGCCGCGAACGTGAGCACCGCGATCCCCGCGAGGCTGAGCCAGAACCCGGGCTGTGGCCCGCGGCGGCCCGCGGCGGCGTCCACACCTGCCGCGGCGAGCGCCGCCCGGCGCCGCCGCGCCGTCGTCGTCGCGGCGACGGCGAGCGCGGCCACGACCAGCACGCCCGGGACGAGCAGCCAGGGGGCGGTGAGGCTCATGTGCGCCGCCACCGGGTGCTGGCGGCGACCCCGGCGAGGGCGGGGAGCAGGTCGCGGTCGGTGTCGATCCGGTGCAGCGGGACCCCGGCGCGGCGCATGCGGCCGGCCAGGTCCGCCTCACGTTCCGCCACCGCGTCGCTCAGCCGGGCGCGCAGCAGCGGATCACCGGAGTCGACGAGCAGCTGCTCGCCGGTCTCGGTGTCCTCGACCAGGACGAGCCCCACCTCCGGCAGGGCGTCGTCGGCGGCATCCACGACGCGCAGCGCCACGACCTCGTGGCGGTGTGCCAGCCGCAGCAGCGGCCGGTCCCAGCCGGCGGTGCCGATGAAGTCGGAGATGACGATGATCAGCGACCGGCGCCGTGCCAGGCGCGCCGCGGTGCCCAGCATCGCGGCGACGTCGGTGGTGCCCGCCTTCGGCGGTGCCGTGGCGGTGCGGGCGAGCTCATGGCCGATGCGCAGCACCTGCCCACGGCCGGTGGCCGGTGGCACGATCCGGGTCGCGGCGCCGTCGTGGAGCACCGCGCCGACCCGGTTCCCGCCGCGGCCGAACAGCCGCGCCAACACCAGCGCCAGCTCGGCCAGGACGTCGTGCTTCCCTCGGCCGGGGACACCGACGGTCATCGACGCCGTCCGGTCGAGCACGAGCCACAGGGTCAGCTCACGGTCCTCGGTGAACTGGCGTACCTGCGGCTCGTCCAGCCGGGCGGTCGCGTTCCAGTCGATGCGGCGGGCGTCGTCGGTCTCGACGTAGCCGCGCAGGCCGGCGAAGTCGAGACCGGACCCGCGGTACGGCGTGCGGTAGGCGCCCAGCACCCGCCCGTCGAGGCGGCGGACCACCTGCCACTCCAGCCGCAGCAGCAGCCGGTCGGGTGCGCCCGCCATCACCGGGCCCGCAGCGGGACCTCGGGCATCGGCACGGCCCGCAGCACGCCGGCTATGACGGTGTCGGGGGCGACGTCGTCGGCCAGCGCCTCGTACGACAGCACGAGGCGGTGGCGCAGCACGTCGGGGACGAGCGCGTACAGGTCCTGCGGTATGGCGTAGTCCCGGCCGCGCAGGTAGGCCAGCGCCCGGGCGCCCAGCACGAGGGCGATCGACGCGCGCGGGCTGGCGCCGTGGGTGACGTAGCGGTCCAGGTTGCCCAGCCCCACCGTGCCCAGCGAGCGGGTGGCGACGACGAGCCGCACCGCGTAGTCGACGATGGCCGGGTCGACGTACACGTCCTGGACCTGCGCCCGCATCCGCACCAGGTCCTCGGGGCGCAGGATCCGCTGGGTCGGCAGGGGGGGCCGCAGGGCCCGGTCGACGATGGCGTGCTCCTCCACCGGCGCCGGGTAGTGCACCAGGACCTTCATCATGAAGCGGTCGACCTGGGCCTCCGGCAGCGGATAGGTGCCCTCGGACTCGATCGGGTTCTGCGTCGCCAGGACCAGGAACGGGTCGGGGACGGGGTAGGTCTCGCGCCCGATCGTCACCTGACGTTCCTGCATCACCTCCAGCAGCGCGCTCTGCACCTTCGCCGGGGCCCGGTTGATCTCGTCGGCGAGCAGCAGGTTGGTGAAGACCGGGCCGAGCGTCGTCTCGAACTCGCCGGTGTGCTGGCGGTAGACCCGGGTGCCGACCAGGTCGGCGGGCAGCAGGTCCGGGGTGAACTGGATGCGCTGGAACTGCCCGCCGACCGCGCTGGCCAGCGACTTCACCGCCAGCGTCTTCGCCAGCCCCGGCACGCCCTCGACCAGCAGATGGCCGCCGGCGAGCAGTGCGATCGCCATGCGCTCCAGCAGGACGTCCTGCCCGACGATCGTGCGTTTCACCTCGAACAGCACCTGCTCGAGCGGACTGCTCGCGCCGCGGGCGCGGGCGGGCGCCGGGGCGGGCGTGGGCACGGGTACGGGCGTGGGTGCGGTCACGGGGGTCCCGCCGCCGGTACCTCCGTCGGCCGTTCCAGCGGGGCTGCTGACGTCGGCGTCGTGTGTCATGGTCTTCGTCGATACCTTTCGTGACCTTGGTGACGTCAGATCCGCGGCCCGCGGCCGCCACCGGGCCCGGAACCGCCACCGCCGCTGCCGAGGGCGCTGGAGATGGGCACGGCGAAACCGATGCCGGCGAACGCGTCGTCCTCGCCGGGATCGGCGATGGACACGACGATCCCGACGACCAGGCCGTCGGCGTCGAGCAGCGGCCCCCCGGAGCTGCCGGCGTTCACTGCGGCGTCGAACTGGATCAGCCCCGACAGCTCGCCGCTCTCCGTGGCCGCGGTGCGATCCAGGCCCGACACGACGCCGGAGGAGACGCTGTACGTCAGCCCGAGCGGGTTGCCCAGCGCGATCACCTCGCCGCCGACCTCGACGCGGCTGCCGAGCGTGGCCGGCACGACCGGCTGCGGCAGCGTCGCCGGTGTGAGCATCGCGGTGTCGGTCTCCGGGTCCGTCGAGGCCACCGTTGCGGTGGACCGGGTTCCGTCGGAGAAGGTGAGGGTGATGGCGCCGCCGTCGGCGACGACATGGCCGGCTGTGAGGACGGTGCCGGCGTTCGCCACGATCACCCCGGAGCCGAGCGACCCGTGCTCTGTGCGCACCACCACCACGGACGGCACGACCCGCCGGTAGACGTCCGCGACGCTGGGGGACGCGCCCGCGCTGGGACTCGCCGACGGCGTCGGGGCGGTGGCCGCCCGTGTCTGCGGGCTTCCGCCGGGCCGGGACGCGAGCACGGCGACCACCACGGCGAGCGTGACGATCGTGACAGCGGAGGCGATCAGCAGCGCGTGAATGCCGCGTAACCCGAATGCGCGCCCGGTGGCCGCTCGGGGCTCGGGCCCGGACGTCATGGTCACCACGCTAGGGCCTGTTGCTGAGGAGCACCTGAACAACTGCTGTGTATCGGACGCGACGGGTAATAACCGCCCGAGAGTCGCGGCCTGTGGTCCACGACCGGCAGCTCGGTGCTGGTGCCACTGCGCGAGACCGGCTGGATCAAAGGCCGAACGCGCCGCCTTCGACGAGGATCAGGACACCGAGGCCGATCAGGACCAGCGGCAGCAGGATATGGCCCCGGCGGGCGAGCGCCCCGGCGATGACCGGGCGGGTGGCGAAGAAGCGGCCGGCGAAGCACCACACCGCCACCAGCACGAGGAACACAGACGTGTACACGGCCATCCCGCCGACTCCCGCGGTGGCGAAGACGGGTACGTAGACGCCGATGTTGTCGCCGCCGTTGGCGAAGGTGACCGCCGCGACCTCCAGCGGGCGCGGCCCCCCATCCCTGGTCTGTACCGACTCGTCCTCCCCGCCGCCACGGCGGTTCCTCCACGTCTGGGCCGCGGCTTTGAGACCCAGGGCCAGCGGCAGCAGGCCGAGGTAGGGGATCGCGGACTCCGGCAGGAAGGTGGCGCCGAACGCAGCGGCCACCGCAACGGCGAGGATCGCGCTGAAGCCGACGTACTGCCCGAGCACGATTCGGCGAGTGGAGTCACGATCGCCGGCGCCTTGGGCGAAGAAAAGAGCCAGGACCACGATGTCGTCGACGTTGGTGACGGCGAACAGGCCCGCCGCCTGCCCGATGATGCCCAGGTTCACGGGTGGGCGTGCTCCTCAATAGCGGTGCTGCCGCGAGCCGATCCACGCGGGCGGGGGGCTGTCGGCTACGGTACTGGCCCCGTGGGCGTGGTGTTGTATCCACGTTCCTGTGCATTCTGACCTGCCCACATCGCTGCCCGCGAAGCTCTATCTCCTGGCCTACAACCTGGAGAAGGACCAGATGTACGCCAACCGGCGGCTCGGCCGGGCCCTCCGGGCTGCCGCCCTGGTCGAACTGGAGATCGACGGATGGCTCATTGACGATGACGGGCTGGCCCGGGTGGCCGCGGACCCGCCGCCCGGGCGGCAGGAACCGACACCGCGGGGTGGGGTGGGGCGTCCCGATCCGCTCGTGGCTGCGGTCTACCGCCAGATCAGCGCGGCTCCCGCCCCGCGGGCCTGGGCGGACTGGATCGTCCACGAGCACCGCTCGGCGGTGGTGGAGACCCGTGACGACCTGGAGTCGGCGGGCTGGCTGCGGGTGGCCCGGGGGCGGCCGCTCTCCCTCATCCCGACTTCGGCGGTCGTGCTCGTCGACCGGCCCCGAGTGCGGGAGCTGAACCGCGCCGCCGGTCAGGTGCTGCGCGGTGAGGTCGCCCCTGCGGTCGCCCCGGCGGATCTCGTCGCGCTGGTGGCGCTGGCGGCGGCCGGCGATGTGATCACTGTGGTGAACGTCAGCCAACGCAGGGCGTTCGCCGACCGGATCGACACACTCACCGCCCTGGCCGGCCCCGCGGCCGCCGCGCTCGCCGGCCGACGTCCCGTCGAGGAGTGAAGAGATGAGGATCGTGGTCGCAGGAACGGCGAAAAGCCTCAACTCTTCGGACTCGCCACGTGCGAAAGGCGGGGTTAGGCCGCGGGGCCGGCGCCCTGGTACTCGGCGCCTGCGTGCCGCGGACCGGAACCAGCGGGTGCTCCCGGCATCGCAGAACTTGCAGTCAGAGGCTCGCAAAACGTGTACTCGAAGCCCCGCAAAACTTGTACTTGGACCGCCGCGCACCAGGTAGTGTCGCTGTATGGCCACGTCAGGGTACGTGCCGAGGATCGCGGACGGCCCGCTGGCCAACCTGCTCGCCGAGCTGCCTGCAGTCATGGTCACGGGCCCGCGCGCCGCCGGGAAGACGACCTCGGCCCGGCGGATCGCGAGCGACGTTCTGAGGCTTGACGACCCCGCGGTCGCCGCCGCCGTCGCGGCGAATCCGGACGCTGCCCTGCGCCGGGCGCACGAGCCGGTCCTCCTCGACGAGTGGCAGGAGGTGCCCGAGGTCCTCGGCGCCGTCAAGCGGGCGGTCGACGAGGATCCCCGACCTGGCCGGTTCCTCCTCACGGGCAGCGTCGAGGCGGAGTTCACGACCCGCCAGTGGCCCGGGACGGGGCGCGTTGTCCGGCTGGTGCTGCATGGGCTCACCGAGCGGGAGATCGCCGGTGCGGTCGACCAGCCGAGCCTGATCGAGCTGCTTCTCACCTCCGACATCTCACGCCTGAATGTCGCCGGCCCGCCGCCGAGCCTGGACGACTACGTGGACCTGGCGCTGCGGAGCGGTTTCCCCCAGGCGGCTCTGAACCTGAGCACACGCGGGCGTCTTGCCTGGCTGGACGCGTACGTCGATCACGTCGTCACGCGGGACGTGGTCGCCGCCGGGGAGCAGCGCGACCCCGTCCGGCTGCGCCGCTATCTCGAGGTGCTCGGGCTTTCGACGGCTGGGCTTCCCGCCGACGACACGCTCTGCCAGGCCGCCGAGATCAACCAGCGGACAGCCGACGCCTACGATCGGATCCTGGCCGCGCTGTACCTGCTCGACCTCGTTCCGGCGTGGTCGACGAACCGCCTGCACAGGCTGACCAAACGGGCGAAGCGGTATCTGACCGACCCTGCCCTCGCGCTCGCCGCCGCCCGGGTGGACGAGCGAAGCGTCCTGCGCGATGGGGACCTGCTCGGTCGGATCCTCGACACCTTCGTCGTGGCCCAGCTGCGGCCGGAGGTGACGCTGCTTCACCCGCGTGCCCGGCTGCACCACATCCGTTCCCGTGACGGGCAGGAGGCCGACCTCGTCATCGACCTCGGCAGGGGCCAGGTGATCGCGATGGAGATCAAGGCATCCTCGGCGCCGTCCGCCCGGGACGCGCGTCATCTCGCGTGGCTGCGCGATCAGCTCGGTGCGGACTTCCGCGCGGGGGTCGTGTTCCACACCGGTCCGCTGCCTTTCGACCTCGGTGACCGGATCTGGGCCCTGCCCATCAGTGCCCTGTGGGCCGCCCGAGTCAGTTAGCCGTAGTTGGCCGTGGCCGGCTCGTTCAGTCCTCGAAGCGCGCGAGGGCGATGTGCAGCTGGCTGCGTGAGCGGACCCCCGGCTTGGGATACAGCCGATACACAGCACCCGAAGCCCCGCGTGTGCCGTGGTGCGGCGAACGCGGGGCGCGGGCCGGTGCGCTGAGGGTTCAGTCGCAGCGGGTGACGTCGAAGGGGACCTCGCGTCCGAGACGGAAGCAGTGGTCGTGCACCGCACAGCGGGCCCGGGAAAAGATCAGGGCCAGTATGCGATGCCTAGTGCGTAGTATCCCGTCGAAAAGTTGTCGTGCCATTTTTCGCCGTTTCCGAAGTACCGGACGATACCGGTCCGGGGCGTCCAGAAATAGGTGCTGAGTGCGACCCACACGTCATTGGCGGGACTGCCGGTGTAGACCAGGATGTCGTCGCGGCCGTCCCCGTCGGCGTCGCCCACTCCCGGGTATTCTGACCAGAGCGCAAAGTTGTCCTGCCATTTCGTCGTCCCGGAGAATCCACTGCCCGTCGACAGCGCTACGTACACATCGGCCGCGGAGTCGTGGGTGAAGGTCACTACGTCGTCCCGGCCGTCACCGTTGAAGTCCCCGATCGCGGGATACCCGCTGCCGCCCGCGAAACTGTCATGCCACAGTGCGGCGGGATCGAACCCGTAGCCGGTCGACAACGAGACATACACGTCCGCGGTGGCGCCTCGGGTGAAGACGGCGAGATCGTCCAGGCCGTCACCGTTGAGGTCTCCCACCTCGGGCGCTGCTCCGGTCCCGGTGGGAAACGCGTCGGCCACCGTCTGGACGGAATCGAAACCGGTACCGGTCGACAGCGCGAACCGGACGGTGCCGGCCGCGGAGCCTGCGGTGACGAAGGCCGCGACATCGTCCAGGCCGTCGCCGTTGAAGTCGCCGACCGCGGGTACGACGCCCAGGTCATCGACGGTCACCAGCTGCCCGGCCGGAAGGGAGTCCTGCCAGCCGGGCGAGTCGACGAACGTGGAGCCGGTACTGAGCCAGACGCGGACCGCACCGGCATTGTTCCCCCGCGCGGTGATGGTCACGAGGTCGTCCATGCCGTCTCCGTCGGCATCGCCGACCAGCGTCAGATCGTCGGCGCCGCGCGGCGTGTCCGCCCAGTGTTCCCGCACGCCGAAGGTCTGCAGCGAGCTCCACTGCGCCGGCAGGACGATACTCAGAGCGACGTCCACACCACTGGTTTGCGAATCGAAGGAAAGGATGTCGTCGCGGCCGTCACCATTGAAATCGCCACTGCGGCTGGCGAAACCGGGGATCGTCGAAGTCGCCGCGGCGCTGTCGGCGACGGCCCAGCTGGCCGACCACATAACAGCCGCGACAAGCGCGACCCAGCCCGCCTGAAGCCTCATTCTGCTCAGCTGACCGGCTGGCTGACGTAGGCGCGTGCGACGTCGAGGCCGATGATCTCCGGTCGGCCGGCGGGCTCTGGGCCCAGCGCGCGGGCCAGCGCCGGGCCCAGCGTCGTCGCGAAGAAGTCGTCCGCGTGCGCCTTCGACTCCCACAGGGCGACGACGCGCAGCCTGCCGTCGGGGCCCGTCCCGACATAGCGCGCCCGCAGCCCGGCGGGCTCCGCGCCCACCTGGGCGAACACGGCGTCGGCCTGCTCGACCGTCTCGAACGGCGGAATGGCGACAGTGATCCACTGCATTTCTGGTTTCCTCCCGGTTCCTGCTGTTTCTTTTCGCTTTCCGGCCCGGGCGGGGCCGGCGACGGGAGGAACGTTAGGCGGGCGGCAGCGCCGTGACGTCCGCCGAACTACTCAGCGGGCATACTCATCCGCTGCTCATCGCGTGAGTTGCGGACGACCCAGGCGGCGATCTGGCTGCGCGCGCGGAAACCGAGCTTGGTGAGGATGTGCTGGACGTGGTTCTGCGCGGTGCGCTCGGAGATGACGAGCCGTGCCGCGATCTGCCGGTTGGTCAGGCCCTCGGCGACCAGGCGGGCGACCTGTCGCTCCCGCGGGCTCAGCATCTCCTCCCCCGGATCCGGCACCGGCTCCGCGGCAGCGGGCCCGTCGACCACGGCCGATCCGTCGACCGACGCAGGCAGGTGGACGTCAGTGGGTGGGCGGACGCCGAAGGGCGTGCCGGCATCGCAGAGGTCGGCGACAAGCGCCGAGGTTCGGTCGGTGTAGGCCGTCATGCCGAGGACCTGTGCGACGCGGTCGGCATCGCGGGCGGCTGCAACGGCCAGGTCCCGGTCGCCAGGCGCGCCGCGAGCCAGCAGCGCGGTCGCCAGGTGGTATCGCGCCTGGGCCGCGAAGCCGGGCGCACCGGCGCGGCCTGCGCTCCCAGCCGCGGTGGTCAGGTCGTCGACGGCCTGGTCGAGCCGGCCGAGGGCGAGCGCGCCGCGCCCCAGTGCCAGCTCCACCGGGCCCAGGTAGGAGACCCCGCCGCCGCTGGCGTGCTCGCCGCGGAACGCCTGGAGCCGCTCGAGCAGGCCGTCGAGCTCGTCGGCCCTCCCGAGCCCCGCGGTGACGAGTCCGGCGACCGTGAGTACGGCGTACACCCAACCAGGCAGGACGAAGAACGCCGGCAGCGACCACGAGGAGGGCGGCCCGGCGAGCTCGTACGTCGCCGCTGCCGCCTCCGGCTGCCCGGCGATGAGGAACATGGCCGCCCGGGTGAGCGGGGCCATCGCCCGGAAGCGGGGCGGCGGCTCGAACGTCTGCCGCAGGACCGCCTCCGCCCCGCTGCCGGCCCCGGCGCTGAAGCCGCTGCCGACGCCGGTGCCGGCACCGAAGCCGAGGTGGCAGGCGAGAGCGTAGGTGAGCGCCATGTAGGCGCCGCTGGCCGGTGCGGGTTCGATGACACGCATCCGGTCGAACCCGCGCCGCCCGGCCGCGAGTGCCTCGGCGTAGCGGCCCCGCGCCTGGGCGACGCACGCGGTGGCCCGGTCACGGTGCCAGGCACTGACCGGTCCGCCGACCTGCTCGACAGCTGCCCGCAGCCCGGCGAGCTCCTCGGCCGCCGCCGGAAGTTGGCCGCTCTCGACCAGCGCCTCGATTCGCCACAGCTCGCCCCACATGGCTGTTCGGGCGCTGTTCGTCCGCCGGGAGAGTGCCAGCATCTCGGTGGCCAGACCAAGCCGTTCCTCCCGGCCCGCCGGCCCCGGGCAGGCTTCCTGCCGGGCGCGCAGCGCGTCGGTGAGCGCGTGGTCGTCACCACACCTGCGGGCGAGCGTGAGCGCCTCGGTGCTCTGGCTCGCCAGCTGGTCCTGCTCGCCGGCGTAGAACGCCAGGTGGGCGCGCTGGGCCAGCAGCCGGGCGCGCAACGCCACCGTTGGGGACCTCGGGTCCTCGGCCGCCGTGGCTGTTGCCGCTGTGGCTGTTGCCGCTGTGGCTGCGCCCAGCCGGGCGAGGGCCTCCTCGCAGAGCCGGTGGGCGAGCGCGTTGACGTCCTGTCCCGGCGCTGCCTCGAGCACCAGTGCGGCGTGGGCGAGGAGATCGGGCCGTCCGGCCGCGCGTGCCGCCTCGGCCGCCCGGGCGGCGGCGTCCAGGCAGCCCGGCAGATCACCGGCCAGGTAACTGGCCCGGCCGAGCGCGACCAGCAGGTGGCACCGCTCGGTGTCGGTCGTCGAGGTCTGGCCGAAGGTGAGCGCGGCCCGGTACAGCCGTGCGCCCTCCTCGTGGCCGAGGCGGCGCACCGCCTCATCGGCGGCCCGTGCCGTCCAGACGCGGGCCGCCTCGGCCTCGGCCGCGCCGTAGGGCGCGAGCTGCGCCCAGTGCCGCGCGATGTCCGCGAGGTGCTCGGCCGGGTCGTCCGCAAACCGGTCCGCGAGGGCGGTGGCGGCCGCGCGGTGCAGGCTGGCCGCTTCCGGGCCGGCGAGTGACGCCTCGACGGCGTCCCTGGTCAGCACGTGCACGAACTGGAACTCGCCGGCGCCGAGCCGGTCGAGCAGGCCATGCGCGACCGCCTCGTCGGCCAGGCGCAGGCACTCCTCGACGGGCTCGCCGACCACGGCGGCGACGAGCGCGATCCCGA
Source organism: Parafrankia sp. EUN1f (assembly GCF_000177675.1). Lineage (GTDB taxonomy): Bacteria > Actinomycetota > Actinomycetes > Frankiales > Frankiaceae > Parafrankia. The sequence goes on from NZ_ADGX01000092.1 coordinate 12,387, forward strand.
AGCGGCGGCCGGCGACGGCGGCCGCCTGCAGCAGGCGGCGGCACCGTGGACCGACCCGGTCGAGCCGGGCGCCGACGGCGTCGAGCACGGTGCGCGGGGGCTGCTCCGGTCGCCACGTGCCTTCCACCACCGCCCGCCCGATTTCCCGGACGAACAGCGGGTTCCCAGCGGTGACCTCAAGCACCAGCCGCGCCGTCGCCGACGCCGTCATCTCGGCCCCGTCGGCGTCGGCGTCGGCGTCGTCGGCGGCGGCGGCGGAATCGCCGTCGGACGCGGCGACCTCTGTCCCCGAGGCCGTCATGTGCCGCAGCTGTTCGCTGACCTCCGCCAGGTCGAATCCCCGTAGGTCGAGCCGCACGGCGGCCGGCGACCGCAGCAGATCGGGCAGCACGCGGGCGAGTGCGCCGGCCGGTTCCCGGTCACGGAAGGTGGCGAGGAGCAGCAGCCGCGCGTCGGCCACCTGGTCGGCGAGATGGCGCAGGACGAGCAGGGACGACTCGTCGGCGCGGTGGATGTCGTCGAGGACCACGGTCAGGCCACCCTGAGCCGCGATGCCACCGACCGCGTCGGCGACGCCCTCGAACACCCGGAACCTGTCCTGCGGCGACTGCGCCTCTCCGCGCCCCAGCACACCGTCGGGGTCGACGCCGAGCGACCGCAGCGCCTGGCGCCACGGCCAGAAGGCGGGTGCACCCTCCGTCTCGGCGCAGCGACCCCACGCCACGGCGCACCCACCGGCCAGGACCATCCCGGCCAGCTCACGCGCCAGGCGGGTTTTTCCGATTCCCGCCTCGCCCGTGCACAGCACCAGGCGCCCGGCGCCGCCGCCAGCCGACCTCAGCCATCCGCGCAGCGCCGCGATCTCCCGTCTGCGCCCGACGATCGCATCGGGCGCAGGCACATCGCGGGCTGGCGCCTCGTTCGCTTTGGCGCGATCATCCACCGGCTCAGTGTGCACCGCGGGTTAGCAGCTGGCGGTCTCCCTGCGCGGGTGGTGGTCAGCCAGGCTCGGCGAGGAGACGGCCCGTCGCCTCGCCGCTCCGGCGTCAGGGGCTGGTGAGGATGACGAGCTGCTGGGTGGCGCGGGTCATCGCGACATAACGGTCGACGGCTCCTTCGATGCCGTCGCCGAAGGCCTTCGGGTCGACGAGGACGACCAGGTCGAACTCGAGCCCCTTCGACAGCTCCGGTGGCAGCGACCGCACCCGCGACGTCGCCGCGAACGTGGGATCGCCGATGACGCAGGCGGTCCCGTCGGCGTTCGCGGCAAGCCAGGTGTCGAGCACCGAGCCCAGCTCGGACGTCGACCCGTACACGACGGGGAGGCCGCTGCTGCGGATCGAGGTCGGCACGTTGGCGTCCGGCAGCGCCGCGCGGATGACCGGCTCGGCCGCGGCCATGACCTCCTCGGGGGTGCGGTAGTTGACGGTCAGCGACGCCAGCGTGATCCGGTCGAAGCCGACCCGCCCGATCCGTTCCTGCCACGACTCGGTGAAACCGTGCCGGGCCTGGGCGCGGTCCCCGACGACGGTGAAGCTGCGGGACGGGCAGCGTGCCAGCAGCATCTGCCACTGTGCGTCGGTCAGCTCCTGGGCCTCGTCCACGATGATGTGCGCGAACGGGCCGGCGAGCAGGTCCGGGTCGGCGCTCGGCAGCGCGGCGGAGTCGACGAGGGTGTCCCGAAGGTCCTGCCCGCGCAGCATCGTCATCGCGCCCTCGCCGTCGTCGTCGGCCGCGAGGAGGTTGTCGATGACCCTGGTCATGCGCTCCTGTTCGGCCGCGGTCGCGGCGGACTGCCGGCGTCGGCGGCGGGCTTCGGCCGGGTCACCGAGGCGGCGGCGGGCCGCGTCGAGGTACGGCAGGTCGGAGACGGTCCAGGACCGGCCTCGCGGGCGCTGGAGCCGGCGGATTTCGTCCGGGCTCAGCCACGGCGCGCATCTGCGCAGGTAGGCGGGCACCGACCACAGGTCCGCGACCAGGTCGGCCGCCTCAAGCAGCGGCCAGGCGTTGTTCAGGGCCGTGAGCAGCTCCCGGTTGCGCAGCAGCGACCGGCGGACCAGACCGGCCGTGGCCTCGCCGCGGTCGCCGCCGTCGGAATCCATCCCGGCGGCGTCGATGTGCTTGTCCAGCAGGATCGTGAGCAGCTCCGCCAGGACCCGGTCACGTGCCTCGTTGTGCGGGGTGCCGGGCTCCGGCGCGTCGAAGGCCTCGGCCCAGTCGTCGGGGCCGAGCCACAGCTCCGACCAGCCGGTCGTGATCGTCATGCCCTGGGTGGGGGGCTCCTCGTAGAACCGGACGGCCGCCTCGATCGCCCCCACCAGGTCCGCCGACGACTTCAGCCGGGCCACCTCCGGGTCGGCCTCGACCACCGCCGCCGCACCTTCGATGACCAGGTCGCGCACGGTGCAGGTCTGCACGCCCTCCTCGCCGAGGCTCGGCAGGACGTCCGCGACGTAGGCCAGGTACGGCTGGTGCGGGCCGACCACCAGCACGCCACCCCGGCGGGCACCGACCCGGGCGTCGGAGTAGAGCAGATAGGCGGTGCGGTGCAGCGCGACGACGGTCTTGCCGGTGCCCGGGCCGCCGTCGACGACCAGCGCGCCGTCGGACCCCGCCCGGATGATGGCGTCCTGGTCGGCCTGGATGGTGCCGAGCACGTCGCGCATGCGGGACGTCCGGCTGCTGCCGAGGCTGGCGATGAACGCGGACTGGTCGTCGAGCGCCGCGTGCCCGTCGAAGACGTCGTCGGTGAAGATCTCGTCCCAGTAGTCGCTGATCCGGCCGCGGGTCCAGCGGTAGCGGCGGCGGCTGGTCAGGCCCATCGGGTTGGCGTGGGTCGCGCCGAAGAACGGCTCGGCCGCGGGGGAGCGCCAGTCGAGCAGCAGCCGGCGCCCCGCGCTGTCGGTGAGGCCGAGCCGCCCGACATACAGCGGTTCGGGCTCGTCCGGGTGGACCATGCGGCCGAGGCACAGGTCCAGACCGAAGCGGCGCAGGGCGCGCAGGCGGGTGCTCAGCCGGTAGATCTCGATGTCCCGATCCATCGCCGCCTGACCGAGACCGCCGGGAGCCAGCCGCTCGGCGTCGAGGCGGCGGACCAGGTCGGCGATCGACTGCTCCAGGCTCGCCGCGATGGCCGCCAGGTGCCGCTCGTCGTCGGCGATCAGCTCCGACGCGGCCTTGGCGGCGAGATGGTCGGGAAGACCGAACGCGTTCGTCGTCACCGGATTCACGCGAGCGGCTCCGAACCGAGGTGGATGTCCACCCCGCGTGGCTCGTTCGTCGACAGCGACACGTGCATATCGCGACCCTCGTTTCCGCAGTTCCGGCTTCGGTCCGCGATTCTGCGGTACAACCTGGGTCTTGCGGCAAGCCCCCTGGCATGCTATAGCTTAAAAATGGCAGCAGGATGCTGCTCCGGCCCGAATCCGCTCTGCTGACCGAGACTGCTCTGCTCACCGAATCCGTCCCGCTGACGGTTACGGGGCGCCGCGGCGGCCGGCGCGGGCGGCGAACGAGTCCAGCGCGCTGAGAACCTCGGACGACTGCCACATCCGGTTGCGGGTGAAGCCGGTGAACTCGGTGATGATTCCGGCCTCCGCGAGTGGCGCGATCACTCGCTGGGCGTTCTGTCGAGTGATCCCCAGCTCGGCCGCCACGGCCTGGGCGTCGACGACGGGCTGGCGCAGAAGCAGGTCCGCGAGCTGCCACGCCCGGGCGTCGCGCCGGATTTTCAGCCGATTCTCCCAACCGGCGCGGATCGCCCGCAGCTCGCTCGCCAGCTGGCGCCCGTTCGTGATCGCGGTGACCGACGCGGTCGCGAACCTTTCGACGATCGGGGCCACGTCGCCGTCACGGTAGGCGTCGAGGGCGTCGAAGTAGGCGGTGGTGTCGGTGAGCAGGCCGGCCGAGACCGGCACCGTGACGTTCCGGGTCAGGCCATGGCGACGCAGCATCGCGTGGACGAGCGCGCGGCCAGTTCGGCCGTTCCCGTCGGGGAACGGGTGGATCGTCTCGAACTGGGCGTGCGCGACGGCGGCCTGGCTCAGGACCGGAATATCGGCCCTGTTCGCGAAGCGCAGGAGATCCGCCATCAGGGCTGGGACGTGGCAGTGGTGCGGGGGTATGAAGGACGCCCCATGGGGCCCGTAGGAGTCGCCGCCGATCCAGACCTGCTCCTCGCGCCACCGGCCGCCGATGCCCGGCGCATGGCCCGCCATCAGCGCGGCGTGCATCGCGAGGACGGCGGATTCGTCCAGACGGTCGGCGAGGTCGAGGGCCGCCCGCATCGCGGCGACGTTGCCGACGATCTCGGCCGCGTTGCGTTTCTCGGTGCTGCCGAGCTCGGCGAGGGCGATCGCCTTGGCTCCCGAGGTGAGGTTCTCGATCCTGGAGGACGAGGCGGACTCGGAGCGGAGCAGCACGGAGGCGAACGGCGCGACCTCCGCGCCGAGCTCCGCGTCGAAGCGGGCGATCTCGGCCGAGGCGTCGTCCGCCATCGACGCCACGTGGCTGGGTAGAGCCGGAGCCCGGCCGGCGATCATCGGCACGACGGCGGCTCGATACGGACCCTGGTGGCGTGCGCGCATCCGGGTGGAGACCAGATCATCCGGGATCTTCGAGACCCAGTCGTGCTCCTCCCAGCCCAGGGCCGGCCAGCCGGTGCCGGTACCCGTGGCCGCGCCCGTGCCGACCTGGGTATCGACGGCCGGCTGGCCGCCCGACTGACCTGAAACCATGGTCGAATCTTAGCTTCAGTAATGCTGTACCTGAAACTATGGGGTGGGGTCCCGGGTGACGCCGAGCGCCGGGGGCTTTCCGGGTCGCCAGGTGGTCGACGTAGCCGGTCAGCCAACGGTCGCGGGCCCGCACATAGTTGACCATGGAAATAGCACGTAGATCATCAGTGATTCAGCACGCGTTTCGGGGCCCACCAAACGCCTCCGCGGCGTCGCGTAGACCACGGATCGCAGACCCGGGGGATCGGCTCAGCTGGTGGCGGCGTGGGTGGTGCCGATCAGGGCGAGTGCCCCGGTGCCGCTGTCGTGGACGTCGACCTCGCCGATGCCGCCGTGCACGGCGGCGCGGGCGACGGCGGGCCCGACCCGCACCGGCCGCAGGTAGCGGACGTGCATATGCGCCAGCGGCCGGTTGTCGGGGTCGGCGGAGCGCGCGGCCTCCTCGACGGTCGCGGTGAGCAGGCCGCCCTGGATCGCCTTCGTCCCGTTGACCACATAGGGGGCCACGGGCATCATGGCCTCGCCCGGCGCGGTGCGCTCGCAGCCGACCCGCCGCGCGAAGGGCTCGTCCAGGGGTGCCTGCCCGGCCTGGTACCTGGCCAGCGCCTTCGCGATGCTGGGCATCGTCTTCGTCGGGTCGGGTGCGGCCATGAACGTGCCGTGGCCGAAACCGACCCGTGCCCCCGCCGCCGTGGTGATGTCCATCCGGGCGACGACCACCGACGACCCGGCGCGGGCGATGCGCGCGGCGGTGCGCAGTGAGGTGGCGCCGTCGATCCCGTCGAACAGGTGGACGTCCAGTTCGAGGGTGACCACCAGCCGTGGTTCGAGGGCCTGGATGGCGAGCATGCCGAGTGGGTGTCGACCCAGGTGGCCGCGATCGAGATCATCGGCCGGCGGCTGCCGGACGCCCACATCGTCGGGAGAACCGCGACGGTTCCGGGCAGCTCGCCGTCCACGATCTGGCCCAGGCCGAGCCCGACCTCGGCGTAGGCCGGCAGCCGTCTGCGTGTTTCCTGGGGACTGGTCACGCGTCCGAATATGGCACGGATGGCCAGTTCCGTGTCCCGTGCGGTGACCGTCATCGCCGACCGGGGTGCGGGGAGCGCAGTGCCGCGTGTAGTCCCGGGGAGAGGTACCGGACTAATTCATCGGCGGGCATGCTCGCGATGGGTTCGAGCCGGAGGATGTAGCGGCTGAAGATGGTGCCGGCCACCTGCGCGGTGAACGCGGCCGCCCGTTGCGGGGCATCGGCGCCGCCCAGGTGGTCGGCGACCCGGCCGACGATCTCGCGTTCCAGCACCTCCCGGAAGAGCCGGGCCAGCTCGGGCTCCTGCACCAGCGCCACCGCCATGACCGCCAGCTGGCCGCCGAGGTCGGGATCGTCCCAGGTGGTGAGGATCGTGCGCAGCACCCGCTCCGGCATGGTGGCCCGGTCACCCTGCAGCGCGCTGGAAAGCAGCTCGGGCGGGTTGGCGAGCAGGCCGAGCGCCGCGCCGAACAGGCCCTTCTTGGAGCCGAAGAAGTAGCTGATCAGGGCGACGTCCACCTCGGCCTCGGCGGCGATCGCACGCAGCGAGACCGAGCGGTACCCCTGGTCGAGGAAACGGCGGCGGGCGACCTCGAGGATCGCGGCGCGGGTGTCCGGGCTGCCGGGCCGTCGGCCGCGGCTGCCCGCGGCGGGTTTATTCATCACCGTTGAAATCATGGGACGCGGTGCCGCAGGTTGGCAACGTCAGCATCTCCCCACCGGAGGTCACGATGACCATCCTCAGTGCGGCCCAGGAGCCGCCGACCGACCCGCAGGGCGGTACCAGCGGCAGAGGCACCGTCGGTTCCAGCGATGCCAGCAGCCACGGGGGCGGCGCCACCACCAGTCGCGCCACTCTTCCAGTGATCATGCTCGCGCTCGCCACGGTCGTCGCCGCCGTCGCATCCCTCAACGTGGCGCTCCCGTCGATCGCCCGTGACACCCACGCCACCCAGACCCAGCTGTCATGGATCATCGACGCCTACGCCCTGCCGTTCGCTGCCCTGCTGCTGCTCGGCGGGGCCGTCGGTGACCGGTACGGACGCCGCCGAGCCCTGATCGCCGGCCTCGCGATCTTCGGCGCCGGCTCGGTGGCGGCGCTGACGGTGAGCACCCCCGGCTGGCTGATCGCCCTGCGCGCCGTGCTCGGCGCCGGTGCCGCCCTGGTGATGCCGGCGACCCTGTCGACCATCACCGCGACGTTCCCCGCGGACCAGCGTCCGCGTGCCGTCGGGGCCTGGACGGGCGTCGCCGGGGCGAGCGCCCTGCTGGGAGTGCTCACCTCCGGCCTGCTCCTGGAGTTCTGGTCGTGGCGTTCCGTCTTCGGGCTGAACGTCGCGCTCGCCGTGCTCGCCCTGGCCGCCACGCTGCAGGTGATCCCCGAGTCGGCCGACCCGTCCGCCCCGCGGCTGGACCTGTTCGGCGCGCTGCTGACGGCGATCGGCCTCGGCGTCGCGGTCTACTCGGTGATCGAGGCGCCGACCAGGGGATGGACCAGCCCCTGGACGCTCGGCGGCATCACGGCCGGGCTCGCGGTGCTGGCCGGGTTCGTGGCCTGGGAGCTCCGGGCCCGCAGTCCGCTTCTCGACCCGCGCCTGTTCGGCCATCGAGCCTTCGCCGCCGGGACGCTGTCGATCACCGTGCAGTTCTTCGGCTTCTTCGGCTTCATCTTCCTGGTCCTGCAGTATCTGCAGCTCGTCCGAGGCGACAGCGCGCTGCGCGCGGCCCTGAGCCTGCTGCCGATGTCCCTGGCGATCATGTCTGGTGCCCGTGGGATGGCGCCCCGGCTGGCTCCCCGGGTGGGCGCGCGACCGGTGATCATCCTCGGGCTTGTCCTGGTCACCACCGGCCTGCTGGTGATCTCGCGGCTGGACGGCACGAGTGCCTACTGGTCGCTGCTCGCCGGCCTGCTGCCGCTCGGCGCCGGTATGGGCCTGGCCATGACCCCGGCGACGACCGCGATCACCGAGGCGCTGCCGGCCGCGAAGCAGGGTGTCGGCTCGGCGGTGAACGACCTGGCCCGCGAGCTGGGCGGCGCGCTCGGCATCGCCGTGCTCGGCAGCGTCATGCAGTCGACCTACCGCGACCGGCTGCAGCCGGCCGGTCTGCCGGAGCAGGCCGTCGAACAGGCCCGCTCCTCGCTGGCGGTCGCCTCCCGGCTGGGACCTGAGGTGGCGCGCCAGGCGCAGAGCGCGTTCGTCGACGGCATGCAGCTCGCGCTGACCTGCGCTGCCGTCGCGGCCGCGGTCGCCGCCCTCGCCGTGACGGCCCTGCTGCGCCGCGACCGGGCCGCGGCCGCCGTCCCGCATCCGGCGTCGCCGCCTGCCCCGGCCGGCCGCCCGATGGACCTGGAGTCATGACCGGACCATGGCTTCACTAAGGGGCTAGCTGAAACTAAGCGTCGGATGAAGGTTCGGATGCCGTCTGCGGCGTGAGGCCGACGAGCTTGGCGAGGAAGCGGTCGACCTGCTCGGCGATGGGTGGCCAGGGCAGGTCGGGCTCGTTGATCCGCAGCGAGAGCATGCCGATGACGGCGGCCCGGAGATCGAGCGCGACCACGAGTGGGTCGCCGGGCGGGGCGGCCCCGGCGTCCATGCAGTCCTGTACGGCAGCGGTGGCGTGCGCGAGGAGCACTTCCTTGAACGGCATACCGGGCCGCCGGCCGACCTTGCTTTCGTGCATCACCTTGTAGAGACCGGGATGCTGCTGCGCCCAGGCCGCCTGGGTCAGCAGGCGCACACGCAGTCTGGACGCGGGATCAGTGTGCCCTGCCATGGCATCGCCGACAGTTCTGACGATTTGCTCGTGGCAGCGCTGCATGGCGGTCAGGACAAGCGAATCCCGATCCGGAAAGTACAGGTAAACGGAATTCGGAGAGATCGACAGTGTGCGCGCCACCGCACGCAGGGAGAGCGCCTCGTCGTCGGCGAGCTCGTCGAGCATCCGCAGGGCAGCCGAAACGATCTCCTCGCGCAGTAGCTCACCCTGGCCCCGTGCGTTCGGGCGGCGAGGGCCGGCTGGAGCCGCGGCTGCGTCGCTGTCCATGGCCCACTCATCGTACTGACGCGTGCTTGCATGGCGGGCGTTCATCTCAGTACAGTCGTCGATGCAAGGACGACTGTTCACCTAGCTGGGAGCTCAAATGCCGCTGACACTCCAGGAAGCTCAGCGCGTGATCGCCGGTGCCCAGGAGCGGGCGACCAGACTGGGAGCGCGGTCACGGTTGCTGTCGTCGACGAAGGCGGTCACCTGCAGGCCCTCGGCCGGATGGATGGCGCACCCCCGCTCTCGGTCCAGATCGCCGAGACCAAGGCGGCCACCGTCGCCCTTTTCCGCCGCGACGGCGCATCCCTGCGGCAGATGCAGGAGGCGTGGCCCGCCTTCTTCGCCCAGATCGACCAGGCGGCCCGCAGGCCGATCCTGGCCGGTGCGGGTTCGGTACTCATTCGGCAGACGGACGCCGTCCTGGGTGCCGTCGCCGTCAGCGGTGGCCTGCCCCAGCAGGACGACGAATGCGCCGAGGCCGGGCTGGCTGTTCTCACATCCTGACCCAATCCCCGCCGGCGTCCGGCGCCGGTGGCATCGATGGGCGGGCACGCGGTCGACGTCGAGGCAGCCATCGCGGCCATCGCGGCCATCGCGGCCGCCGCTGGTCGTCCCGCGTCGCGGCCCGAAGCCGGGGAAGGGCCTGCGTATGCCGGCCACAGCCCCGGGCTTCGGAACTGCCTGTCTCAGGCGACGGGCGACTCGAACACGATCAGCTCCGTGCCGGCGACCTCCTCGCCGTCGTCCGGCGCGGTGAACAGACGCAGCGTGTTACCCATCCGCTCCAGGGCAACGGGGTTGCGGGTGACGACATGGCCGGCCGAGGAGAACTTCGGGAACGGGATCTCGTGCAGGTTCGCGTTGTCCGACAGGTCGCGCAGCGCGATCCCGCCCAGCTCGTAGCTGCCGCCGGTCGCGGTCGCAAGGCCCGTGACCCCGCCGCAGATCTGCTTGCCGGAGCCGGCGTAGTCGCAGTCCTGGTAGTCGAGCAGATGGTCCTCGTTCGCCTGCCGGGTCAGCTGGCGGCCGTTCGCCGCCCAGGCGTACAGGGTGCGGTGGCGGACGGACGTCCGGAAGAGGGAGTGTCCCCGCCTCTCAGGTGACGGGAACGTTCGGTGGGGCTGCGAACATCGCGGCGATGTCCGCGGCGTACTTGGCGGCTATCTGGGCGCGCCGCAGCTTCGCGGTCGGCGTGAGCTCGTCGGAGTCCGGCAGCCAGTCGGTCGCCAGCACGCGGAAACGGCGGACCTTCTCCGGCCGGACCAGGGTCTCGTTCGCCGCGCCGATCTGCCGGGCCAGCTCGGCGACCAGGTCCGGATGCGCGGCAAGCTCGGCCGGGCCGGCCGCGCCGGCCGGGTCAGCCGGGTCGCGGCCCACGCCGCCCCGTTCGGCAGCCCAGCTCGCGGCGGCCTGTGCGTCCAGGATGACCAGTGCCCCCAGGCCCGGCTGGCCGTCGCCGACGACGCAGACCTGCCCGACGAGCGGCTGCGCCGCGAGAGCGATCTCGACAGCCACCGGTGACACGTTCTCCCCGCCGGCGGTGATGAGAAGCTCTTTCTTACGGCCTCGGAGGACGACATGGCCGTCATCGAGGGAGGCGAGGTCGCCGGTGCGGATCCAGCCATCCCGATCGACCGCGGCGCTGGTCTGCGCGGGGTCGTCGAGGTAGCCGCGGAACGCGGCCCCGGAGCGGAACAGCAGCTCACCGTCGTCGTCGAGGCGTACCTCGACACCCGGCATGGGCCGGCCGACGGTGCCGGGCCGGTACGCGAACGGGTCGACGGTGAGCAGGCCGGTCGACTCGGACAGGCCATAGCCTTCGAACATCGGCACGCCCAGGCCGATCCAGCTGGCCAGCAGCGCCGGGTTCGCCGGCGCGGCGCCGATCGCGCCCGTCCACAGGTCACCGAGGCCGAGGCGGGCACGCAGCTCCCGGGCGGCCGGTCGTAACCGTGCGTACTCGCCGGCCAGCTCGCCGGGGATCGCCTCGCCCGCGAACTCGTGCAGCGCGACCCGCTGGCCGAGCTCCAGCGCGCGCCGGTACCGATCCGCCAGCGCCGGGTCACCGAGGGAGTCGACCCAGGCCCGCAGCTCACCCAGGAACCGTTCCCACAGGTAGGGCGGGGCGAAGAACAGCTGTGGCGGACGGTCCGGGAGTACCGACGCGACGTCGGCCGGGTTGGGGCAGACGACATCCTCCAGGCCGGCGTAGACGTGGCAGTACTGGGCGTAGAAGCGGGTCGCGATGTGGGCGAGCGGCAGGTAGCTGATCCAGCGGGCACCGGTCAGGTCACGGTCGAGCCGGCGGCGGTAGCTCTCGCACTGCCACAGCACCGCCCGCTGGTCGAGCAGCACGCCTTTGGGGAGCCCGGTCGTCCCGGAGGTGTAGATGACGGTGGCGAGATCCTCGGGCCGGGCCAGCGCCGCCCGCCCGGCGAGGTTCACCGGCTCGGCTTCGAGCAGGTCCGCCCAGCTCAGCACGCCGTCGGGCAGCACACCGTCGCCCAGCACGCCACCGGGTAGCGGGGCTTCGGCCGGAGTGCCGCTGGCCGGCGTGCCGCCGGCCGGGTCGCCGGCGCCGGGGCGCAGCACGATGACGTGCCGCAGCCCCGGCAACGCGTGGCGGACGGCCAGGACCCGGTCGAGGAGCACGCGATCCGCCACGACGACGACGCTCGCGCCCGCGTGCGCGACGAGGTGGCGGATCCGCTCGGGCGGCGACGAGTTGTAGATCGAGATCGGGCATCCGCCGAGCAGGAGCACGGCCGAGTCCAGCACGTGGAACTCGGGGCCCGGGTGGGTCAGGAGCACCGCCCGGTCACCGCGGCCGAACCCGAGCCGTTCCAGCGCTCCCGCGATCCGGGCGACCTGCGCCCCGTACTCCCGCCACGACCAGGCCCGCCAGGTGTCCTCGTCCCGCCAGTGCACGCTGGCCTCGTCGGGCCGTGTCCGGCACTGCCGCGCGAGCAGTCCGGGCACGGTGAGGCCGGCGACCGCGGCCTGGATGTCCGCCGCCTCGGCCGCCGCCTGAGCCCCCGTCTCCGCTGACCCGTCGGCCATCGTCGACCTGTCCGACCTGTCCTCCGCCGCCGACCTGTTCAACGTCGTGGCTACGAGTCCGCCGGGAAGACCCGGGGGCCGGGGCGGAAGGTGATCGGCACCGACAGCGGTGCCCGGTTGAAGGTCGAGTGGTAGTGGACGTCCGCGCCTGGCTGCAGTCGGATGTCATGCAGCCGGCGGACGATCTCCTCGTACGCGATGCGCAGGTTCATCCGGGCGAGGTTGGAGCCGGCGCAGCGGTGCGGGCCGGCGCCGAACGCGATGTGCCGGTTCTGCTCCCGGGCGACGTCGAACTCGTCGGGGTTGGCGAACTCGCCCTCATCCCGGTTGGCGGACGCCCAGTAGATGAGTACCTGCTCACCTGCCTTGATCTGCCTGCCGCCGAGCTCGGTGTCGTGCCGGGCGGTGCGGCCGATGCAGATGAAGGACCCGTCGAGGCGCAGGAGCTCCTCCATCGCCTTGGGGATCAGCTCCGGCTGCTCGCGCAGCAGCGCCGGGATCTCCGGGTGCGCGCAGAAGCGCAGCAGCGAGGCGCCGAGCACGCCCGCGGTCGTCTCCAGGCCGCCGAGAATGAGCAGGTGGATGGTGCCGATCGCCTCCTCGATGGTGATCGGCCGGCCGTCGATCTCCGCGTTCATCACCGCGTCCACGACGTCGTCGCGCGGGCCGGACCGCCGCCGTTCCTCGAGGAAGTCCTTGATCCAGAGGGCCAGTTTGCCGTGCGACTCGCGGGACTCCGGCAGGTGCGGTGACGAGGCGAGCGTCGCCAGCCGGTTGACCTCCTCGAGGTCCTCGGCGGGTGCGTGCAGGGCCAGGTCGAAGAACGCCATGCCGGGCAGCGGCCGGGCGAAGGCCTCCATGAACTCGCATTCACCGGCCTCGATGAATCCGTCGATGAGACGGTTCACGAGATCGCGGGTCGCTGATTCCCAGGCGGCGACGGTCGCCGGGCGGAAGTGAATGTTGATCAGTTTCTTGAAGGTGCGCTGCAGCGGCGGGTCGATCGTGACCGGGAGGACCTTTCGCTGCTCATCCTGACGCGGCACCGTGATACCCAGCTCGGAGCTGAAGGTCTGCCAGTCCTGGGCGACCTTCAGAACGTCCTCGTAGGCGGTCGCGACCCAGAATCCTCCGTACTGATCGCTGTGGGCGACCGGGCACTTCGAACGGGCCAGCGCTAACGCGGGATGCAGATCGCGGGCGAGCTCCGGGGAGAGGTGATCGAAATGCTGCTCGACCCACTCCGCGTCAATGGCCCCCGTGGTGGGGGTCGTCGTATCGGTCATTTCCTTGGCTCCTGTGCGCCCGATTGGTCGGTTCGCTCAGGATAACAATAAGTTAGTGTTCGTTTATCCCTTGGGGCCCTGAGCTGGGACGATCCGGCGCTGGGACGTCGGGCGGGTGGCCGGGCCACTGCTTGTTCCAGGGGGTCCCGGCCGCCCAATCCGTCGACGAGTCGTCAGATCCGGTAGAGCTTGGCGGCGTTTCCGCCCATGACCTTCTCCTGCGTCTCCGGGCGCAGGGTCAGAATCTTCTCGCTGACCAGACCGATGGGGTCCGGGTGCAGGCAGGTCGGGTGCGGGAAGTCCGTCTCGAACATGATGGTGTCCTCGCCGACCTGGTCGATGAGGTGCTGCAGGTCGCCGCGGCCGGTCTCGAACCAGAACGTGGCGTACCAGTTGTCACGGAAGTACTCCGACGGCAGCTTGTTCAGCTTCTCCGCGTGCTTGGGGGCGTTCTCCTCAAGCTCGTAGTCCATCGCCTCGAGCATGAAGGGGATCCAGCCGATGCCGCTCTCGACGGAGACCATCTTCAGGTCGGGGTGCCGGTCGAACATGCCCGAGTAGGCGCTGTTGAGCAGCACCCGGGAGTTGTTCTGGAACAGCGAGGCGCCGCCGATGGCCGGCTTGACGTAGGTGTCCTGGCTGGGCCAGTAGGTGGTGCCGAAGTAGGACAGCGAGGTCTGGCTGGCGCCGATGTGGAAGTGCACCGGCAGGCGCAGCCCGGCGCAGACCTCCCAGAACGGGTCCCAGTCGGGGTGGCCGAGGTCGGGGGAGCCCGAGTCCTGCGGGTCGGCGGTCATGTTGACCCCGCGGTAGCCCAGCGCGGCGCAGCGCTCGGCCTCGCGGACGCAGGCCGCGATGTCCCACGCCGGCATGATCGGCATGGGGAGCAGCCGGTCGCCGGACTCGGCCTGCACCTCGGCCATCGCGTCGTTGTACAGCTCGACGCAGAGCCGGAGAAGTACCTCGTCCTTGACCGAGTTGCGCAGGTTCTGGCCGCCGATGCCGATGGCGTTCGGGTAGAGGACCTGGGCCTGGATGCCGAGCTCGTCCATCAGGGCCAGGCGCGTCTTCGGGTCCCACGCCGCGGGGTGCACGTCCTTGATGCCCCACGAGCCGCCCTGGGAGTCGCGGAACGCGTGCTTCTTCCCGTCGTGGTCGACAGTGCCGCCCGAGCCCGCCTTGCCGAACGTCTTGCCCTCGATGACCCACATGTCCATACCGTCGATCTTCTCGACGTGGGGGACCCGGTCCTCGTACCCCTTCGGCGCGCGCTCGGTGAACAGGTCGTGCCGTTCGGTCATGTGGGCGTCGGCGTCCACCACGCGCAGACCAGCCAGTCCCGCCATTCAGGGCCTCCTTGGGTCGGTGCGGCCGTGGCCGCGCTCACGCGTACATGAGTGTACGTTCACTCTGTACCAGTGGCAATCTACAATTTTGGATACTTAATTGACGTTTGCCGCTCGTGGTGGTCACGATGGTCAGGTGGTTGTCCCAGCCGCGCTGCGGCGCACCAGAACAAGCGCCGCGGTCGTCGAGTACGTGCAGCGGGAGATCTTCGCGGGCAGTCTCCGGCACGGCGACCGGATCGACGTCGAACGGATCGGCACGGCGCTCGGGGTGAGCCCCACCCCGGTCCGCGAGGCACTCGTGCTGCTCGAGCGGGATGGGCTGATCGCCACCCGGATGCACCGGGTGGCGATCGTGGCGCACTTCGACGCCGGCACGCTGCGCGCGGACTTCCACGTCCTTGGCGTGCTGAGCGGGGTCGCGGCGGCGCGGGTCGCGAAGGACCGCGACCCGCAGGTGCTCGCCCGGCTCCAGGACCTCCTCCAGGCGCTGGCCGGCAGTGCGTCTGCCGGCAGTGCGTCTGCCGGCAGCGCGTCTGCCGGCAGCGCGTCCGCCGACGGCCGGGCCGAGGCAGGGGTGACCGGCACCCGTACGAAGGATCTCGTCGCCGAGATCGTCCAGCTGCAGCATGATGCGGGTGCGACCCCACGCCTGCTCGCCGAGCTGCAGGGCGTGGGCGGCTTCCTCTCCTGGGCCGCGCGGGAGAGCGACCGGCGCACACCCGAGGAGGTCGTCGAGGCTCAGCGGCGTGTCGTCGACGCCATCGTCGCCGGTCACTCGCAGGCGGCGGCGCGGGCCCGGCTCGCCGACGCCCGCGCGGCGGCCGAGGAGGTCATCGGCGAGCTGGTCCGCCGTGGCGTGCTGCGCGCGGACGGGACGAATGCCGCCGGTTGAGACCGGGGCCGCCCGCCGCACGGAAGCCCACCGAGGATCCCGTACCGCCGCGCAGCGTCAACAACCCATTAGAGGGCAAAAGGGGCGCGGAATCACCTGGCAATCCGCAAGAAGTCCGCAAGAAGTGAGGATTTTGGTCGTTCCGACGACCAAAATCCTCCACTCTTGTTCGGTAGCAACGCCAGTCGAGGCGGCGGGGCTCGGATTCGCCCAGCTACCAGATGCGGACCCGGTCGTCCGGGTCGAGCCACAGGCCGTCGCCGGGGGCGGTGCCGAAGACCTCGTGGAACTCGTCGAGGTTGCGCACGATGTTGGCCCGCAGCTCCGGCGGGCTGTGAGGGTCGGTGGCGAGGTACTGGCGCTCGAGCTCGAGGCGGCGCTTGGTGCGCCACACGTAGGCCCAGTTCATGAACAGCCGCCGCCGGTCGTCCCGGGACGCCTCACCGCCGGTGGAGATGATGTACGCGGTGTGCGCGATGGTCAGGCCACCGAGGTCACCGATGTTCTCGCCCACGGTGAGCGCACCGTTCACCTTCTCCCCGGGGAGGTTGCGCGGCTCGAGCGCGTTGTACTGCTCGACCAGCGTCTTGGACTTCACCTCGAAGGCGGCCTTGTCGGCCGGGGTCCACCAGTCGTTGAGGTTGCCGGCGCCGTCGTACTGCGCACCCTGGTCGTCGAAGCCGTGGCCGACCTCGTGCCCGATGACCGCGCCGATGCCGCCGTAGTTCTCGGCCGGGTGGGCGTCCGGGCTGAAGAACGGCTTCTGCAGGATCCCGGCAGGGAAGCAGATCTCGTTGGTGCCCGGGTTGTAGTAGGCGTTGACCGTCTGCGGGAGCATGAACCACTCGTCCCGGTCGACCGGCGAGCCGATCTTGGCAAGCTCCCGGTCCGTCTCGAACGCGGCGGCGGCCTGCGCGTTGCCGACCAGGTCGTCCCGGCGCACCTGCAGGGCCGAGTAGTCCCGGAACCGGTCGGGGTAGCCGATCTTCGGCCGGAACGTCTCGAGCTTCTCGTAGGCGCGCTGCTTGGTCTCCTCGGTCATCCAGTCCAGCCGGGAGATCGACTCGCGGTAGGCCGCGAGCAGGTTCGCGACGAGGTTGTCCATCTGCGCCTTGGCCTGCGGCGGGAAGTGGCGGGCGACGTACTCCCGGCCGACGGCCTCACCGATCGCGGTCTCGACGAACGACACCCCGCGCTTCCAACGCGCCCGCGGCTCGGGCGCGCCGCTGAGAGTGCGGCCGTAGAAGTCGAAGTTCGTCTGGACGAACGGTTCGGAAAGGTACGGTGCGGCCGCGCGCAGCACCCGGCTCGCCAGCCACTCGCGCCAGACCTCGACCGGAGTGTCGCTCAGCACGATCGACAGGTGCTCGAAGAACGACGGCTGCCGCACGCACGCCTCGGCGAGCGTGGCGTGCGGGCCGGTCAGCTGACCGCCCAGCGCGGTGACGTAGGCGTCCCAGTCGAAGCTGGGGCACAGCGCCGCCAGCTCGGCGGTGGTCATGAGGTTGTAGGTCTTCTGGACGTCGCGGGTCTCGGCCCGCTCCCAGTGGCCCTTCGCGAGCAGGGTCTCCAGGGCGAGGATCCGCTGCGCGGCCTCCTCGTGGTCGGGCAGCTGCGCGAGCTCGAACATGCGGGCCAGGTAGGCGGCGTACTTCTCGCGGATCTCGGCGAACCGGTCGTCGCGGTAGTACGACTCGTCGGGCAGGCCGAGGCCGCCCTGCCGCAGATGGAACAGGTAGCGGTCCGAGTTGCGGTCGTCGGTGTCGACGTAGGAGCCGAACAGCCCGTTGCCGCCGATCCGCTCGAAGCCGCCGAGGAAGGCGGCGAGGCCCTGGACGTCACCCAGCGCCCCGGCGGCGTCCAGCAGCGGACGTACCGGGTCGAGGCCGAGCGCCTGGACCGCGTCGAAGTCCAGGAAGGAGTTGTAGAGGTCGGCGATCTTCCGCGTCTCCTCGCCCTGGGCGGCGGGGTCCTGGGCGGCGAGGTCGGTGATGATGTCGCGGACCTGCTGCTCGGCGGCATCGGCGAGCTGTACGAACGGGCCCCAGCTCGAACGGTCCGAAGGGATCTCCGCCTCGACGAGCCATCGGCCGTTCACATGGCCGAAGAGGTCGTCCTGCGGTCGGACGTCGAGGTCCATGCCCTCAAGGGCGTCGTCGAGGATGCTCACAACACCGAAGTCTGGCGCCCAACCCGGGTTCAGGGAAGGAGCCCACGGCGAATCCGTTCTGGGTGAACATCGGTCGGCCGGTCCGCCGGCGCCCTGATCGGCGCCCCTGATCGGTGGCCCTGATCAGGGGCTGATCGCGCTGCCACACAGATCCGGCTCGACCACGAGGAACCCGTTGCCGGCCGCGTTGGCCTGCACGAAGGAGTAGCACGTGGTCGGCCGGAGCGCGTCGGTGCGGAAGCTGATCGGGCTGATCAGGCCGCCGGCGTCGTAGCTGTTCACCGCGCGCAGCCGACCGATGAAGCCCTGGCGGTTCGGGCAGGCCCCGGCCAGGCGCAGGCCCTCCAGGTAGATGTCGGTGGCGATGTAGGCGAGCACCGAGGCGTCGTTCTCGGGATGGGTGACCTGCGGTGCGTACCGCGTCATCGCATCGAGGTAGGCCTGGGTCGCCTGGCCGCCGAGCTCCAACGGCCGGTAAACCAGCGGCATGGTGATTCCCGCCGCCTGCGCCCCGAAGTTCTGCAGCAGCTCCCGGCCGTAGCCGTTGGTCGAAAGGACCACCTTCGGCGCGCGACTGGCCTGCCGCAGCAGGTTGAGGACGCCGATGAGATTCTCCGGGGAAATGAGGCTGATAATCGTGTCGGCCTTTGCCGAGATGACTCTTTTGGCAACCGCGGTCGGCGTGTCGACACCCGAGGTGAAGTTGACGACGTCGACCACGCGAACGCCGGCGGCCTTCATGCTGGCCTCGTATTTCTGCCCGGTCTCGGTCATGCCCGCCGACAGTGCGGGCTGCAGGATCATCGCACGGGTACCGCCCTGGGAACTCACAAACCGCCCCTGTGTGTCGACGGCGGCGCCGGTCACATAGGTGAAGGCGAACATGTTCGGCATCGTCGACCAGACCGGCTCGTTGGCCAGGCCGGTCACGGGAACTCCCTGGCCGGCCAGGTAGGCCGCGCTCGCCGAGGCCGCCACCGACAGTTCGACCAGCCCGAAGACCCGCTGGCGCTCGACGAGTTCGCGGGCACCGAGGTCGTTTCCGGTTGCCGAGCCCTTGTCGTCGCGCCACTGGTAGACGACCTTGCGGCCGTTCACCCCGCCGGCCGCGTTCACCGCGCCGAGGCGGGCCTCGACCCCGGCCAGTGAGTTCGTGAAGCCCTCCGCGGCCGGCCCGGAGTCCGGGACCAGCACGCCGAGACTGATCTGGTCGTCGGTCACACCGGGCGCCGTGCAGCCGACGGCCGCGCTTGCCTCGGGCGACGAGCATCCGGCGAGCAGGCTCGCCGTTCCGAGGATGACCGCGCAGAGCGCAGCGCACAGCGTCCGACGGCGGGAGAGCATCAGGCCCCCTGGCTGGTGGTCTCGAAAGAAAAGTGGGATCGGGTCGTGTCGCCGTACGTCAGGCGCGCCGTAAACCTGGCATCCCGATCACCTGTGAGCTCTCCCCTGGAGCGGAGTTCGCGGCTGTGATCCATCCACCGGACTCCGCAGGCTGAACACTTTCGCGGCAACAATATCAAGATCGACTACCCTGGTGAGTGCGGGTTGCCGTCGTTGGGAAATGTGTTCTCGCCATGGCTTTGAGCTGTCGACCTCGTCGACGGAAATTCTCCTTCGATTCACCGTCGAGCCACCTGGCGGAGCTACCCCCGGACCGCCCGGCGGTGAGCGGTGCGCTATCCGCCGGGCCGCGGTTTCTCGCCGTGGGGCCTCGGCGGCTCGTCACCCGCGGGTGGCTGACTCCAAACCGCCGAGCCGGAGGAGATGAGTGATCATCGCCGGCTTCGGTGGTGATGTCAATGTCGCTGGCACGACATTGTCGCCGCCGGGTCGGCGGTGCCGCGGTTCAATACCGGTTCCCATGGCGGGCTGGCAGTTCGGACGATTGTCCGGAGCGCGATTGGTGTCACGCCGACCCGGCGCTGTGCCGGCTTCGCCCGCGGTCCTTGAACCGGATCTCCTCCGGGGTGGTCAGCGGCGCCCGAAATGTGCGATCATGTGGCAAAGTGTGGAGACGGGGGCGAGCTCTGCGTGCGTAATTACCGATTTCTGGCGGCGAATGAGCAGGCAATTGTCCGGATTAGACTGCACTGGGTGGTTCTTGCTCGGGTGGTGCTCGAGACGGTCGCGGTCCTCGTGGGCGTCGTGGCACTCAACATCTATGCCGCGGCCCATGGCCGGGGTGGCGGCATTCTGATCACGCTGCTGTGGTGGGGTGCACTCGCCGCTGTCCTGCGGTTGCTGTGGCGCATGCTCACCTGGTACTGCACGATCCTGCTGGTCACGAACTCGCGGTTTGTCAAGGTGTCCGGCATCATTTCCCTCAAGGTGCAGAGCATTCCGATGTCGAAGATCACGGACCTCTCGTACACCCTCGATCCCAACGGTCGGGTGCTCGGCTACGGCACGTTCGCCCTGGAGACCGAGGGGGACCACAAGAGCGAGCTGGAGAAGCTTGAGTACGTGCCCCAGCCCGACCAGTTCTACCTGCTGTTCTGCAACAGCATTTTCGGTGGCGCACCGGAGCCCACCACCGGCGACTAGCCGCGGGCGATCAGCCGCGGCAGGCGTCGGATGGTGGGCTCCGGCGGGTCAATCGGAGCGCAGCGCCGTCGCGGTCCTGCTTCCCGCCGCCCACCCGGCGGGTGCCAGCGCTCCCGCGACGGCGATGACGAGGCCGCCGGCGAGCAGGCCGAGCTGTTCCGGCAGGCGCAGGACGTCCAGATAGCGGGCCGGGACGCTGGTGCCGCCGGTGGCACCCATCCTGGGCACGACGAAGTGGTGCAGGGCGATCCCGGTGGGTACGCCGACGAACCCGGCCAGCAGCCCGATGCCGGCCACCGAGGTCACGATCACCACCATGGTCTGGCGCGGCGTCATTCCCAGCGCCTTGAGGATGCCGAAGTCCCGCACCCGGCGTCGGACATCCAGCACGACCGTGTCGAGGACGCCGAGCACCGCCACGGCCGCGATCATCAGGGTCAGCATTGTGATCAGCGATTTCATGATGATGATCGTGCTGCCGGGCGCGGGATCGTTCGTCCGGCCCATCGCACCGGCCGCCTCGAGGTCCGGCCGCAGCCGCGCCAGGTACTGCACGGCGTCCGTGCCGGTCCTGAGATCGACGTCGAACCTGCTTGGAGCCAGGCTGAGTCCGAGGCTCGCGAGCGAGCCCATGTCGGTCCTCAGGTCGATGGTGTCGGCATTGAGGTCGAAGAACTCGCCGACGATCCGGAGTGTGATCGTGTGGCCGTCGTCGTCGAGGGTGACCGTCCCTCCGACCTCGGTGTTCGCCGCGCGCAGGAACCGGGTGTCGACGACGGCCTCGCCGGGTCCACCGAACCACCTGCCGGAGATCATCGGAAGGCTCGCCCAGGAGGCGTCGCCGTCGTACGCGGTGACCCGAAGCGGGCCGGCGATCGCCGCCGCGGACAGTTCGATCTCGCCGGTTCCGTAGAAGTGCTCCGTGCCCTGTGCGGCGGCGATCGCGGCTGCCGCCGCCCGTGGGTCCGGCTCCTGCGCCGGGCCGCCGCCGACCGGGCCGC
>NZ_ADGX01000091.1 GCF_000177675.1 Parafrankia sp. EUN1f
TCCCGCCCTGGCCGGGACGGCTCGCGTTGCGGCCGTCGCGCCGACGGAGTTCCGGCCGGACCTGGTCCCAGCCGGGGCCGCGCCGACGCCCGCACCCTCCGAGCGGTTGACCCTGGCGCGTGCAGTCCCGGCGGCACCCGCACGGGCAGGCGTTCCGACCGGCGCCGGGGAACCGGACCCTCCGCGGCCGGGCCGCACCGCCGGACGGGCCGCGGGAACGGTCGACCCGCCGAAGGCACCCGCGTCGCCGAGCATTCCCCGGTTTCTGGTCTGCAGCCGTGAACCGATTCCGCGGAACGTCTCCCGGGACGTCGAACCGAGCAGCGCGCCGGCGCCGTGCCCGAACGACGCCGCACTGCGCTGCCCGGCGGACCCGACCGCGCGCATGAGCTGGACGTCGGCGAATCCGAGCAGGTGCATCAGCATGAACGGCGAGAGGACGGCCGCGATCATCACTACGACACCACTGAGAATGCTCAGTGTCTGGTCAACCGTGGATCCACCGGTGTCCTGGGCGATGCCGGCGCCGAGCGCGAAAATCGCGTAGATGACGGGCTTCGCGAAAATCAGCGCTACCAGCGTCTCCGTGGCGCGCTTCATCCACGCGCTGGTCGTCATCGTGGGCTGCCCCGCCAGATAGAGCGGGATGAACACCGCCACCACGATGATCGCGACCTTACGGATGTAGAGCACGACGAAAAGCGTGAACGCGAAGATCGCCACCAGGAGGGACAGCACGAGATCTAGCGCGAAATTTCCCTGTTCGGGTAGCTCTCGGAGCTGCGCTACGAGGTCCGCCCCCAGGGCCTTGTCATTGCCGAAGGCCTCGGCCATGCCGTCCGAGGCGGCCAGGACCATCTGGAGCAGCGTCAGGGCGATGAACGAGCCGATGATCGCCGTGCCGGTGGTGGCCAGGGCCCGGACGAACACGTGCGGATCGCCCCGTAGTGCCGCTACGGTGCACGAACAGAGGAAAAGCCCGGTGACGATGAGCACCGATACGCCGAAGACGATGTTGTAGTTGTCGACGACATACTGCGCGTTGAGATCTACAGCGGTCTTCTGTGCCGCAAAGCTGAAGACGGACGACGAAAGGTCCGCCGCCATGTTACAGAACGCTTTGCCGACAGATTCCAAAAAGTCGTCGGCGGCGCCACCGGCGAGATCTTTTAGTGGCGTCAAAGGAGTCCACGCAAGGACTACATTCTGATCTGCTGGCGCGGAGGCCACCATGCCACCCGTCATGATTGCGGACCTCCAGCCACTACAAACTCTTTGAAGTCTCCGGCGCTACGACTGTGAAGTAGCGGACCATCCGGACCGTCGTCTGCGTTTACCAGCTTCCAGTCGTCCTCCTGCCAGCGAACTTGACAGGTTTCGGAGCCCCATCGAACTTGTGCTTGCTTGACAGGGTCAACCGAGTCGTAAACGCCTAGTGAAATTGCGCCCCAGATCAGTATCTTTGCCTGGGAATCGGAGCTGGCTTCTATCTGATATCCGAGCGGTCGAGCGTCGAAGTTAACCAGCGGATCCTGGATTGATGGAACTCCGAGAATCGTGGCGTTTTCCTGATCAACCTGCAAGATGCCACTAGCGAGCGCTTCGACTGATCTTGGATCTGAAATTGAAGAAAAGAACCCGCGAATTCTTTCCTCTGATCTATTGGTGCGCTTATTGTAGGCGGTATAGTAGTTTCCGCAGGCGCTTATGGCGCCGGACTTTGTGTGGGGGTAGCCGACCGGGACCCCGAACTCGTTGACCCGCGTGGGGGCGCCGACCGGGCCGGCTTCGCCTGTGGGCGTGGGCACATCGTCGGGCGTGGGGACCACGGCTGGCGGCGCCGCCGAAGCCTGCGCCGAGGGCGTGGCGGGCTCCGGCTCGGCGCTGGCCGATGCCTCAGGGCTGCTGTCCACCGAATGCCGTCCGATGAAGAAAGTCACGGTGCCGACTCCGACCGCGGTCACCGTTGACGCTGCGACGATGACAACGATCAGACGTCCGAATGCCCACTCTGCGAGGCTCACCAACGCCTACTCCCCTCCGTTGCCGGCAGGGTCATCATCGCAATGTCGGAGGCCAGATACCTCCGGAACCGCCTAGAAGTCTGCGGACGGCGGCGCATGGACCACGTCGGGATCATCGACGATGTCTTCGGCGGGGGCTGGGGTGATGGTCAGGACCACTGCAGGCGGACGCATGCTGTTGGTGTCGGTGGTGGCGTCGTCCGCGCTGGCACCGGTGGCGATGAAGAAATTGACGAAGGTGGCGGCGGCACCGACCAGGAAGGCGAGGCCGAAGCCCGCGAGGACACCGCTCTTGCCGACGGCCGAAGCGCGATCCAGCCCCATCCGCTCACCGAGAGCCCATGCGATTCCGCCCAACAACACGGAGGCCACGGCGGCGACGACCGCATACGCGGCCAGCCCGTTGACCAGGTCTTTCAGCGCGTTGATGCCGGGCGCCTTGGCCTCGTTCGGCTTGACTTCCACGGCGAGAAAGGCTGTTACCGAGGCGGTTGCCGCACCCACGATCATCTTGGTTCCCTTCCCGCGGGCGGTTGACCGCCCAGACGATCCGGCCCGGACACCCTCGTGGGTGTGCTTCCGGGCCGCAGGTCGCCAAATGATACGCCGGGCACCTCGGGGTGATCGGCATCGCCGGTGTGTAGCCGCGTCGAACCGTTGGGAATCGCTAGCGGCGACGGTGGGCTCAAGGGCGGGCGGTCCGCCGGCACCGGCGCGCTGACCTCGGCGTCTGCCATTGCGGCCAACGCGTCCACCGTCTGGGCGGCCAGCCGCAGATAGGACCGCCGGGTCGCCCAGCGCAGCCTCGGAATCCGAACGGGGGTTCCGCGGCTGGGGTCGAGGCGCGGGTCGTAGGGGACCCGCACGATTGCGTCGACATAGCGGGCCAGCTGGGCCGTGGCGGTCCTGGTCCGGGGTGAGGGCCGCCCTCGCCGCGGTGACACCACGGCGGCGATGACAGCGGGGCCGGGATGGGCGCCGGCTTCGTCGCGGCGAAGCCGTTCCCGGCTGTTCACCCCGACGCCGGCCAGCGCGCCCTGCGGGTCGAGCAGGTCGGCGAGGGTGGTCTCCAGATCGGAGGCGGTCGCCAGCGTCACGAGAATCACCGCGTCCGCGGAGCGGATCGCCGTCGGAGTGAGCGGGGCCGCCGCCGGTGCGTCCAGGAGAATCAGCGGATAGGCGTGGGCCAGCGCGCCGAGCACGGTTCGGAGCGTTCCCGGCGTGACCGGCTCGGCCACTGGCACCAGGGCGCCGGCGCCCTGATCCGCGCCCTTTCCTGCGGGGCGCTCGATGGGCAGTACGTCGAGGTCGAACAAGGCGCCCGAGCGACGTGCACCGATGAGGGCCTGAACCTCCTCGGGTGGCATCGCGGCGCCGGATCCGCGCTGCCGCGCGATGTCCGAGACGGTGGTGACACCCCGGCTGCCCACGCGGCTCACCAGGTTGTCACCACGTGATTCGTCGATCTCGATGCTGTCGGCGGTGGGGGGCACGAAGCCGGGGGTGGTCGTCCCCGGATGGAGATCGACACCGAGCACCGGCTCCGCGCGGACACCGGCCAGGGTCAGACCGACGACGCCGGCCAGCGTCGTGGTGCCCGAGTACGGGAAGAGCGAGGTCACCGCGATCCGCCACGAGCCCGGCAGGACGGCTGCGGCGCGGTCCATGAGAGTGATCCGCAGTGGGATCTCCTCCCAGGGCTCGTCGTCGTCCGCATCGGCCCAAGTCTCCTGCCCCGGCCAGGCGCTCCGGGACGAGGCTCGGTTCGCGACCGCCGACGGGTGCTCCCGGGTGTGGTCGGGTTCGAGGCCTGACCTGCGGTGCGGGCCTGATGGCAGGAGCGCCGTCGACGAACGCCGCGGGCGCCCGTCCTCGGACGACACCGGGGACGCCGGGGACGCCGACGACAGCGGGGCATCGTCATCGCCCCACACGTCGACATCGCTCTGCGGGTAGCCGGCGCTTTCCTCCGCGTCCGGATCATGACCGAGCAGGGAGACCTGATCGGCTGCCTCGGTCGCGAGCTCGCCGTCTACCTGGTCGACGTGATCCGCCTCGGCGACGCCGTGCGGTGCGACGGAGACGGGGCGGTCACCTGACTCGACGGGCAGCGGCGGGATCTCGGGCTGGAGCGGCGCGGCGGCCTCGGTGACACCGGGCCCCTGGGACCACCCGTCGACGTCGCCCCAGGCCGAGGCCGCAGCGGCGCCGGTGTCACCGAGGGCGCCACCGGCGGTGTCTGCGGCGGCTGCGGATTCCGGCGTGGACTCGACTACCGGCCAGGCCTGACCATCAGCTGGCCAGGCCTGATCGGCCGACGGCCACGTCTGACCTTCCGCGGGCCAGGCGGGGTCGGCAGCAGGCCAGGCCGGGTCCACCGTGGGCCAGGCCTGGCCCGCGGAAACCGCCGGTGTGGCCGGATGGGCCTCGGCTGGGTAGATCTCGGCCGGGTAGATGGGCTCCGCGCCACTGACTTCGCTCTGACCGGGGTAGCTGGGCACTTCCGGCGGCGCGTACGAATCCACCGACCGGGCCGCGGCCTCGTCCGCCACCGCTGGTGCCTGGGCTGGCCAGCCGTGCTGCTCCCAGGCCGCCGGCGGCGTGGGAGCCGGGTCGCCTGTGGGCGCCGGATCGGTTACGGGCGCTGGGCCGGTTACGGGTGCCGGGTCGGTTACGGGCGCTGGGCCGGTTACGGGCGCTGGGCCGGTTAGGGGTGCCGGGTCGGTCGCGGGTGTCCTGGGTGCGAGCGCCGACGGACGGCCGGGCCGACGCGGGCCGGCCGTCGTGGGCCGCCGGCCAGGTGGCGGCGCGCTGGTGCCGCCCTGGTATCCGCCGCGACGCGCCGACGGCTCGGCGGGCTCGGGACGCTGGCCCGGCGAGGTCGTCGAGGCACCGGAGCCGCTGATCGTTTCTCGGCCACCTGAGGCCCCGGAAGCACCGGAGGCCCCGCGGCCGGAACCGGACCCGGCGCGCCCGCGGGGCGTTCCGGCGGGGCCTGGTGCCGCTGTGCCGCCGGGGCTGCCGGTGGCACCGGGACCGGCACCGACGCCGGTGCGGGAGCTGCCGGTGTTGGCCAGGGAGCCCGAGGTGGCCGGCGGGAAGCTGGGGTCCTTGCGGCCCATCGGCGCCGGCGGCGGGACGGCCCGGGGCGTGGCGGCCCGACGGAGCACGGGGCGGCGGTTCAGGGTGTCGTCCGCGGCCGTGTCCGGTGTGGCGCTCTGGTCGTCGGTTGCCGTGACCCGTGGCAGCGACGGGGTCGCCGCGAACCGGCCGGGCGGCACCGGTGCGGGAACCCGGGCCACCTCGACCCGCCGGGGTGGCTCGCCCGCGACGGGCGGCTCCGGCCGGGCCGCTCGTGGCGCGATGGCTCGTCGCCCGCCGCCGCTCACCTCACCGCCGGCCGTGGCCGAGGTGTCGCGACCGGCGCTCGGGGGTGTGCGTGGAAGGCGACGGCCGCGCCGCTGGGCCTGGCCGCGCGGTTCCTGGTGGCTGCCGTCGCCACTGTCGTGGCTGTCGGTGCGCGGCGGGTCGGCCCGGCCTGACTCCGGCATGCCGGTTCGGCCTGTGCCCGACATGCCGGACCGGCCTGCGGGCCTGGCGCCGCCGGGTGCCGCATCCTCCAGATGGAACGCCTGGTCCTGCCACGATCCGTCACCAGCGCCGGTGGCGGCGGGCTCGTCCGAGTCACCGCGCCTGCGGTGCCTGCGGCGGGCAGCCCGGGTGGCGGAACGGTCGTCGCTCTCGCCGTCGCGAGCCGGGAGCTCGGCCGCGTACGGCGTGGATGAAGGGATTCGGGCGCCAATCAGCGAAACGGGCCGCGCGTCCCCCTCCTCGCCGTACGGTGCCTGTGGCACATCGCTCACGCGCCGTCGCCCTCCTGGCAGGTCTGACTGGTTCCTCGATCTGGTGTTGGTGGTGGCCAATTGGTGCCAGTTACAGTTACTTACTGTTACTTGCTCTCGGCTGCGGTCGGATCGATGTAACACGAGCCGTTCAAGTATGACAAGCGATAGTTGGGACTCGCCAGGGTCGGCATTGCGGTGTTAGCCTCCCTCGCCGACGCGTAACGGCTGTCGGTTGTCGGCCGAGAAGGGGGCCCTGGGTGGTGCAGGATCGCTTTCCGACGGCCTCGTCACGCCCGCCGCGAATGCCTGCCCGGCCCGTGGCCAGGACGGCGGAGCCACCGGCCGCGCCGGTGGCCGCAGGCGCGTCACCTGCGATGTCGCCTCGTCCGGCGCTCCATTCGGACGACGACGACGTGCTCACTGTCGACGAACTGGTGACCTGGTTGCGGCTGTCGGAGAGCACGGTTCTGAAGCTCCTGTCGGAACGCGCGATCCCCGCGCGCAAGGTCGGTCATCAGTGGCGGATTCGTCGCGGCCGGGTCCGTGACTGGCTGGACGGCCACGAGTGAGACCACGCGGACACGGGAGAAGAACACCGCACCACCGCCTTGATCGCGCCCGGTTCCGCCTTGCTGTTGGATTCGTGACATTGATCTCGCTGCTACTTGTTACGGCGGCGGGCTGTGCAGCGCTCGATGACACCTCTGACCAGCCATCGGCTGCCCCGACCAGGACCGGGCCTCCGCCGGGAGCCAGTCAGGCGCCGGGTCCGCCGCTCGCCACCGCCACCGCTGAAAATCAGGCCACGGTTGATCCCACAGATCCCGCTGCGGTGGCTCGTGACTGCTTCACGAAATGGCAGTCGTTCGACGCCCGCAACGACGCCGGCCCGGCAGCCGGCGTCGAACGGGCCCGCGACTGCCTGACCCCGGACTTCGCCGCCAAGCTCGCCGGGGCCGGCACCGGCGGCTCTGACGGCACCGCCGGGGGAGACAACGACCCTCAGGCCGGTCGTGCCTGGGACGAGCTGCGCGCCGCCGGCACCCGCTCCACGGTCTCGGTGCTCGCGGTCACACCCGTCGGGGGCGTCGACACCAGCACGTCCGGGCAGGTGGCGCTCCTGCTCAATGTGCGCCGAGAGACGATCTCCGGTGCCGGGCCCGCCGAGATCACGGTTTCGACACCGGCGGTCACGATGCTGGTCGGCACTGACGGCACCTGGCGGATCGCCGGTGCCGATCTTGAGAACGCCGCCGGCGACGCGCCGGGCCGGTAGTACGGACGCGACGAGCAGAGGCGGCGGCTGGGATGGCGAGGACGTCGCGCGGCACGGTCCGGGGCGGGCGCTTGCTGGTCTGGCTCGGCGTCGGCGGCTTCGTGACCATCGGCGGAATCTTCCTGCTGATCTCCGTGCTGATTCTGCTGATCGCCGCGCCCTTTCTCGACGAACAGAACATCGGCGGGCGCGTGATCACGAATTCCGAGGGGATTCCGACGGAGTACGTGCAACTGATCACGGATGCGGCGAACGCCTCCGGCTGCCCCGAGGTGGTGACGCCCTCGCTGCTCGCCGCCCAGTTGCGCCAGGAATCCGGGTTCAACCCCCGGGCCCAGTCGCAGGTCGGCGCGATGGGAATCGCCCAGTTCATGCCGGGAACCTGGGCCGCCCACGGCAGCGGCGACGTGTGGAACCCGGCCGATGCCATTCCCGCGGCGGCGCGCTACGACTGCGCGGTCGCGGCGGCCGTCGCCTCCGTACCCGGTTCGGCGCAGGAGAAGATGCTGGCCGCCTACAACGCCGGCCCGGGTGCGGTGCTGGCATTCGCCGGTGTGCCGCCCTATCCGGAAACGCGTAACTATGTCCGTACGATCCTGGCGCAGGCCCAGGTGTACGGCGATTCGCTCGACACCGGCGTCGAGGTGTCGGTCGAGACACTTCAGCCGGTGATCGATTTCATGTGGTCGCAGATCGGAAAGCCCTATGTCTGGGGGGCGACGGGTCCGGGTGCCTGGGACTGCTCGTCGCTGGTGCAGGCCGCCTATCGGGAGATAGGTGTCTCGCTCCCGCGGGTCACGACCGAACAGGTGGCCTACGGTCCCCGTGTCAGCGGGGTCGAGCCCCAGCCGGGTGACCTGCTGTTCATCCCCGGCTCCGACGGGACGGCCATCGCGCCGGGCCACGTCGGCATGTACGTCGGGAACGGTCAGGTCATCGCCGCGAAGGGCGCCCGCTGGGGGGTCGTGCTCTCGGAACTCTCCGACTGGACGACTGTCGTCGCGGTGACCCGACCGCTGGCTCGAAGCTTCTGATCGATGGTTGTCGGTGTCGGTGTCGGCGTGGTTGGCGGTGTCGGTCGTCGCGCCGCTGTCAGACGGCGACGTCGGAGACGAAGCTGCTGAGCCCGTCGGCCACGGTGCCCAGCGCACCGAAGGCGCTGTGGACCACATCGGCGGCGTCTCCCGGCGCGGTGACCATGAAGAAGATGATGAAGATGGTCACTCCCCACGGCCAGATCAACTGCTTCATGTGGACCTCCTGAACTGCGATTGGCGAGCCGGTGCCTGCCGGGACCGGCGCCGGTGGTGACTGTCGGTGGTTGCCGACAGCACGTGTGTACTGACTTTGAGTAGTGGTCGCAAGGGGAACCGCCGTGCCACAACCGGGTCCACGCGCGGACTTCCGGTGGTCTTCGTGATGCCGCAGGGAACCACGCGGCCGCGCTGTCGCCTCCTTGACCGGCCGGTGCGGGGAGGTGGTCGCGCTTCCCGGGCGATCAGTGCCCCTCGGACCGGGAACGCCTGCCATCGCGGAGACATCGCCAGGTGTCGGCGGACATGGAACGGACAGCGGTTGGACTAGAGGCAGCCAGTAGTCGGAGGTGGGGATCAACCGATGTACTGATCCACACCGCTCCGGGCAGGTGACGTCGACTCCCTGCCCGGAGTGGCGACAGCCTGTAGTTGTCGCTACCTTCGGTAATCTCGATCTTCGTTGGTGGGCGGGTGAAGATCCGTCACGCGGGGCGGATGCCCTGGGCGAAGGCGAAGACGTTGTCCGGGTCGTAGGCGCGCTTCACCGAGCGCAGGCGCGCCAGATTCGAGCCGTAGTAGGCCGTCTCCCAGCTTCTGAGCTCCGGGTCGATGTAGTTCTGGTAGGCCGACTCCGCCACGTACGGGCCCATCCGGACCGTGGTCGCCCGCAGCCACTCGGCGTTGCGGGCCTTGAGCTCCGCGCTGTCCCCGATGTCGTAGCCGGCGACGTACTGGGCGCTCGCCAGCACGTCGCGGTGCACGAACGCGGTGTCCTGCGGGCCGACCTGACCGATGGCGCCGCCCCAGCTGTCGAGAATGACACCGCCGGACCGAAGCCCGGCCTCGCGTTGCCTGGCCTCGACGGCGGCGAGCACGGCCTCGGTGCCCGCGGCCGGCAGCCGCGTGGTGAGGAAGTTCGAGGCCGCCAGCTGGGCGGCCCGCTGCAGGGTTCCGCCTGGATGGCGCCCGGCGAGGTGGCACTGCGCCACGCTTCGCCCCGAGCAGCCGCCTTCGATCAGCATGGCCTCCAGCGGCCCACGCTGGGCCGCGAAGGTGGACGCGGGCCGGCTGCCCACCGCGTCGACAAGTTGGGCGAGCAGGTCCCGCGCCGGCGCGGCCACGGTGCTGCCCGCGCTGCCGCCGAGCGCGGTCCGCGAACCGGTGCCGCCGCCTGTGCCGGTGGTGCCGCTGCTGGTGCCGGTGGTCGAGCCGCCCGGCTCGCTGAGCACGCCGCTGACCCGGATCGCGGGTGTGCCCTTCCCATCGGAGCCCGTGGTCGTCGTGACGACACACGTGGACCACAGCTCGTCGGGCGCGTCGGCGCCGAGATTCCAGTCCTGCCAGGCGGCCACCACCTCGGCGGCGGCGTCCCAGGGCCAGCGATAGCTGAACACCGTCAGTGGTGTGGCCGGATGTGTGGCGAACGTGAAGGAGGTGACGACCCCGAAGTTCCCGCCGCCACCGCCACGCAGCGCCCAGAAGAGGTCGGCGTCCCGTTCGGCGTCCACCTGGACGATCTCCCCCGACGCCAGGACGACCTCGGCGGCCAGCAGCTGGTCGCAGGTCAGCCCATGGCGCCGGCCGAGGACGCCGATGCCGCCGCCGAGGGTCAGCCCGGCGATGCCGACAGTCGGGCAGGAGCCGGCCGCGATCATCGCGCCGGCCTGGATGAGCTGGTCGTAGACATCGACGAGCGGGGCCCCGGCGCCGACGGTGGCGACCCCCGACCTCGCGGTGGCTCCGCCGCCCGCGGCGACCCCCAGACCCGACCGGTTGCCCGGATGCACCTCGTTCAGTGTCGAGACGTCGATGACCAGGCCGCTCGTCGTCGAATAGCCGCCGTAGCTGTGCCCGCCGGAGCGGGCCGCGAGGGCGATGCCCGCGGAACGCGCGAAGCCCACGGCAAGGGCCACATCCGAGGCGGACGCGCAGTAGGCGACCGCCTGCGGCTGGATCTTGTCGAAGGCGGGGTCGAACAGCTGGAGCGCGGTGCCGTACTCGCCGGATCCAGGCCGGACCAGGCGACCCGAGAGCTGCTCCGACAGCCGCTGCCAGTCGCGCTCGCTCGGCGTTCCCTCGTCGACGCCGCCCGGTCTGCCGGGGCCGTCGTCGTCATCGCCACCGCAGCCGGCGAGACCACCGGCGGCGAGCCCGCCGGCACCGAGCACGGCCAGCCCCCTGCCGGCCAGGCGCAGCACCTCGCGACGGTCGAAGGACTCCCGCCGATCGAACATGCAGCTCCTCGCTCGGTGCCTGCGTTGTGATCTAGTCGGCTGCCTTTCGCAGGACGGTCGTCACGAGCTTGTCCGGACCAATCCGTCGGACGGTACCCCGGTCGGGCTCACTCACGTAAACCGCGCCGGAGGCGTCGATCGCGAGCCCGGAGGGATAACTGAACTCGGTCTCGGTCGCGAGGGCACCGTCAGCGGTGTTCGCGTCGACGTCATCCGTGCCGGCGAACGTGTTGATCTTACCGTCCGTGGTGACCACGCGAATCACATCGTTGTAGGTGTCGGCGATGTAGAGCTCGCCCTCCGGCCCGACCGCGAGGCTGTGCGGGTTGTAGAGCTTCGCCGAGGTCGCGGCGCCGCCGTCACCGGAGTAGCCGTAGGCGCCGGGCGTGCCGGCGACCAGCGTGATCTTCCCGTCGGTTGAGATCCTGCGAACCGTGTGCGCGCTGCTGTCCGCGACGTAGAGCGTTCCGTCGTCGGCGAGAGCGAGGCCGGACGGGCTGGTGAAGGTCGCCTTCTCCGCCAGGCCGTTGTCGCCGGTGGTGCCGGAGTCGCTGGTGCCGGCGATCACCCTGATGATGCCGTCCGACGTCACCTTGCGGACGCGGTAGCCGGAGGCGATGTAGAGGTCACCCTCATCGGAGACCGCCACCGCTCGGGGATCGGAAAGCTTGGCGCCGACGGCCTTGCCGGAGGTTCCGCTGAACCCCTCACCCGGCCCGGCACCGGCGACGGTGGTGATCTTCCCGTCGGCGACGCGGCGGATCCGGCCGTCGTCGCTGTCCGCGACGTAGACGTCGCCGTCGGGCCCGGCGGCGACCGCGACCGGGGCGATCAGGTCCGCGCGCGTGGCCGGCCCATCGTCGCCGAGCACCGGCGTCGGTGACGGCGTCGGTGACGGTGAGCTCGATGGGGACGAGGCCGGTGCGTCCGTGCTTTCGGCGGTGGGGCTCGGCGTGGTATCGGGCGGGCCGACCCCGGCGAGATGGGTGAGCTTCCCGTCGGGGCTCAGTCGCAGGACCTGGCCCTGCCACTTTCCGGACGAGCCGCTGTCGGCGAGGTACAGCGAACCGTCGGGGCCGATGCCGATCCCGTCCGCTCTGTAGAGACCGCTTACCTCGACCGCCTCGCTGCCGGCGTAGGCCGGTCCCTCGGGGTCCGAGCCGCCGGCGGTGAGCCAGATCCCCAGCCCGAGTGCCACCGCGAGCACGGCCACGGCCGTCGCCGACGCGGTGATGATCTTTGCGCGCCGCGAACGGCCTCCTGGGCCGGTCGGCTGGCGGTGCCCGTTGCGGCCGCTGTGCCCGCGGGGCCCGGTCGATGGGCCGACCGTCTCATCCGCGTAGTCCTCGACCCTGGTCGGGGCTAACCCCGCGGTACCCGCGTACGGAGCGGTACCCGCGTACGGAGCGGTACCCGCGTACGGAGCGGTACCCGCGTACGGAGCGGTACCCGCGTACGGCGGGCGGCCGGCGGCTCCGTCGCCGCCGAGCTGCCTGGCGATCTCGGCGGGCCTCGGAGTGGTGCCCTGGGTGTGGCCGGCGGCGGCGAGCACGTCGTCGGCCAATCGCACCGGGACGCCGCTGACGGCGAGCCAGCCGGGTCCGAACACGGAGGTGGCCGCGGAGGCGAGGGACAGGGCGAAGTCGTGCGCCGTCGGCGG
This sequence comes from Parafrankia sp. EUN1f, assembly GCF_000177675.1. Classification (GTDB taxonomy): domain Bacteria; phylum Actinomycetota; class Actinomycetes; order Frankiales; family Frankiaceae; genus Parafrankia. The sequence continues at coordinate 12,296 of NZ_ADGX01000091.1, forward strand.
GCGCCAGGCCGGCTCCTTCGCGAGCGCGGTGAGGAGCACCGCCGCCAGCGGCGGCGGAGCCTCGTTGAGCGGCAGTGGCGGCACCGACATGTGGTGGTGCAGCAGCGCCGGGACGGTCAGGCCGGCGGGGAACGGGGTCCGCCCCGCGAGCAGCTCGTACAGGACGACACCGAGGGAGTACAGGTCGGTGCCCGGCCCGAGCCGGGAGCCGGTGATCTGCTCCGGGGCCATGTACCGCGGAGTGCCGACGAGGCCGGTGGTGGTCGCCGCCGTCGTCTCAAGGATCTTGGCGATGCCGAAGTCGGTGACCTTGGGCGTGCCGTCTCCGGCGAACATCAGGTTGTCGGGCTTGACGTCCCGGTGCAGGACGCCGCGATCATGGGCGGCGGCCAGCGCCGCCGCGGCCGCCAGCCCGACGGCGCAGGCGGCGCGCGGGTCGCGCAGGCCCGGCCCGCGGGTCTTCAGGCTTCCGCCGGTGAGCTGCTCCATGACCAGCAGGCACAGGCCGTCCTGCTCGACGTAGTCGTAGATGCGCACGACATGCGGGTGGTCCAGGCCAGCCAGGACGCGGGCCTCGGAGAGGAACCGGTCCCGCAGGTCGCTGTCGCCCCCGCCGTGGGCGCCGGCCGGCTCCAGCAGGACCTTGACCGCGACGTCCCGGTCAATAAGGCGATGCCGGCCGGCCAGCACGGCGCCGAAACCGCCGCGCCCGAGCTCCGCTCCGAGCTCGTAGCCCGTCAGCGCGCCGGCGACTCGCCCCAGGTCGATGGAAGTCACCGGGCCATTCTCCGCACGCTGCTGTTCCGATTCGTTCGGGGCATGTCTTTTTCCGGCTTACTCGGCGATCGTCGTGATCGTGCCGTCGGGGGCTATGCGCCGGATCCGGTTGTTGCCCGAATCGGCGATGTAGAGCGCCCCGGTGGAGTCCTCGACCACCGAGCTCGGATCGGTGAACTTGGCCTCCGTCGCCGGGCCGCCGTCACCGGAGCTGCCCTCGGATCCGGTGCCGGCGATGGTGGTGATCGTGCCGTTCGCGTCCACCTTGCGGATCCGGTTGTTGCCGTAGTCGGCGATGTAGAGCGTGCCGTTGCGGCCCAGGGAGACCGACGGAATGGAGAGCTGGGCCTTGGTGGCCGGGCCGCCGTCGCCGGAATAGCCCTGCTCACCGGTTCCGGCCACGGTGTGGATGGTTCCGTCCGTGTTGATCTTCTGGATGGTGTCGCTGCCGAGGTTGGCGATGTAGAGGGTGCCGTCGCTGGCCACCTCGACATCGTTCGGGCCGTTCAGCGTGGCGGCCGTGGCCGGGCCGCCCTCTCCGGAGTAGCCGTCGACGCCCGTGCCGGCGATCGTGGTGATTATTCCGTCCGTGGAGATCTTCCGGATGCGGTGGTTCTCGTAGTCCGCGATGTAGATCGATCCATCCGGGGCGACCGCCAGCTTTTCCGCGCTTTTGAGCTGCGCGGCGGTCGCCGGGCCGCCGTCACCCGAATACCCGGCGACGCCGGTGCCCGCGATCGTGCTGATGGTCCCGTCTGCGGCGATCTTCCGGATGCGGTAGTTCCGCGCGTCGGGAATGTAGATGTTGCCCTTCCCGTCGGTCACCGCGGAACCCGGACCGTCGAGTTTCGCGGCGGTCGCGGGCCCGCCGTCACCGCTGAACCCGCCCGAGCCGGTGCCGGCGAGGTCGGACACCGAACCGGTGGCGGAGATCTTCTGCAGCCGGTCGGTCGCGAGGCTGGTGATCAGCAGCGCACCCTGGTCGTCGATCGAGAGGCTGTAGGGGCTCAGCCCCTGCACCGTGACAGCCGCCCCGCTGTAGGCGGCTGCGTTCGCCGGGCTGGAGCGGACCTCGTCGCCGCCGTGGTCCTTGTTTCCGCCGCCGGACAGGGCCACGACGAGGCCGACCGTCAGCGCGACGACCAGAACGAAGACGACCGCCGCGATGATCAGGGTGCGACTGTTGTCGTTGCTGTCCTGGTTGCGGTGGCCGGGCGGCCGCTGGCTCCCCGGCGGCGTGTGCTGCACCGGGGGGCGCTGGGTCGGTGCCGCGTTCGCGCCGCCCCAGCCCTGACCGCCGAAGTTCGACCCGCCCTGGCCCGGCTGGCCGGGAAAGGGACGGGTCGGCCCGGGACGCCCCAGCGGCGCCGGCTGCGGTGTCGCGCCTGGCGGCGGCCCCACCGGGCGTGGCTGTGGTGTCGATCCTGGCGGCGTGAGCGGGCCGGGCGCGGGCGTCGTGCTCGGTGGGCCCTGCAGTGGCCGTGGGTGCGGAGTGCTGCCGCCGGGCTGCCCGTAGCCGGGTTGGCCGTAGCCCGGCTGGTTGAAGCCGGTTTGGCTGTAGCCGGGCTGACCGGGGCGGCTCATACCTGGCAGCTGGGCACCCGTGCCCGGGTAGCCCGGGTGCGGATGGCCCTGCGGCTGGCCGCGGTAGCCGCCGCCCACGGGCTGGCCGGGTCCCTGCTGGCCGGGTCCCTGCTGGCCCGGTCCCTGCTGGCCCGGTCCCGGCGGGTAGCCCGGGCCGCCGGGGCCACCGGCCGGGAAGTTGCCACTGGCGCGAACCGTCGGGGCGGCGCCCGAGTGCATGCCCGTGCCGGTGCCGCCCAGCGCGGCGCGGATGTCGTCATCCACCCGCACCTTCACCTCGGAGCGGGCGAACCAGCCCGGGCCGAACGAGCGGGTGCCCGCGGCGGCGAGCTCCTGGGCGAGCTCCGACGCGTCCGAGAAGCGGGCGCCGGGCTCCTTGGCGAGGGTGCGCATGATGACCGCGGAGATCGGCGCGGGCACCATGGTGAGCGGTTCGGGCATCACGCTCAGGTGGTGATGTGTCAGCGGCTGCACGGCCATCTGCCGGCCGAACAGCGGCCTGTCGGCGAGCATCTCGTAGAGGACGCCGGCCAGCGCGTACAGGTCGGTGGAGGGGAACAGCCGCCCGCCCATGATCTGCTCGGGGGCCATGTAGCGCGGCGTGCCGAGAATGGCGCTGGCGGTCGTCTCGGCGCCGTCGAAGATCTTCGCGATGCCGAAGTCGGTGACCTTGAGCAGGCCGGCGCCGTCGAACATCATGTTGTCGGGCTTGACGTCCCGGTGAAGCACGCCGTGGCTGTGCGCGGTCGCGAGCGCGGCTGACGCGGCGATGCCGATGGCGCAGATGGTCTCCGGGGAGAGCTTCCCGGTGGCCATCCGCTGCTTCAGCGTGCCGCCGGAGAGCAGCTCCATCACCAGCAGGCAGGTTCCCTGGTGCTCGACGTAGTCGTGGATGCGCACGATGTGCGGATGGTCGAGCTCGGCGAGGACGCGGGCTTCGGAGAGGAAACGCGCACGTAGATCGGGGTCGTCGCTCGTGTCGAGGAGGATCTTGATGGCGACCTTGCGGCCGATGAGCCGGTGCTGGCCGGCGAGCACGAGGCCGTAGCCTCCCTTGCCGAGGTCCCCCTCGACCGTGTAGCCAGGGAGCGCCGCCTCCACGAGAGATCTGTCGATAAGCAAGGTCGGTTCCGTCCGTCACCGGCTGCCGGGTCGTCACCATGATCACCACACGGTGGTGACACCCGAGGGCCACATCGTGCGGGATTGTGTCTGCGCAGCCCCGCGGTTGGTTCGCATCTGTTGCCGTGTTGGATGGTGCTGGTTCCGCCTCGGTTGCCCGCGTCACGCGCGACCGCGGGACGCTTGCTTCCAATGCGGGGCCATCAGCGCTTTCCCGGCGATACTACGGCCTCATACCCCCCATTCCGCCCCTGGTAGCGACCCGGCGGGCGCGTCAGATGGGCGACTGCAGCATGCTGGTCATCGTCGACAGGTGTTCGGCCGTGCGGGCGCGCGGGGACGCGGCCGCACGGGAGCACTGCCATCGAGGAAGGGCCCCACGTCATGGCGAACACCGAGCCCACCGCCCGCGCGGCGGGAACGGCCGTGGAACGGACCCCCCAGTGGGCGGCGCTCGCCGCGCACCACACGGAGATCTCCGGGGTGACGCTGCGCCAGCTTTTTGCCGATGACCAGAAGCGGGCCGAGTCATTCACCGTGCAGGCGGACGGCCTTTATCTGGACTATTCCAAGAACATCGTCACATCTCGGACGATCGAGCTGCTCGTGGCGCTCGCCGAAGCGGCCGGGCTGCGGTCGGGCATCGAGGCGATGTTCGGCGGCGAGCGGATCAACGTGACCGAGAACCGGCCGGTCCTGCACGTCGCGCTGCGCGCCCCGGCGGGCGTCAGCATCCGGGTGGACGGGGTCGACGTCGTGCCCGAGGTGCACGCGGTGCTCGACCGGATGTCGGCCTTCGCGGACCGGGTCCGTTCCGGGGTGTGGACGGGTGCGACCGGCGAGCACATCACGACCATCGTGAACATCGGCATCGGTGGCTCCGACCTCGGCCCGGCCATGGCCTACGAGGCACTACGGGACTACACCGACCGCTCGATCGCGGTCCGGTTCGTCTCCAACGTCGATCCGACCGACGTCTGGGAGGCGACCCACGACCTGGACCCGGCGAAGACCCTCTTCATCGTCGCGTCCAAGACATTCACGACCCTGGAGACCATCGCGAACGCCCGGGCCGCCCGTTCCTGGCTGACCGCGGCGCTCGGGGAGGATGCCGTCTCAGCCCACTTCGTCGCGGTCTCGACCAACGCGGAGAAGGTGGCCGAGTTCGGTATCGACACCGCCAACATGTTCGAGTTCTGGGACTGGGTGGGCGGGCGTTACTCCATGGACTCCGCGATCGGCCTGTCGCTGATGGTCGCGATCGGCCCGGCGCACTTCCGGGAGATGCTCGCCGGTTTCCACGCGATGGACGTTCATTTTCGGACCGCTCCGTTCGAACGGAACATTCCGGTTCTCCTCGGTCTGCTCGGCCTGTGGTACCGGGACTTCTTCGGTACCCAGACGCACGCGGTGCTGCCCTACAGCCAGTACCTGGCCCGCTTCCCGGCGTACCTGCAGCAGCTCGACATGGAGAGCAACGGCAAGTCAGTTGATCTTGATGGCCGGCCCGTACAGGTGCCCACCGGCCCGGTGGTGTGGGGCACTCCCGGCACCAACGGTCAGCATGCCTATTTCCAGCTCCTGCATCAGGGAGCGACCGTGGTCCCGGCCGACTTCATCGGCTTCGTGCGACCGAACCACCCCGGTGTCGGCGAGGTCGACCAGCACATCCTGCTGATGGCCAACTTCCTGGCCCAGACCGAAGCACTCGCGTTCGGCAAAACGGCCGCGGAGGTGGCGGCCGAGGGTGTCGCGCCGGAGCTCGTCGCGCACCGCACGTTCGCCGGGAACCGGCCGACGAACACGTTGCTGGCGTCCAGGCTGGATCCGTTCACGCTGGGGCAGCTGGTGGCCCTCTATGAACACAAGGTCTTCACCCAGGGCGTGATCTGGGGGGTCAACAGCTTCGACCAGTGGGGTGTGGAGCTGGGCAAGGTGCTCGCCGGGCGGATCATCCCCGAGCTGACCGATCACTCGGTGCCGCTGCGGCACGACAGCTCCACCAACGCGCTGATCAGCCTGCTCCGCTCCGCCTGAGGCCGATCCCGCTCCGCCTGAGGCCGATCCCGCTCGGCCTCGGGCCGGCGCGGCCCCGCGGCAGCAACAATCAGTAACAGTAGTTCAACGATTACCGCGTTCATGTTACTCTCTGTGACCAGCCCACGGGATGGTTGCCCGTGCTGCGACGGACGGACATCCCGGGGGCCACAGGTGCGGGTCGACGCGACAGCGACGCGAATGACGGTGCGGCGGACCGGCGACGAGGTCGTCATCGAGCTCGGTGGCGAGTTCGACACCGTCGGCAGGCTACGTTTCCGCGAGCAGATCGGCGAGCTGCTGGGCCGGGGCGGCGGTGTGGTGACGGTGGATGTCGGCGATCTTGCGTCGGTGGACATCGCGGGCCTTGCCGCCCTCCTCCGGGCGGAGCTTCTGCTGCGCCGTGTCCACACCGAGCTGCGCATCCGCGCGGCCCTGCCCGCCTTCGCCGAACTTGTCCGCGAGACCGGTCTCGCCGGTCGCCTGCGGGTCGAGGAGGCCGCCCGCCGGCCCGCCGGGTGAGCCATCGACCACCTCGACCCCGGCCCGGCTGAGCCCGGTCTGGCTGACTGGGCCCCGGCCACGGCCTGGTTCGTTGCCGGCTTCGTGGGGCGTGCCGTCCGCCGGACCTGCCGAAGCCGGGCGGGTTGGAACCGATTCGTCCGCGATCGACCCTTTGCGTGGTCCTACCGCCGAAAGGCTCCTTTCGATCCTGCTCATCATCAGCATTCCGATCATCGCGATGAGCGGAAAGCTGAGCATGATCAGGATTGCTGGTGACGTCAGATCCACCGGTCCCCCCCTGGTGATCGGGCTGGAAGGGTGCCGGTTTGGCCCCCGCAGGTCCGCTTACCCGACCTGGAGGTCACCTCACATACTCACCGGCCCGGGCCCCATGCTCACCCCCGTCGGGTAATCACCCACCCGGTGCCGGCTCGCCGAGGTGTGGGCAATCCCGTGCTGTGCTCACCACCCGAATGCTCGTACGATTCTGGAGAGGATGTCCGGCGGCCCATGATGATTTTCGGCTCCGCTGAACTCCTGATCTCCTGATCTCCCAGGGCGGTCGACGGTAGGGAGGTTTCCCATCAGCACCGAGGACCTGCGTGCCCGCCTCGCGATGGTGACCGAGCAGGTCGACTTCGCGCTGGCCGAGGTCGCCCTGCTCGGGGCTGCCTACCGGCGCGCGGGTCATGATGGCGCCGACTGGCGATGGCCGCCCGAGTCGTTGCAGAATCTCGCCCGGCCCGAGGTCGCCCGGGCGCTGGCGGCGCAGCTGGCGGCGGTGGCGCGACTGCGCCTGTGGGCGCAGGAGCTGTACTGGCTGCAGGAGCAGGTACGGCTGCGCGCCATGGTCCCCTGAGCACACGCTCGCCCTGACCCGAGCCGGCGTCAGGTGCCCGTGCAGTCGATGTTCGACGGCCCGGACTGCGCGCCGGTGACCTGGTTGTCACATCCAACGATGTTCTGGGTCTTGTCGCCGTCGTGGATGTAAACGCCGAAGCCCTTCGCGTTAACGGTCAGCGTGTTATGACGGATGGTGTTCTGCCGCCCCCAGTCCTTTTTGATGACGTGGGTCTGGATTCCGTCCTCCAGCGTTCCGCCACCCGTACCGATGTTGTCCTCGACGAGCCAGCCGTTGCCCTTCAGGTCGATCCAGGAGTCGGCCTCGACCAGAGCATCCGAGGAGAGGGTGTTCCCGCGGACCACGCCTCCGGTCGTGCCCTCCTTGATATCGATGTTCTCGGAGGTCGTACCGGCGATGTCGTTGCCGATGACGGAGTTGCGGTCGCTGCGGTCGGGCTCACAGTCCGTATAGGTGCACCAGTTGCTCTCGGCGCTGCCGATGTAGACGCCCTCGCCGAACTTCTCCCGCCGGTTTCCGGTATCCCGGATCACGTTGCCGACGACCGTGTTGTCGGAGCTTGCGGTCCGCAGATGGATCGCCTCGTCGCCGATCGTGTTGACCTGGAGCCGGGCGATGATCGAATGCTGGAGACGGTCCGCCATCACTCCCTTCTGCCCGTTGCGCACGGTGAAGCCGACCACTCGGACCCAGGACGCGCCGTCCAGGTGCAGGACGTAGTTCACCTGGTCGTCGTCCTCGGTGCCGTCGAGGATCGCGTCCTTCGAGCCGCACAGCCAGATCGGCGCGGCCTCGGTGCCTGCCGCCGTGAGCTTGAACTTCCCCTTGTAGACGCCGTCGGCGATCCGGATGACCGTGCCCGGTTTCGCCGTGGCCAGCGCACTGCGCAGGTCGCCCGCGTCACTCACGGTGGCGCCACCGGCCGGGCAGGTGATGCCGCCGTCGACGGCCGCCGTGGCGGAGGCCGACGCGAACGGGTCCGGGCCGGCGGTGGCCCACGCCGTGGCGGTGTCTGTGGGCTCCGCTCGCGGACGAGCGGTCGATCCCGGTGGCTCCCTGTCCGGGGCGGGGTCCGACCCGTTCCCTGACCCGCAGGAGGTCACCGCGACCGCGACTCCGGCGAGAATGCTGGTCGCGGCCAGGGTCATGGTCCGGCGGCGGTGCGAACGGACCGGGCGACGGCTGATCACGCGCTGGATTCTCCCTCGGACCGTTGTTTGCGAAGCTGGTGTGGGTCGTCGCCCGGCGGACCGACGGTCTCCAACTGTCTGGTCTCCGGCTGTCCGGTTCCCGGCTGCCCGGCGTGGCCGGTGACGTCATCCGCCGGCTCGGCGGTGCCGAACAGGTCGAACGGGGCACCGCGCTGCCCGGGGATGCCGGAGAAGGCGGCGGCGGGGCGCATCGTGCCGCCGGTCAGCCGCCGGACCAGCAGCTCCGACTCCGGGTATGGATGGCTCGGCGGCCGCCGGCGGGCCCGGTGGCGGGTCCAGGCGCCGGCGATCGGGAACAGCGCCACGGCGCCCCACACCAGGAGCGCCGGGTGCCGGCGGATCAGCGTGTACCAGTGCTGCGGCTCACGTTCCACCCAGGCCTGTGTGTTGTTGTTGTGGACGTCGCCCCCGTCGATCCCGGTGGACTGGCGGGTGTCGACCGCACGCCAGCCCTCACCGCCCAGGTTGTTCCACTGGATGACCGAGTCGTCCGCTATCCCGCGGACGGTGATCGCGAAGTCGGTGGCCCCGCGTACCAGGTTGCGGCTGATGATGGTCGTCATGGCGTCCTGGGTGATGACGCCCAGCCGGCCGTCGGCCATCGAGTTCTCGGTGATCGCGGTGCGGCGCGCGTCCGGGCCGATCTGGATGCCGGCCTCCGCGGCGCCGTTGATCGAGTTGGCGGTGACCTGGGTTCCGTTGGCGCCGCTCTTGACGAGGATGCCGAGCTGCCCTCCGCTGATCTTGTTCTTCCTGACGATGGTGTTCTCACCGCCGACGACCCGGATCCCGTACCGGCCGTTGCCGGTGATGGTGTTCTCCTCGATGAGGGTGTCCTTGATCTGGTTGACCGTCACACCGGTCGCCGTGGCGACCACGCCGAGGCCACGGCCGTCCAGGGAGATGCCGTCACCGCTGTTGTCGGTCACCGTGCTTCGCATGACCCGGGAGGAGGACGCCCGGTCGATGGTCATGCCGTCGCCGTGGTTGCGCGACGACGTGACCCCGGATACCAGGGTGGTGATGGCGTCCCGGTGGACGGCCAGGCCGGAGCGCTCGTTGTCGACCAGCCGCACGCCGACCATCTGGATGCCCTCGCTGCCCGAGATGTAGGCACCGTAGATGTTGTCGCTGAACGTCGAGTTGGCCGCGCCGCCGGTGCTCGGCTCGCCCTTGCTCCCGGTCCAGGCGATCCCACCGGTCCGGCCGTTCCAGAAGCCCAGGTGGTTGGCACTGGTGTTGCGCACGATCAGCTCACCGCCCATGGTGCGCAGGTAGGCCCGCCCGTCGGTGGTGAGGGTGTCCGGTTCGAGGTTCTGGACGTCCCAGCCGACGATCGTGAGCGGGTCCTGCGGTGAGGCTCCGGCGAACTCCAGCCCCCCGCGCCAGCTGGCGACGGAGGCGAATCCGGACGCCCCGCTGGCCAGCCGCAGGGTGTGCACACCGGCGTCGATGACGAGCCTGGCCTGCGGGCCGACCAGCACGTGGGTGGTGAACATCACCGCCCCGTCCACCTCGTGGCGCCCGCCGCCGGCCGCGATGACGTCCTCAGCGCTGTAGGGCTCCTTGCGCGCCGGCAGCAGCAGCGTGGGCAGGCTGCCGGTGGTCTCGACCAGCGTCGGCTCGGTGAGCACGCCGAACCGCGCGAACATGGACCGCAGCCGGATGTCCTCCGCGTCGACCAGCTCGGACTGCTTCTTCGCGTCCGCGGAGCTGACCGGCGGCAGGGGCGCCACGGGTGACGCCTGGGCGGGCGCCGCCGGCAGCAGGATCGCGCCGGTGACGACGGCGAGGACAGCGAAGACGAAGGAGACGGCGGCCCTCACTGGGCACCACTCGCTGCCGACACGGCTGCCGGGCGTGCCGCGGACCCGGTGCGGGTCGAGGCGTCGGTCTGCCCCTCCCCGCCGATGAGGTCGGATCTCCGGGTGAGCCAGCCCTGCTTGTTCATCGACACGAAGGCCCAGGCCTTGATCGGCAGGGCGACTATGATGATCATCAGCACGGTCAGCGGGAGGATGAAGATGTCGCGCGGGTGCTCCCGCAGGTGTGAGAGCCCGCGGATGAGACGGCCGAGCAGCAGCCAGCAGATCGCGATGATGGGTGCGTTGGCCTCGGGCCGGAACATCCACAGCACGAAGTAGGTCATCGCGACGCCCATCGTCACGGGCGTGAGGACGATCTGCAGCACACTGACCTGGGTGACCAGCGGCTGCCGCCACAGCCATCCCTTGTAGATGGCTGTGAGGTAGGTGCGGTAGGAGTTCCGGCTCCAGCGCACCCGCTGCTTGATGAAGGCCCGGAGGTTGTCGGGGAACATCGACATCGCGTGGGCTGTGTGCTGGTGCATCGTCTTGTAGCCGGACGCGAGCACCAGCCAGGTGAGCCGGCCGTCGTCGCCGGCGATGCACCGCCGGCCGAGGAAGAACTCGTGTTCCAGGTTGTGCAGCACCGGCAGGATCGCGGAGCGCCGGTAGGCCGCGGTGCGCCCGGAAAGGCAGGCGACGGCGCCGACCCGTCCCTGGGCGGGCACGTAGTCCAGGTAGCGGATGTCGACCAGCCAGTTCGCGACCCGTCGCCAGACGCTGCTGCGTGGCTCGTAGACGTTCTGCCGGGTGCCCACCCCGCCGACCTGCGGATCGATGAAGGGCATCTGGACCGCGGCGAGGAGCCCGGGCTCCCACGCGGTGTCGGAGTCGCAGAGGACGACGACGTCCATCGTCGCTGCGGACAGGCCGACGCCGAGCGCGGACCGCTTGCCCTCGTGGACGAAGGGGATCACCCGAACGGTCGGATCGGCGCGCATCGCGAGTCGAGCGATGAGCTCCGCGTCCTCGATGTCGGGGATGATGATGATCTCGTCCGGCTCCTGGGCGAGCCACGTTTCCAGGCATCGCATCAGGACGTCCGGATCCTCCCGGAAGGAAGGAACCACAACGGACGTTGTTGTCCGGAAATTATTTCGTATAGGTCGGTATCTGGTCGAGAGTATCCGGCGTGTGAGCCAGACCACCCAGGACACGACACCGGCGATTCCGAGCGGTACCAGAGAGCGATGATCGCGGATGAACTGCACCGCATCGCCGAGCCACTCCATGCGAAATTCCGCTCCCCCCGAGCGTGGGTAACCGAGATCACAGAGTTCGTCGGCGAGGAGCTGGAGGGCGTGCGTGAACCGTCGGGCGCGCCAGCCCTCGGTGTTACCCCCTGCAACCCGCCGCTTCCCTTTGTGGGTGGCGTTGTCAATACCTTGACCTGAAGCAACGCGACGGCAGGCAGGACGGTAGCAGTCGCCACAACCTTCCTGAATGGGTGTCACTCATTTGTAACCCAGGTGTACTCAACTATTACTTTTAGTAGTTGAGTAGTCGCGAGCCGGGGCGTGTCCGCCTCTTCGGTACCCCGCTCACCCCAACGAAACGTGGACGAGTCACAATGCGCTCCGCGGCCTGACGGCAGAAGCTAGGTGGGGGGAACACCATGGGTACCGATACGGCGGGCACCGGGCCGGTGACTGCACCACTTCGGATCAGCGTCATTGGCACCGGGTACCTGGGCGCCACGCACGCGATCTGCATGAGCGAGCTCGGTTTCGACGTCGTGGGTGTCGACGTCGATCCCGACAAGGCGCGCCGGCTGTCCGACGGCGAGGTGCCCTTCTTCGAGCCCGGTCTGGAAGCGCTGCTGCGCAAGAACCTGGAGACCGGCCGGTTGGCGTTCACCACGTCGTTCGCCGACGCGGCCGACGCCGACGTGCACTTCCTGTGCGTGGGCACCCCGCAGCGTCCGGACTCGGGCGCCGCGGACATGACCTACGTGGACGGTGCGGTCGAGGCGCTGCTCGCCGCCGGGCCGAAGGCCGGCTCCCTGCTGGTGGGCAAGTCGACGGTCCCGGCCGGCACGGCGGTGCGCCTCGCCGGCTGGCTGGCCCGTGAGGCCCCCGAGGTCGACCTCGCGTGGAACCCGGAGTTCCTGCGGGAGGGTTTCGCGGTCGAGGACACGCTGCGCCCGGACCGCCTGGTCTTCGGCCTGCCCGCCGACGACGAGTGGTATGGCGTGGCGGACCGCACCGACCTCGGGGTCCAGACCGGGCGCCGGGAGCGGGTGGAGGCCACGCTGCGGGCGGTCTACGCGACCGCGCTGGCCGCGGGCACGCCCGCCGTCGTCGCCGACTTCGCCACGGCGGAGCTGGTGAAGGTCGCCGCGAACGCCTTCCTTGCCACGAAGATCTCCTTCATCAACGCGATGTCCGAGGTCTGCGAGGTCGCCGGTGCCGACGTGAAGACCCTCGCCTCGGCCCTGTCGTACGACACCCGGATCGGCGGGCGTTTCCTCGGCGCCGGCCTCGGCTTCGGCGGCGGCTGCCTGCCCAAGGACATCCGCGCGTTCCAGGCCCGGGCCGCGGAGATCGGCGCCGGTGACGCGCTGCGCTTCCTGGACGAGGTCGACACCGTCAACCTGCGTCGCCGCACGCGGACGGTGGAGCTCGCCATCCATCTGCTCGGTGGTGGCGCGGCCGGGCGGCGGGTCGCCGTGCTCGGCGCCGCGTTCAAGCCCAACAGCGACGACATCCGCGACTCGCCAGCGCTCGACGTGGCCGACACGCTGCGTCGTTCCGGCGCCCGGGTGACGGTCTACGACCCGGCCGCCATGGTGAACGCCGCCCGCAAGTTCCCCGACCTGCGTTACGCCGCCGGGGTCTCGGAGGCCGTCGCCGACGCCGACATCGTCCTGCACCTGACCGAGTGGGCGGACTTCCGGGAGATCGAGCCGTCGTTGCTGACCTCGCTCGTGCGCCGGCCGGTGATCATCGATGGCCGTAACACCCTCGAGCCGCAGCGGTGGCGCGACGCGGGCTGGATCTACCACGCGCTCGGCCGTCCGAACGTATGAGCAGCGGCGGGTCGAGGCGGGCGCTGCTCGCCTCGACCGTCGGCTCGCTGGCCCTGGCGGCCGCCACCGGATGCGGGATCTTCCCGGCTGATCGGCGCTTCGACCCGGCGAGTGAGGTGCTTCCGCCCGACGCCACCACGAGCCCCGCCGTGACCGCGACACCCGTGGCGGCGCGGCGGCGGACCCTCGCCGACCCGGCGGCGTCGCGCGAGTTCTTCGGCAAGGCGCTGGTCCCCACCGACCGGATGACCTTCGGGCTGGACCGTGCCGAGATCATGCGCTCGGACGACCCCCGCTTCCCGTCGTTCCTGCGTGTCTCGCTCCCGGTGGACGCCGCGAACCCGGAGGACCGGCGCATCTACCGCGACGGGACGACCTACGGCGGGACGCAGCTGTTCGTCGACCACACGCTGCGGTCGCCTTACGAGCTGTACCTGCGCTACTACCTCCGGTTTCCGGAGGCGTTCGACTTCGGCAAGGGCGGCCGGCTGCCCGGGTTCTTCGGCACCATCGTGAAGAACCGTGAGCGCACCGAGACCCTGCGCAGCGGGCTGGCGACGCGATTCGCCTGGCGGGAGGGCGGCGCGGGCCTGGTCTACGCGAACACCGCCCGCCCGGACCATCCGTTGAACGTGATCGGGAAGGCCTCCTGGTACTGGCCGACCGGCCGGTGGGTGTGCGTCGAACAGGGGGTGAAGCTCAACTTCGAGGGCTTCGCCGACGGGGTGATCCTGATGTGGCTGGACGGTGCGCTGGCCCACAAGGAGAAGTTCAATCCGCGGATCTCGAACGATCTGCGGATCGGTGGGGTCCTCATGCAGGCGACCTTCGGTGACGGCGGTTCGGCGTTCGCGCCGACCGCACCTGCGACGATCGATCTGGCCGGCTTCACCTACGGCACCGCCCGGCTCAACCCACTGCCCCGGCCGGAGAAGACCTAGCCGAGGTGCTGTTCAGCCGAGGTGCTGCGCTAACTGAGGTGCTGCGCTAACCGAGGTGCTCGGCGTTGAGGCGTTCGAACAGCCGCCGGCCCATCGTCGCGGCGGCGCGGTTCCCCCGGCGGAGGAAGCGTGCCGCGGCGGCCTCCAGGCTTTCCGCGGCGTCCTCCTTGCGCCCGGCGCGGTAAAGGACCTCGGCGCGGGCCAGCAGGGCGGTGCCCTGCCCGTCGATGTCGTCGGTGCGGCTGGCGAGATCGCAGGCCGTGTCGGCGAACCGCAGGGCCTCGGCGTCCCGGCCGGAGATCGCCAGGAGCCGGGCGTGCACCGAGCACCAGCCGGCCTGGGCCGGTAGTTGGTCACCCGCGGCGGCGTCCCGGCAGCGGTTCACGTACTTGGTCGCCTCCTCCAGCTTGCCCAGCCGGACCAGGACGTCGGCGAGCAGGGCGGCCCGGGTCGCCAGATGCGCGCGCTCGCCCATCCGCGACAACTGGCGGCAGCTGCGGCGGAGCTCGCGCTCGGCGATCTCCGGCTCGTCGGCGAGCAGCGCGACCCGGGCGACGACGAAACCGCTGTGGAACGGGTCCGTCCGGGCGCCGCGGATGTCCCCGATCAGCTCGTCGGCGTCCTTGAGGTGGGTGCGGGCGGCCTCCATGTCGCCGGACATGGCGTTGAGCAGCGCGAGCTGGGCGAGAACCGCCCGGCGCAGGCCGCGGTCGTCACCGGCCGCCTCCAGCATCGCGGTGGCCTTCACGATCGAGAAGGGCACCGGGCTCGGCACGAGGCTCAGCAACAGGACGAGCTCGCGGCGCAACGAGTGCGCGGCCCTCGGCACCCCGGACTCCTCGGCATGCCGCACCGCGTTCTCCAGGGCCTTCTCGGCGGCGGCGAACTGCCCGGCGGCGCCGTACGCGGCACTCTGGCTGCGGCAGGCGAGCGCCGCCCCGACGTCGTCGCCGTCGCGGACGAAGGAGGCGAGTGCCGCTGTGGCCTCGGTGAGGGTGCTCGCCACCAGGCCCTCCGGATCGGTGGCGAACAGCACCCGCAGGTGCGCGAGCCGGGCGTGGGCGCGTAGCCCGTCCTCGCCGGCGCGCCGGGCCCGCTCACTGACCTGGCGCAGGATGCGCTCGGCATCGGAGAGCCGGCCGAACGAGTACAGCGCCCAGCCGAGGTCGATCTCCGCGCGCAGCCGCAGCGGGTCGGTCTCAGGAAGGAGCGTGATCGCGCGCTTCAGCAGTTGCGCGGCGCCTGTCTCGTCACCCTGGCGAACCCGGTCGGCCGCCTCGATCAGGCAGGTGGCGGCGGACCGGCCGAGCTCCACCATCTCGCTGTCGCGCTGGCCGAGCTCCACCCGGTAGCGGTACGCCTGCTCCAGGTGGTAGCCGACCAGCTCGTCGTGCTCACCCGGGCCGCCGACCATCCGGGCCTGCAGCCAGCCGGCGAACCGCTGGTGCAGGTCGGCGCGCTGGCGCTTGGACGTCGTCTGGTACGCGCAGTCACGCAGCAGGACGTGCAGGAACCGGTAGGCCTCCACCCCCGGCAGGTCCGAGCGGTCGGGGTGCACCAGCTCCTTGCGGACGAGTGACAGGCAGTGATCCAGGACGTATGGCCGCTCCGCCGGGTCGGAGAGCTCCACCACGGCGTCCAGGTAGAAGCGCTCGCCGACGACCGCGGCCCGTTCGAGGACCTGGCGCTCCGGTGGGTCGAGGCGGTCGAGACGGGCGGCGAGCAGTGCTGAGATGGTCGGCGGCACGGTGACGCCGCGCAGGTTGCCGGCGGCGATCCACCGGTTGCCCTCCCGGCGCAGCAGGCCGTCGTCGACGAGCGCGGCGACCATCTGCTCGACGAACAGCGGGTTGCCCGCCGCCGAGGTGGTGATCCGGGAGACCAG
Organism: Parafrankia sp. EUN1f; assembly: GCF_000177675.1. GTDB lineage: Bacteria > Actinomycetota > Actinomycetes > Frankiales > Frankiaceae > Parafrankia. The sequence continues at coordinate 28,112 of NZ_ADGX01000091.1, forward strand.
GGCCGGATCCAGGTCGTCCGAACCCATCAGGGTACGGATCAGCCGGTGGCAGCGGTCCTCCGTGAGCGGTGCCAGCAGCATCGAGGTGGCGTTGAGCTTGCCGCCGCCCCACTGGCGCCGGTCCTCCAGCAGCTCGGGCCGGGACAGGCACAGCAGCAGGATGGGAGCGTCGCGGGACCAGTCGGCGACGTGCTCGATCAGATCCAGCAGGGTCGGCTCGGCCCAGTGGACGTCGTCGAAGCACAGCACCAGCGGCCGCTGCTCGGCCAGCGCCTGGAAGAAGGTGCGGACCGCCCAGAAGCTCTCCTGGGTGCCCAGCTCCGCGCCACCCAGCCCGACCAGTGGGGCGAGTGCGTCCACCACCTCGGCGGCCTGCGGGACGCCGGTGAGCAGCCTCTTGAGGCGCAGGCGGCCGTCCGGCGCGCTCTCGTCGGCGGACATGCCGGTGGCCTGGCGCACCATCTCCATCAGTGGCCAGTAGGCGATGCCCTCGCCGTAGGACAGGCAACGGCCGGAGAGCACGGTCGCCCGGCTGGTGATGGACTGGCAGAACTCGCCGACCATCCGGGACTTGCCGATGCCGGCTGGCCCCAGCACGGTGAACAGGTGGCAGGTCCGCTCCTCCACGACCGCCTCGAAGGCGTCCTGGAGCCGGCGGCGTTCGCGGTTGCGGCCGATCACCGGCGCCGCGAACCCCTGCACGGGCTCCCGCAGGCCGGGGCCCGCCGTCGGGTTGCGTAGCCCGAGCAGCCGGTGCGCCCGCACGGGTTCCCGCTTGCCCTGCACCACCAGCGGCCCGACCGGGCTGACCGTGACACTGTGGCGGACGAACCGGTAGGTGCTGTCGCCGATGAAGATCTCGTCCGGCGGGGCGGCCTCCTCCAGCCGGGAGGCCACGTTGACCGGGTCACCCGTCGCACCGCCGCCGGCGACGGTCACCTCGCCGGTGTTGATGCCGATCCGCACCCGCAGCCGAAGGCCCAGATCACGATGGAACTCGGCGTTGAGCTCCTCCATAGCGGTGCGGATGTCCAGCGCGGCCCGGACGGCGCGCAACGCGTCGTCCTCGTGCAGCACCGGGATGCCGAAGACGGCGAACACCGCGTCCCCGATGAACTTCTCGACAGATCCGCCGTGGGCGTAGATGACCTCGCGGACGGTGGTGAAGAACCGCCACATGACCTGCTGCAGCTGTTCGGAGTCGATCTTCTCGCCCATGTCCGTCGACCCGGTGATGTCGACGAACATGATTGTGACGATCTTGCGTGCGCCGCTGCCGGCGACGGGCAGCGGATTCCCGCACTCGGAGCAGAAGCGCGCTCGATCGGGGTTCCCCTGCTCCCCGCATGTCGGGCACAGCGCCATGTGCGGGATCGTAGGCCGATCGTGGTGCCGAGCGGAAAGGGATGCGGAGACGCGCCGTGCCGGCAGTGACCTATGCCACATCACGGAATCGGGCGGGGGGCTGTTCAGGATGGCAGATCCCGTCGCAGTGAGGCGCTCGCGACGGCGGTCAGGATGACGGCCCACGCGATCGCGGCGGACAGGGAGGTGGCGTTCGTCTCGGTGGTGGGCCAGAGCAGAACACCCGATGGTGCCGTGACCGGACCGTGGAAGCGGCCCCCGTCGGACACGGCCTCGACCAGGCCGCACACGGCGATGGTCGCGGCGGCGAGGCCGAGGCTGCGGGTGATGGCACCCAGCGCCGCGCCGGTGATTCCTGTCGCGCACACGACGACGACCACGATGAGATACGCCGACAGCACCTCGGCCGGACGGTCCGCGCGCATCGCGGCCACACCGTGCCGGCTGGCGCCGCGTAGCCACCAGGCCGTGAAGACAGCGGTGGTGAGGAGCGCTCCGATCAGGGCCACGACCGTGACCTGGGCGACCAGCACTCGCACCCGGCCGGGGGTGATGAGCCAGGAGTGGGTGACCGTGCGGAACCGGAACTCGCTGGAGGTCAGGACCACACCGAAGAACATCATCGCGTAGGCGAGCAGCCAGCCGGAGCGGGAGCGCAGGCCGTTCCACTCGAGCGCCGGCTCCGCCTGGGCGCCCCACAGCAGCAGTGGCAGGGCGTGGACGGCGAGGACCGCCATGAGCCCGACGAGCTGCCACCGGCCAGTAAGGATCTTGAGAAGCTCGGCGGCCACCAGGTGCTGCCGCGTTTTCGTGGTGCCACCGGCTCTCATGCGGCGCCACCGGCTGCCCGACCGGTCAGCTCGAAGAAGGCCCGCTCAAGGTCCGGCCCGGTGGTGTGCAGCTCGACCAGGGGGATTCCATGCAGCGCGCACAGCTGCCCCACCCGCTCGGCCCAGCCGTACGGCAGCCGCAGCGAGTCATGACCGGTGCGCACGGCACCCGCGCCGCCGAGCAGCTCGGCGAGCTGGTCCGCCTGCGGCGTGCGGACCTCGACTCGGCCCGCGCCCACCGCGGCGGCCTCCGCGGCCAGCACCACCCGGCCCCGTTCGATGATCACGACATGGTCGACCGTCTGTGCGACCTCGGCCAGCACATGGCTGGACACCAGCGCGCTGCGCCCCTGCGCGGCCCAGCCCCGCAGAAAGCGCCGCAGCCAGCGGATTCCCTCCGGGTCGAGGCCGTTCGCGGGCTCGTCGAGGACGAGCAGCTCGGGATCGCCGAGCAGGGCGCACGCGATGGCGAGGCGCCCGCGCATGCCCAGCGAGTAGGTGCCCACCGGCCGATCCGCCGCCGCGGTGAGCTCGACCGTGCCGAGCACCTCGTCGACGGCGTGCCGGCGGCTCCGGCGCGGCAGGCCGAGCGCGAGCGCCAGGCAGCGCAGATGATCCAGCCCGGTGCGGGCGGGGTGAGCGGTCGGTTCCAGCACGGCGCCCACTGTCCTCGCCGGGTCCGACATTTCCCGGTAGGGGCGACCATGGATCAGTGCGCTTCCGCTGGTGGGCGCGACCAGACCGAGCAGGATGCGCAGGGTCGTGGTCTTGCCCGACCCGTTCGCGCCGAGGAAACCCGTCACCGCCCCCGCGGGGACGGTGAACGAGACGTCCTGCAGGGCCGCCACCCGCCCGTACCGCTTGGTGAGGCCGCGCACATCGACGATCGCGGCAGCGGTGTCGCGGCCGGATCGGGTGCGCTCACCCACCACGGCGGAGCTGGATACGGTGGCCTCCTCGGTCGGAACGGCCCCTGTGATCGTCTCACGGTAACGGTCGTGTGTTACCAGCGGACGCGTTGTCGAGCAGGAGCCGGAGCAAACGGCCCAGAGTGGCCCGTTCGTCCGCGGACAGCGCGCCGGTGAAGTGCTCGACGGCACCCGCGGCGTGCGTCTGCGCGCGGTCGAGCGTGGCGCGGCCCAGCGGCGTCAGCTCCAGCAGGATCGCCCGCCGGTCGGTGGGATCCACCCGGCGGCACACCAGGCCGTCGGCCTCCAGCCCGTCGACGGTCTCGGTCATCGTCCGCGGCGCGACGGCGACGGCCTGGGCCAGGTCGCGAGGTCGGACGGGCCCCCGATCCGCGACGAGGCGCAGCACCTTCAGGCGGGCGAGCGTGAGGCCGGCGCCCGTGCGCAGGGCCTCGTTGACCGCGCGCCTGACCTGATGGCCCACAGCGAGGACGAGGTCGATGACCGGGTCGCCGGTGTCAGGTGGGGGCATCGCCCGAAGTCCGCCTTTCGCAGTGATCTGTGGAGCAAGGGACTCTTGCGAGGCATGAAGCATGGAGCCTGCCCTATTATGAGGGCACCTCATTGAAATGGGAAGCGCGAGCCTCGCCAGTGCTCGGATCCCGAGTCGAACGGAGCAACGTGGACGCCCTGACCTGCCTGATGACCCGCCGCACGGCCACCCGCCTGGTCGAGCCGGGCCCGACCACCGAACAGCTCGCGGTCATGCTTGCGGCCGCGACCACCGCACCCGATCACAAGACGCTGCGCCCATGGCGGTTCGTGGTGGTGCGTGGCGAGGCGCGCGCCGCGCTGGCCGACGCGATCCGCCAGGCGGCCGAGGCCGTCGGTGATCTGGCCGAGCCGGTGATTCGCAAGGCTGCCGGCAAGGCGACCCGTTCGCCGGCCCTCATCGCCGTGATCGCCTCACGGGTGCCGGGCGCCCGGGTACCCCGCGCCGAACAGGACGCTTCCGCCGCGGCCGCGGCGCAGAACATCTGCCTCGCCGCCCACGCCCAGGGTGTCGCGTCGGCGTGGAAGTCCGTGCCGCTGCCCGAAAGCGACCAGGTCCGCGCCGTTTTCGGCCTGATCGGCAGCGAGGAGCTGATGGGCTGGATCGAACTCGGCACGCTGTCCGACGCCGTCCCGATCCCGCCGCGTGAGCCGGCGGATCTGGCCGCGTTCACCACCGAGCTCACCGCGACCGGTGAGCTCGCCGTGATGGAGCTGGCGGGCACCACCGTAGCGGTGCCCGCGCAGACCCACTGACCGCGCCAGTGCCCCCGCCGGACGTCCACGGACCGCATCGGGCCTGATGGTGGCGATGGGCGTGTCGCGGGGTAGAGAGACACCTGCGGACGGCGTTCTCGCGCTGTCGCGGAGCCATCGACCAGCGCCGGAGGAGGCAGTGAGGACGACAGCCCGGCACCGGCCGGGGCCGGTCCGTTTGGGTACTGGTCCCGGAAAGTAGTGACATCCGGCGCCTGGAGCTACCTAAGCTGGATCTGAGGCCGAGAGCCAGGGCCTGCGAGGGGAGTGGCGCGGTGACCAGCACTCGCCCGTCCGGTAGGGCCTGTCATGCCGTGATCGTCGGCGTGCTGTTCGCGGGGGCGCTGGTGGGGTGCGCGCAGTCGGGCGCCGACACCTCGAGCACGGGCGCCCGTCCGGCCGCCGCGGCCGCCGCCGCTGGCCCGTCGCCGACGGCGCCGGCGTCAACGCGTGCTCCGACCGGCACGACCGGCGGGACTGGCGGGACCGGCGGGACCGGGGCGGGCTCGGCGGCCACGCCCGGAGCCGCCGCCACCGGGCCGGCCGCCGCGTCGACGGGGCTGCCCGTCTCCGGTCTGCCTTCGGTGGCCCCGTCCCCGGTCTTTCTGGGCGAGGCGTGCATCCCGGATCTCGATGTCGAGCCCGCGGTGGCCGTCAACGGCCTGCTCCTGTACTGCGTTCCGGCACCGGAGCCGAAGGTCGCGGGGGCACAGGTGGGCGGTGCCGGCCGTTGGTCCCCCGAGACGCCCTCGCAGTCGGCGCAGGCCGGGCCCCAGCCCGGCAGCGAGTGCGACCCCGACGACGTCGGGAAGATCGTCCAGGGTGCGGGCGGCCGGCCGGTGTCCTGCCTGCGCGAGTCCGACGGCGGAATGCGCTGGGCGGACGTCTCCTGAGGGACGTCTCCTGACCGGCGCCCGTGTTCAGGTCCTGCGCCGGCCGCCCGCGACCGTGCGCCAGCTCGTCAGGCCGACCAGCACCAGCCCCGCAGCGGTGAGCAGCAGCCCGAGCCCGCCGACCGCGCCACCCTGGGTGAAGGCGACCGCCAGACCACCGACGAGCATGATCACCCCCAGGCCTGTGGTCACCCGGTGCCGGTGGCGGGCGGCGTCGTCGACAGCGGCATAGAGCAGCCGGGTGACGGTGCGCACCACGAAGGCGGCCGGGCGGAAGGGCCACGGCAGCGCGTGCAACGACGCCAGCCATGCGGTCAGCACGGCCAGGGTCTGGGCGACCAGGGAGACGAGAATCCGGCTGTTCGGCCGGTCGGTCAGCCGTTCGTCCGCGACGTGGCAGAGCCGCAGTACCCGGTCGGTGTCGGCGGGATCCACCCGGTCGGCAGCCGGTTCCGCGGCGCCGGCGGCACCGGCGGCGCCGGCGGC
>NZ_ADGX01000090.1 GCF_000177675.1 Parafrankia sp. EUN1f
GGTGACCGAGCCCGGATCCGGATCTGGGCCCACCCTCCGGATCCCGCCGGCCGCGTTGCGATGCGGTTGGCCGTCGACACGGCCGACGATCACGTGCAGCTCACGTCGCATTCCCTGGAGTACACGGACCGCGACCACGACGACTCCCCCACCACCGCCCATGCCCCCACCGCCCACCCGGACCAGTGGTGCCCGGTTCGGCCGCTCCAGCCCACGGGGGCGTCCGGCGGGTCGCCCATCGTGCTCGACGACCTCGACCCGTTTCGGGAGCCAGGCGCGCTGGAGCCGGCCCGACGGCTGACCGCGGCGGAGTTCCGTCACTGGCGTGCCGTCTTCGACGAGGCCTGGCACCTGCTCGTCCGCGACCATCCGCACCGCGTCGACGGCGTCGCGGGTCTGCTGCGGTCGCTGGTGCCGCTGGCCGCTCCGGCCGGTGTGACGTCCATCAGCGCCAGCTCGCTCGAAGCCTTCGGTTCCGTGCTCCTGTCCACTCCAACCGACAGTGCGCAGCTGGCCGTCACGCTCATCCATGAGATCCAGCATTCGAAGCTGGCGGCCATCGACGACCTCTCACCGCTGGTGGCACGGCGCTCACCGGCGGTGCACTACGCGCCGTGGCGCCTCGACCCGCGCCCGGTCGAGGGGTTGCTGCACGGCGCCTTCGCCTTCGTCGCGGTCGCCGGCTACTGGTACGAACGGTCCCTGATCGACGAGGGCGGCCAAGCCCTCCTGGCCGCCTACCAGTTCGTCTGGTGCCGGGAGTCCGTCCGCGGTGTGGTGGTCACGCTGGAGGCGAACGAAACGCTCACCCCGGCGGGCCGGCGGCTGACCGCGGGGATCGCCGATCAGCTCCGCCGCTGGTCGGGCGCCGCCGTGCCAGAGCTGGCCCACCGGCTGGGCATGTTGGAGGTCGGCGACTGCCGTGTTCGATGGCGCCTGCGCAACCTGACGCCGGAGCCAGAAGTGATCTCATCGTGGGCTCGGGCGTGGCTGCGAGGTGACCCGTACCCGCCGTCGGGGCCACCGGTCTGCAGCGTGCGGGCCGGCACGCCGAGCGCCGCCGGGGGAAACCGGGTGGACGTCGCGCGCCGCCTGCTGGCGGGCGAGACCGTGGACGCGTCCGGCCGGGCCCGCGCCGACGTGCTCCTGCTGACCGGTCGGGCCGAGGAGGCCGCTGCCGAGTACCGGCGGGCGGTACGCGCCGACGGCAACGCGCTTGCCGCCTGGTCGGGGCTGATGCTGAGCCGGCTCGGCACCGGTGGGCGCTCCGCGCGCGGATACTCGACCCGGCCGGAGACCGTCCGGGCGCTGTGGCTGGCCATCAGGCGGGCGTCGGGAGACACCCCCGACCTCGATGCCCTCGCGGCCTGGATCGCCGACGTCGACGACGCGGATACCCGACGTTCCCGATCTCCCGCCGTGGAGCGACCTGGCCGAGCAGGTCGCGCGGTGGTCAACCCGCGGACCGCGTGACCGGTTCCGGCGCCTCCTCGCCGCCGATCCGACCGGCGAACGCCAGCATCAGGCGCGGGAACCGGGCAATCGCCTGGTTGCAGGCGAGGTGCAGGATGTTGATGGCCGCGATCGCCACGCCGACCACCCCGACAGCCGACGGAACGATCGGTTGGAAGGTCAGCGCGAGCACGATGCTGGTGATCCCGTTCTGCTGGGAGAGCGACAGGTACACCCGGTCGGTCGGCTGGAGGCCCCGGGTGAGGAGCAGCCCGACCAGAATCTGGGCGGCGAACGCCGCGACCCCCAGGGAGATACCGGCCGCGAGATCGATGTCCGCGCCACCCAGAAGGATGCCGAGCAGCACAGCCGCCGCCAGCAGCGCCGCCTGGACGGCCCGGTCGACCCAGCGGCCCCAGGCAGGCGACCTGGGCCGCAGGAAAAGGCCGGCGGCCGCCAGGCCGAACATCAGGAAGCGCCAGACGGCCACGGCATAGACGACGCCCACCGCGCCGATGATCATCCGGTCGTGGCCCGACCGGCGGTGGCGGACGATTCGAGCGAAGGTCCAGGCGCCGACCACCAGAGCACCGTTCACGACCAGATCGGCCGCGAGGGTGCCGAACCCGGCATCCGCCATGAGGCCCGCGTGGTTCGTGCCGCTGATCGCCATGGACGGCAGCACCGTCAGCAACACCAGCGTGGCGAGCACGGTGACCGGGTCGTCGAACGAGGACCACGCGATCAGCAACGACCGGGCCCGGCGGGACATGGGCGAGTTCTTCAGCAGTGCGGCGACCGAGAGCGGATCTATCTGCGCGATGATGCCGGCCAGGAGGAAGTACACCGGGTCACGAAAGACCAGCGCCAGAACGCAGCCGATCAGGAGGACCTTGAGAACGACGCCGACGGTCACCACGGAGACGATCAGGCGTGCGTCGCTCCTGGCCGCGCGGGGAATCGTCGACGTGGCGCCGTAGAGCCCCAGACCGAGCAATGCGGTGGTCAGGTATCCATAGGCCGCGGTGTCGACCATTCCCGCCGATCCGAGGACCCGCGACAGGGCGTAGCCGGCGCCGACGCAGAGCGGCAGGCGCACCGCGACCAGAGCTCGGCCGAGAAGGTCTGCGCCGCCACCCGACCGGAGGTGCCGGAGCATCATCACCACGGCGGCCACCGGTAGCCACACCGGACCACGACGGCAGCTCTGCCGATACCCCCGGCCCTCACCGGCCGCTCACCCTCCCTCTCCCTCGCCATGACAACGCTCGCCACGACAAGGCTCGCCATGACCAAGTCGGCTTCGAATCACGGCACCACAGCAGAACAACCAGGGGGATCATGAGAATGGGTACACCACTTCACTCCATTCTCGCTCCGTCAGCCGCAGTCGAATGCACAGCCGCCTCAGACACAGCCGCCGCCACAGGCGCAGGCTGACGCGACAACAGCCGATGATCGCCCCCGTCGATCGACAACAGCGTACCGTGCGGCCTGTCGCCGAAACACGCATGTCGACGGGTTGTGGGAATCTGTGACAATTCCGCGAGGCGGCCGGCGGATCACGCGTAATGCGGGTCGCCTGGTCCCGGTCCCGGTCCCGGTCATTCTGGCGGACTGCTGTGCAGCAGGCCGGTCTGGTACGCGATGACGACGAGCTGAGCCCGGTCGCGGGCGTCGAGTTTCGCCATTGCCCGGTGAACATGGGTGCGAGCGGTCAGCGGGCTTATGACGAGTTTGGCGGCTATCTCCTGGTTGGAGTGGCCTTCCGCGGCCAGGATCATGACCTCCCGTTCGCGGGCGGTGAGCGTGTCGAGGGCCGCGTGGCTCGCCGCCGCGGTGGCCGTGGGTTCGGGGATGGCGACGAACTGCGCGATGAGTGCACGGGTCGCCGCCGGGGACAGGAGCGCCTCGCCGGCCGCGACGGTGCGGACCGCGGCGAGGAGCCCGTCGGCTTCGACGTCCTTGCCGAGAAAGCCGCTCGCCCCGACACGCAGCGCCCGGGCGACATATTCGTCGATCTCGAAGGTCGTGAGAATGAGAACGCGGGTCGCGGCGAGCTCTTCGTCCCGGCAGATGGCCGCGGTGGCGGCCAGTCCGTCCATGCCGGGCATTCGGATGTCCATGACCACAACGTCCGGACGGTGCTCACGGGTGGCAACGACAGCTTCGTTCCCATTAGCCGCCTCAGCGACCACCGTCATGTCGTCACACGAATCGATCAGTATCCGGAATGTTGCTCGGAGGAGCGCCTGGTCGTCGGCGAGCAGTACGCGGATGGTCATCCCTGTTCCGTTTTCGTCGGTTTTCCGGGCCGGAGCGGCAGGACTGCGGTGACGTGGAATCCGAATTCGGGATGGCTGCCGGCGTCGAGGTGCCCACCGACAGAACTCGCCCGTTCGCGCATGCTGATCAGGCCGAACCCGCCGTCGGCACCCTCGCCGGGCCGGTGACCGGGCCTTTCGCCGGGCTTTTCACCGGGCTTTTCACCGGGCCCGCCACCGGGCCTGCCACTGCGACGGCGCCCGTCATCGGCACCATTTATGATCTTCAAGGTCAGGTCGCTCGGCGAGTAGGTGATGTCGACGTACGCGCTGCCGGTGGCCGCGTGCTTCGCCACGTTGGTGAGCGCTTCCTGCGCGATCCGGAAGGCCGTGAGGTCCACCGCCGGGGAGAGCGAAGGCGGGTCACCGCGGGTGGTGATGGTGACGGTGAGCCCCGCCGCGGCGAAGACACGGGCGAGCTCGGGGAGCTGAGCGAGCGATGGGGCGGGTTCCAGGGGTGCGTCCTGGTCGTCGCCGTCTCGCAGGAGGCCGACGGTGGCCTTGAGGTCACGCAACGCGGACGACGTGGTGGCGGTCAGGCTGGTGAGGATCTGTGCTGCCTGGTCGGGGCGGGTGCGAACGAGGTGTGCGGCGGTGCTCGCCTGAGCGTGGGCGAGGGTTACGTGGTGGGCGACGACGTCGTGCAGCTCGCGGGCGATCCGGGTGCGTTCGGCGGCCACCCGGCGGCGGGCCTCGGCCTCACGGGTGCGCTCCGCGTACTCGGCGCGGGCCCGGACGGCGTCGAGGTAGCCCTCCTTGGTGCGCTGTGCGTCACCGAGCGCGGCTGACATCAGGAGCCAGGCCGTCGGTCCGACGCTCTTGAGTGGCCAGCCGTAGCTGGCGGGATCTGCGACCAGTGCAGTCCCCACCACCAGGACGCACGCGGAGACGGCGAAGATCATGTTCGTCCGGCGGTCCGTGCGGGTGGCGAGCCAGTAGAGCGCGGCCATCACCGGAGCCAGCAACAGGGGGGTCAGCAGGTAGCCCAGCGCCGTCACCGCGACGGCGCAGACGATCGCCACCACGGCGGTGGTGCGGGGGTGGCTTTCATGCCAGAACAGGGCGGTGCAGGCGATGGCCGCGAGAACGACCGCGGGCACCCACCCGCCGATGGGGGCGTTGGCGGGCGGCGTGATTCTGCTGCCGGGACCGGAGGCGACGAACGCCCCGATCGCGATCACCACCGTGTCGCGGCGATGATTCCCGACCCACCGCCAGGTGGTGATCGTCATTGCTGGTTCCCGTCGAATGCTGGAGCCGTGCCACTCACCGTACGGGGTCGCCACCGTCCGAGGAACGCGCCATGCCTCCACGTTCCTCGGACGAGGGATGCTCATCGACCGGAGGCGGGTGCCCAGGAGGCGGACGCCGCCTCCACGCGACCGGGGTCCACGGAGATGGCGCCGTCCACCGCAGTGGACGGCACCGAGGCGCGCAGCCCGCTCAGCGCCTCGCCTTCGACGTCGACGCGGGGCAGCACCTTGTCGAGGCCGCGCGGGATCCACCAGGCCCGTTCACCGAGCAGCGCGAGGACGGCCGGCACGATCGTCATCCGGACGACGAAGGCATCGAGCAGGACAGCGGTGGCGAGGCCGAAGCCGACCATCTTGATCATCGGCTCGGTCGCACCGACGAATCCCGCGAAGACCGCCATCATGATCAGTGCCGCGGCGACCACGACCCGGGAGCTGTGCCCGAACCCGGAGACGATCGCGTGCCCGGCGTCATCGCCGTGGATGTAGGCCTCGCGCACGCGGGTGACGAGGAAGACCTCGTAGTCCATGGCGAGGCCGAAGACGATGCCCACCATGAAGATCGGCATCATGCTCATGATTGGTCCGGTCTGTTCGAGGCCGATGAGGCCCGCCATCCATCCCCACTGGAAGACCGCGACGACCGCGCCGAGAGCGGCCAGCACCGAGAGCAGGAATCCGCAGGCGGCCTTGAGTGGGACGAGCACCGACCGGAAGAGCGCCATCAGGAGCAGGAAGGCGAGGCCCACCACGACCGCGAGGTAGGGAACAAGCGCGTCCTGGACCTTCTGGGCCATGTCAATGTTGACCGCGGTGGTACCCGTGACCTGGAACGTCGCGCCGGTGGCGGACTCGACCGCGGATCGTTCGCCGCGGATGGCGTGGACGAGATCCGCGGTCGCCGCGTCGCTCGGGCCGGTCGCGGGGACGACGGTGAGCAGCGCGGCGTCGCCGGTGGGACTGGACCGGGCCGGTGAGACCGAGACGACCCCGGGCGTGCCGGCGAGGCGCTCGACCGTCGTGGCGATCGCCGCCGCCGGGTCGGCGGAAGCCGCCGTGTCGACGACGACGGTGAGCGGGCCGTTGAAACCCGCACCGAAGCCCCGGGCCAGGTCGTCGTAAGCGCGGCGTTCGGTGGTGGACGTGGGTTTCGCCTCGTCACCAGCGGTGCCCAGGCGCAGGTCGAGGGCCGGCAGCGCGATCGCGACCAGGGCGAGCACCGCGAAGGCGAGGATGGGCAGCGGGCGACGCAGGACCAGTCGGGCCCACCGGGTGCCCATCTTCGGCCCGCGCTGTCGTGCCTTCGCCCGTCCCCTGCGGGCGGCGCGTGGGAGCACCGCGCGCTGGAAGAAACCGAGCAGCGCCGGCACGAGGGTCAGCGCGATGAGGACGGCGACGACGACTGTTCCGGCGGCAGCCAGGCCCATCTTGGTCAGCGTCGGTATCCCGACGATGAACAGCCCGGCCAGGGCGATCACCACGGTGAGCCCGGCGAACACCACCGAGGAGCCGGCGGTGCCGGTGGCGATGGCCGCGGCCTCCGACGCCTCACGCCCGTGGGCCCGCTCCTCCCGGTAGCGGGAGACGATGAACACGGCATAGTCGATCCCGACCGCCAGGCCCAGCATCATCGCCAGCGTGCTGGTGGTCGAGGACAGGCCGAAGGTACTGGCCAGGGCCATGATCGAGAGCATGCCGACCCCGACTCCCACGACGGCGGTCAGCAGCGGCAGCCCGGCCGCCGCCAGCGATCCGAAGGTGACCAGCAGGACTATCGCGGCGAGCGCGATCCCGACCACCTCACCGATGCCGCCCGCCCCCGGCCGGGTGGTCAGCGCATTCCCGCCGATCTCGACGGTCAGACCGGCGGCCTGGCCGTCGGCGACCGCGCCCTTCAGGCTTTCCAGGGTGGCGTCGGTGAGGTCGTCGCTGGTCACGGTGTAGGAGACCGTCGCGTAGGCGGTCGCCGCGTCCTGGCTCACCGCGCCGCCCTGGAACGGATTCACCGCGGTGAGGACCTGCGGACCGGAGGCGGCCTGCGCGACGACCTTCTCGATCACGGCCCGGTTCTCGGCCGCGGTCAGCTTCTCCCCCGCCGAAGCGCCGAAGACGATGCGCGCGACCGCGCCGTCCACCCCGGAGCCGGGAAAACGCTCGTCCAGGAGGTCGAACGCCCGTTGGGATTCGGTTCCCGGAATGGAGAACTCGTCCTTTGGGGCGTCGGGGGCCTTCATCGCGGCGAAACCCATGGCCGCGAGAGCTGCGATCCACAGGAAAAGCACGTATCGGCGGCGCCGGAAGGACAACCGTCCCAGTCGATACAGAAGAGTCGCCACGGGGAAGTTCTCCACATCTTTTCGGGTACCCACAAGACTGCTCCGGCCCGGCGGGTCCCGTCGTCGTGCGCCTGCCGGCACTTACGGCTGCACGCGTACTGCACCTGCCGTAGCCGGAAGTGACTGCGCCCGGCCGATGCGAGAACAGGCTGTTCTGCCGCACAGTGGCCCTGGCCTGTTTCCGGCGCAGCCGGAATCCCGACCGGCGGTTCCTCACGCGAAATCCGGGACACCGCACGAAGCGAAGGGCACTCGGTGGATCACAGACCCGACGACGAAGTCCCCACAGGCTCAGGTGGGCAACAGCCGCCCGCCCACGCCGGGGCGGCATCGCTTGCCCACGCCGGGGCGGCATCGCTCGCCCCGCGGCGCCGGCGATGGTGGCCGCGGGACCGGCGGCCGCGGCGGCGACGCCGTACTCTCGCGTTCGGCGCGGTGGTCCTGCTCGTCGTCCTCATCGCGGGTGACCGGTTCGTGGTCTCGACCGCCGAAAGTGAGATGGCCACCCAGATCGAGGCGAGTGTCACCAGGAGCCTCGCCTGCGACGTCACTCCGCCGACGGTCCGCGACGTCAGTATCGGCGGATTTCCCTTCCTCACCCAGATTGCTTTCGGAAGGTTCAAGAACATCGGGTTGACCATCGACGGGGTACCAACGCCGGGCCCACGCATCTCCTCGGTCGAGGCGCACCTCAAAGGAATTCGCATTCCAGCCCGGAAGATGCTTTCCAATGATGTCGGCGAGATACCGGTCGACAACGTTGAGGCGACGGTACATCTCGACTACGCCGACGTGAACACGTTCCTGGCCGACCAGCCCGGAGATCTTCAGATCAATCCGGTGGACGGCGGGAAGAAGGTCGAGGTCGCCGGCCTGGCCGACGTACCGGTGCTCGGCGCCCAGGAGATCGGCGGGGTCATCGCGTTCGAGGTGCACGACAACAAGCTCACGCTGATCCCGTCCGAGATCGCCCTGCACGGGTCCATCAACGTGGACATCCCGGTGCCCGGCGGCCTCGGCGGGTTGCTCCCCGCCATCCCGATTCCGGTCGGCGCCCTGCCGTTCAACCTCACCGTTGTCGAGGCCTCCTCGGACGCCGCCGGCCTGTCGCTGACCGCGACCGCGCAGGACGTCGTCCTTCCCGAGACCGACACGGCGACCCGCCGGTGCCCCGCACCGAACAGCAGCGGGCCCTGAACCCGAGCTCCGAGGTGGCCGCCGCGATGGGCGGCGACCGGCTGCTGCCGGTGCCCGCCGCCCACGACGACAGTGTCGGGCGGCGATCGGGACGAGGTGCCCGGTGCCACCGCAGCGGCACCGGGGGAGCTCCTACCTCGTCCCGACCTCACCTCAGCCTTGGCCACCCAGCCTTGGCCACCTCAGCCTTGGCGTCGCCGGCGCGTGGCCTCGGCCACGCGGGGAGGCAGCGTCCGTCAGTAGTTGGGGTTGTTGGTGTCCGGGATCTGGATGGCGATCGGGAACTGGGCGCCGGACAGAAGCGTCAGGATGCCGATGCGCAGGATCTCGTCGAAGGCCCAGTAGACCGTCTGGAGCAGGCCGGGCGCCTTCTCCAGGCTCAGCAGGCCCTCGCGGACGGCGACGAAGGGCTTCCAGGCGACCTGGAAGGCCGTGTCCCAGAACAGGTTCCTCGGCAGCTTGAGCCAGTCAGCGATCTTGTCGCCCAGGAAGTAACGGGTGAGGGCGCACAGGATGGGCTTGCTGAGCAGGGAGCCGTCGATGAACGACGCGAGGTTGACCAGGATGTCGGCGAGCTTGATGCCCTCGGGGGTCGGGGCGAGGATCGGGGTGAGAACCTGCGCCGCCTGGGTGTTCGCCGTGGCCCAGGAGTTCGGGATGTACTCGTCGAGCACCCCGAGCATGTGGGCGGTGACCTGCCAGGAGTGCAGGAACCCCGCGGACTCGACGGCGTTGATCGGCACGCCCCACGCGTTCAGGTTCTGCATCACGGTGGTGGGCAGGCTGTGCCAGGTCACCATGATGTCGGCCTGGGAGATCGGGATGTCCTCCGAGGCGACGTTGTTCCAGGCCGCGAGCTGCGGCAGCAGGTGGCGCACGCCGGCGTGGGCCAGGCGCGTCTTGACGCAGGTCACGATCATCTCGCCGCTGGGGTCGAAGGCGTTGTTCGAGCCGACGTCGTAGCCCAGCTTGGCGGTCTTGGTGATGCGGTCCCGCATGTCCGCACCGCCCTTGGAGTAATAGACGGCCAGGGCCTCGCGCGGGATGACCGTGCTCATCATGCCGCTGACGAAGCCGTAGGTGACGCCCAGGTACAGGCCGCGCTTCTGGTTGAAGTTGACCGCGTCCTTGAGCTTGGCCGTGTCGGTCCACGTCGGCAGCTGGCGCGCGTGCTCCATGAAGTCACGCAGCTCCGTGGGCAGCCCGGCGGGCAGTGCCTGGCCGTTCTTCGTCCACGTCTTCAGCAGCTTGTTGACCGCGGTCGTCTGACCGCTGTCGATGATCCGGGCGACCACCGGGTCGGCCTCGGCATCCCAGACGTACTTCGGGTCCACGCCGACGCCGGCCCCGGCGACCGAGCCGTCGGACGACCACGACCACGCCGGAGTCGCCGCCGCCAGCGCCCCGGCAGCGCCTAACATGCCGCCGGTGACCAGTACCTGACGCCTGCTTCGCTCAACCATCTTCCGTCCTCCCCAGAGCCCGACGACCCAAGGGTGGATACAAAGAAACAAAATCCGATTCTCTGTATCAGGGCCGCCGCGCCCATGGGACCACATCAGCTATATGCGATACAAGGCTCCTTTTTCTTGCCCGACGCGACGAGATGGATCAAGAAACTCTGGAAAATAAGGCATATACCGGACATACTGACGATGTCGCACGCCACTCTCCGGGAGCGCGAGGCCGGCACGCGGCAAGGCAGCGGGCAACCACGGGCAGGAAGCGGCTAACGCGGAGGCTTGCGGGCAACCCGGCAGCCAGCTCAGCAAGGTGCCCGAAACCTTCCCCAGGCCCGTTCGGGCCACCGAGGACCACCCGACGCCGGCCTCTTCGGCAGCGCTCGGGTTCCGACGGCGCTCAGGCCAGGTCGAGGCCCAACATGCGGATGGCGTTGCCACGCACGATCTTGTGGACGGTCGCCGCGGGCAGGCCGGCCATCATCTCCTCGGCCACGCGCCGCGTGTCCGGCCAGGTCGAGTCGGTGTGCGGGTAGTCCGTCTCGAAGGTGACGTTGTCGACCCCGATGGCGTCCAGGGACGCCAGCCCGTGCCGGTCGCGGAAGAAGCAGCCGTACACCTGCCGCCGGAAGTAGCTCGACGGCGGCTCGGGCACGAGATGACGCACCCCGCCCCAGGCCCGATGTTCCCGCCAGACGTCGTCGGCGCGTTCAAGCGCATAGGGCAGCCAGCCGATCTGCCCCTCGGAATAGGCGAGGACCAGCTCGGGGAAGCGGACCAGCACGCCGGAGAACAGCCAGTCGGCCAGCGAGGCCATCGCGTTGTTGAAGCTCAGCGTCGCGGCGACCGCCGGCGGCGCGTCGGCGGAGGTGGCGGGCATCCGCGAGGACGAGCCGATGTGCATGCATACGACGGTCCCGGTGTCGACGCAGGCGGCGAGGAACGGCTCCCAGCTGCCGCTGTGGATGCTCGGCAGCCCCAGATGCGGCGGGATCTCGCTGAAGCAGACGGCCCGGCAGCCGCGCGCGGCGTTACGCCGGACCTCCGCCGCGGCGAGCTCCGCGTCCCACAGCGGAATCAGGCACAGCGGGATCAGCCGGCCGCCCGAGTCCGCGCACCACTCGTCGATCATCCAGTCGTTGTATGCCCGGACGCAGGCCAGCGCGAGGTCGGTGTCCCGCGCCTCGGCGAACGTCTGGCCGCAGAAGCGGGGAAAGGTGGGGAAGCACAGCGACGCCTCGACATGGTTGAGCTCCATGTCGGCGACCCGGGCGACCGGGTCGTAGCAGCCGGGACGCATCTCGTCGTAGGTGATCGGGGACATCGTCATGTCGTCGCGGTCGAAGCCGACCGCCGCGACGTGCCTTTTGTGGATGTAGACGAGGTCCTCGTACACCCAGCAGTCGGCCTGCGGGCCGTCGTCGTCGAACGCCTGCCGGTAGTTGCCGCCACCGATGTGCTCCATGCGCCCGATGCCGCGCCGCTGGACGCGGGGGCCGGCGTCGCGCAGCCGGGCGGGCAGCCAGCGTTGCCACAGGTGGGCCGGCTCCACGACGTGATCGTCGACGCTGATGATCCGCGGCAGCTCGCCGAAGGAGTGGGCGGGCTCGCCGAGGGAGCGGGCGGGCTCACGGAGGGAGCGGGCGGGCTCGCCGAGGGAGCGGGCGGGGCCCTCACCCGTGCGGTGCGCCGCGGGCGCCATGTGGTGCGAGTCCGTCTGGTGCGAGTCGGTCACGGGGGGATCCCTCCGGCTTGCACGGCGAGGAACTCATTCACGCTAACATCAGATCTGACGGTTCATCAGGAAACGAGGAAGCCGACACCCAGGGGGTCGCGGTGCCCGAGGCCAGCATGCCCGCCTACCGCCTCACCGACTGGCTCCAGCAGCCCACGCTCGTGGATATCGCGGTCCCGCGACCGGGCCCGGGGGAGGTCCTGGTGCGGGTCGCGGGCAACGGGCTGTGCCACTCGGATCTGACCATGCATCAGATCCCGGCGGAGATCGGGGCCACACTGGGCTGGCGGGTGCCGTTCACCCTCGGGCACGAGATCGCCGGCTGGATCGCCGACGCCGGCGACGAGGCAGCCGCGGCGACGGCCGCACCGGGCACGCCCGTCGTGCTGGTGTCACCGGCCTCCTGCGGGCGCTGCCGCTACTGCCTGCGCGGGCTGGACAGCGCCTGCCCCGACGGCCTGGCGGGCCGCGGCTACGGCCGGGACGGCGGGCTGGCCCCGTACGTGATCGCTCCGGCCGGGCGCGGAGTCGTCCCGCTGACCACGCTCGACCCGGTGGAGGCCGCACCGCTGACGGATGCCGGCGCCACCTCTTACCACGCGGTTCGCCGCGCACTCCCCCGGCTCGGCCCGGGATCATGGGCCGTGGTCCTCGGTGCCGGCGGACTCGGCGCGTTCGCCGTCCAGCACCTGAAGGCGCTCAGCGCCGCCCGAGTGGTGGCGGTGGACCGCGCCGCGGGGCGCCGCGTGCTCGCCCGCGAGCTGGGCGCCGACGAGGCCATCGACGGGATCACCTCAGCCACCACGCATGACCTTGCCGACGTGTGCGGCGCGCAGGCGGCGGATGTCGTCCTCGACTTCGTCGGGACCGACGCCAGCATCGCCACCGGCCTGCGCGCACTGGCCCCCGCGGGCGCCTTCGGCCTGGTCGGATCGGCCGGCGGCACCCTGCGGCGCGGCTGGTACGGAACCCTGCCCCGCGAGGCGGAGATCTTCACCTTCCAGGGGTCGACCGTCGCCGACCTCCAGGACGTGATCGCGCTCGCGGAGGCCGGCCGCATCCGCCCTCTCGTCGACCGGTTCGCCCTGGCCGACATCGACGAGGGCTACGCCGCCCTGGCTGCCGGCGCCCTACACGGCCGCGCCGTGGTCATCCCGCCCACCTGAACCGACGTTCCTGCTCGACAGCAGCACCAACCGGAAGCCGCGACTCGGAGAGCCACCGCCCGCCGCGCGGCGACCCACCGGGAATCCCGCGCCGCCGCACCGCGCCAGCATTTCACACCAATAGGCGCAAATGGGGCGGAGATTCGCTTGACGATCCGCAGGAATTGGGGATTTCGGTTGTTGCAGCAGCCGAAATCCTCAATTCTTGCTGGAAAGCAGCGGCGGCAGCGGAAGTCGAAGTCCGGTATTCCGCGACGGGCCGTTCCGGTGACCGGAACGGCCCGAGCCTTTCCCGACAGCGAATGATCAAGAGAAATCGACGGCGCAGGATTTGCGCGCCGGGGGGACCGATCGGCCGGTCGGGTCGACCTGGGCGTCCAACATCCCCACCCGCATGCGGTCGAGAAGCTCGGCGAGATGCCGGCGCTCGGCGGCCGTGAAGCCGTCGAGCGCCACGCCGATGTCGTGCAGGCCCACCTCGCGGACCGCGGCCAGCAGCGCCTCGCCGTGCTCGGTCGGGGCGAGCCGGGCCACCCGCCGGTCCGCGCCGTCCGCGGACCTGCTGACCAGGCGATGTTCCTCCAGCGGACGCAGCTGCCGGCTCACCGTCGACTGGTCGAGATCCAGCCAGCGGGCCAGGTCTGAGGACGTCGCGCTGCCGTGCCGGGCGATCCACCGCAGCAGGGTGAGGCTCGCGCCGGTGATCGGCGCGCCGGCGGCCCGCAGCATCCGCTCCCGCTGCCGCGGGCTGCGCGCGGCCAGCCCGACCAGCTCGATGAACTCGTGGATGCGGGCCAGGTCCTGGTCCGGCCCCTGATCCGCCACCGGCCCCTGATCCGGCTCCAGCCCCTGATCCGGCTTCTGGCTCGCATCCACGCAGCTCACGCCGTCGCTGTCGTCGCCGCGGTCGCTGCCGAGGCCGCCGGTCAGTCCTCCAGCACCGCCCCGAGCCGCTGGGTCGTCTCGATCCATTCCTCCACCATCTCGCGCATGACCTCGGCCGTCGGGCGCCGGCGGTCGAGGCTGCCCACGATCTGCCCGACGGGGAAGCCGCTCAGCGCCTTCGTTCCGGCGCGGGTCCAGCGCCGCGATGCCTCCCCCCACACAATGCCCTGCAGCGGCATCGGCAGGGTCTTCGGGGCGTCCTCGCGCTCCCATGCGTCCGTCCAGGCGCTGCGCAGCAGCCGGGCGGGCTTGCCCGTCATCGCGCGGGAACGCACCGTGTCCCGCGAGGTGGCCGCGAGCAGGTTCTCGACGATGGGCTCGGCGGTGTCGGCCTCGGTGACGGTGAGCCACACCGAGCCCGTCCAGGCGCCCTGGGCGCCGAGCGCGAGCGCGGCGGCGATCTGCCGGCCGCCGCCGATCCCGCCGGCGGCGAGCACCGGGACACCCGGCCCCACCGCGTCGACGACCTCGGGCACCAGGACCATCGTGCTGACCTCGCCGCAGTGCCCGCCCGCCTCGGTGCCCTGGGCGACGATGATGTCGACACCCATCTCGACCTGCTTGACGGCGTGCCGCTTCGCGCCGACGAGCGCGGCCACCAGCACACCCTGGGCGTGGGCACGGTCGATGACCTCCTTCGGCGGCGGCCCCAGCGCGTTGACCAGCAGTTTCACCGGATGCTTGAGGGACACCTCGACCTGCCCCGGCCCCTCCTGCTCGATGCCGAGCCCGGCCGCCTTCAGATCACCCCCGGCGGCCGCGTCCGCGGGCAGCGGCGGGACGTCGTGCTCGGCCAGGACGGACTCGGCGAAACGACGATGCTCGTCGGGCACCAGCTCGACCATCCTCTCCCTGGTGATCTCCGCTCCGCCTCCCTTCCCGACGTACGAGTTCGGCATGACGATGTCGACGCCGTAGGGCCGGCCGTCGACGTGCTCGTCGATCCAGGCCAGTTCGACCTCGAGCTCCTCGGGGTTGAAGGCGAGCGCCCCCAGCACCCCGAACCCACCCGCCCTGCTGACAGCCGCGACGACGTCCCGGCAGTGCGAGAAGGCGAAGATCGGGAACTCGATGCCGAGCAGGTCGCAGACAGGAGTACGGGCCATACGTCCTCCTCAGGAGAATTAACTTGCATGTATACAAGCATGTTTCTCGGACCAGTGGAAGGCCGCGAAATTTCGCCGCCTCGGCACGCGTCGTCAGCGGACCAGCCGACGTGATCCGCGGATTCTGGTCGTCCGGGAACGCGCGGCGGAGTCCCAGGCACCGGGCTGCTGCCGAGCAAGACCTGAGGACTCTGGTCGCGGCGACGACAAAAATGTGCACATCGTCGAGCCTCGACTTCGGACTTCCATTGCTACCAGGCAAGACCGGGTGATTCTGGTTGTTGGAACGACCAGAATCCGCCGATCTTCGGACGTCTCCCTGCAGAGCCGCCCGGCTCAGGCGGTCATGCCGCCGTCAACCGGGACGATCGTCCCGGTCATCAGGCTGGCCTCGGCGGATGCCAGGAAGGCGATGACGCGCGCGACGTCGTCCGGCTCACCGAAGCCCCCCGGCACCGTGAGCTTGCCGAGCAGCTTCATCGACGCCCCTTCGGGGGGCATGAAGCCGGCGATGATGTCGGTGTCGATGCCGCCGGGCGCCACCGCGTTCACCCGGATGTTCCTGCTGACGTACTCCCAGGCCAGCGCCTTGGTGAGCATGACGACGCCGCCCTTGGACGCGCAGTAGGCGGCGCTGTAGGGCTGGGCGCGCAGCCCGGCGCTGGACGCGACGTTGACGATGGTGCCGCCGTCACGAGCCAGGAAACCGGCCAGGCACGCCCGGCTCATCAGGAACGTTCCGGTGAGGTTGACGTCGATGATCCTGCGCCAGTCGGCGAGGGGCTGCTCCGCGGTGTGCGCGAACCAGCCGATCCCGGCGACGTTCGCGAGCACCCTGGGTGCGCCCAGGTCATCCTCGACGGCGCGGACGGCGGCCGCCACCGACTCCTCGTCGGAGACGTCGCAGGCGAAGGCGCGGGCCGCGCCGCCGGCCTCGACGATGCCGGCGGCGGTCTTCTCCGCCTGGTCGATCCGGACGTCCAGGCAGGCCACGGTCGCGCCGCGGGTGGCGAGCCGGTGCGCCGTCGCCGCGCCGATGCCGCGCGCCGCGCCGGTGACGATCGCCACCGCGCCATCGAAACCACCAGAGATACCGAAGCCAGCAGAACCGCCGGAGCCAGCCGAGCTACCGGGGCTGTCGGGGCTGTCGGGGCTCACTGACCACGCTCCGGCACGAAGCGGACCGGCATTTCCTTCACACCGTTGATGAAGTTCGATCGCAGGCGGCGGGCGGGCGCGATCGGCTCGATCCGGTCCAGCCGGGTGACCAGCGTTTCGAGCATCAGCTCGATCTCGCGCATCGCCAGGTGCTTTCCGAGGCAGAAGTGCGGGCCGCCGCCACCGAAGCCCACATGCGGGTTCGGGTCGCGGTCGATGTCGAAACGGTAGGGGTCGGCGAACACCGACTCGTCGTAGTTCGCCGACGAGTAGTACATGATCACCTTCTCGCCGGCGGCGATCGGCTGGCCGCCGAGCACCACGTCGGTCGTGGTCGTGCGGCGGAAGCCCATCACCGGGCTGACCCAGCGGACGATCTCGTCCGCCGCCCTGGTGAGCACCGCCGGGTCTGACCTGCCCGCCCTGAGCTTCTCCCACTGTTCAGGATGGTCCAGCAGCGCCTGCATGCCGCCGGAGATGGCATTTCGCGTGGTCTCGTTGCCGGCGACCATGAGCAGGATGAAGAACAGGTCGAACTCCATCTCGGACAGCTCGTGACCGTCCTCGTCGGCGGTGACGAGCTTGGTCAGGATGTCGTCGGCCGGGCAGCCGCGCCGCGCCGCGCCCAGCTCGTTCGCGTAGGCATACGCCTCCATGGCTGCGGCCTGCTGGTCGGCCGCGTCGGCGGACAGCTCGGGATCGTCGCTGGCCAGCATCCGGTTCGACCAGTTGAACAGCCGGTGTCTGTCCTCATGCGGGACGCCGATCAGCTCCGCGATCACGACGAGCGGCAGCTCCGCCGCGCAGATCCTCACGAAGTCGCCCTCGCCGGCCTCGATCGCGCGGTCGACGATCTTCTCGCAGGAGGTCCGGATCTTGTCGGCGAGGCGCCCGATCATGCGCGGGGTGAAGCCGCGGTTCACCAGGCTGCGCAGCCGGGTGTGCTCCGGCGGGTCCTGGTTGACCATCATGAGCTGCTGCTCGGCCAGGGCTTCCGAGGTGAGCTCGGGCAGCAGGCAGGTCTCCCGGTTGGACGAGAACTGGTCCGGGCTGCGGGAGATGTGCACGACGTCCGCGTGCCGGGTCACCGCCCAGAAGCCGGCCTCGCGCTCCGGGTCGCGGTGGTGGAACACCGGTGCCTGGGCCCGCAGGATCCTGAACTCGTCATGCGGCAGCCCCTGGACGTAGCGGCCGGGATCGTAGACATCGATCTGGTCGAGCGACATGTCGGGACCTCCGAGATCCGTCGCGTCCGCCAAGCTTAAAACTAGAACAGGTTCTCGCGTCTCGTTTCCTGACGCAATATCAGAAACCACATTGGGGGCCGGACGAGCCGAGCGGGTCAGCGAAGCTCGTCGACGTAGGCCTGCGTTCCGGGCAGGGTGGGGACGAACGGGGCGAGCAGCTCCAGCCGGCCGAGGCCCGACTTCTCCCAGTCCGCGGCGGCCGCGGTGAAGCCGGGCTCCCAGCACTCGGCCGGCGTCGTCTCGGTGAACCACAGCACGGTCAGGCGGCGCCCGAGACCGGCGACCTGGTCCACATAGGCCATCCGGTCCTCCGGCAGCGGCAGCGGGGTGAACAGCAGGCCCATCGCCGCCGCGCCACCGGGCGCGAGCACCCGCGGCGCGCGCTCGGCGCGCAGCCAGTCGACGAGGGCGGAGACGGCCGCGCCACCCACACCAGCCACATCACCCACACCAGCCGCGTCACCCGCACCGGCCGAGGCCTCATCCACCGCGGCCTCGCCCACCGCGGCCTCGCCCACCGCGGCCTCGCCCACCGCGTCGACGACCTCGACCACCAGGCCACCATACGGATGGTCCAGCGCGTGGATATCGCGCACACCGCCGCGGCCGTCGCGATACACCGCGCCGAGATAGTCCTGGAACGCGGTGAAGACGTGGTCACGCCGGTGGAAGATGCGTCCGTCGGCGTTGAGCCGCCGGTTCGTGGCGACGGTCCACCGCATGTGGTCGCGGTAGCGGCCGCGGGTCAGCCAGTAGACCGCGATGTACTTGCCGGCCTCCAGCGGCCGCGCGACGGCCGAGTCGGCCGGCTCGCGCAGCGCCTGCAGCGCCCTGGGCGCCACCCAGCGCCGGCCGGCGAACATCCAGGGCATCGCCATGGCACCCGCGTAGAAGTGATCGTCCTCGTACCAGCGGTTGTACTCGGCCTCCGCACCCGGATGCGGCTCCACCATCGTGATCAGCGCGGAGCCGATGGCGACGCCGTACGGGCCGGCGGCGGGAAGCACGGAGTACGGGCTGACGGAGTATGGGCTGTTGGAGTCGGGGCTGTCGACGGAATCTGCCACCGCGTCGTCCGGCACGGCTGAACTCCCTCCGCTCCGGGCGCACGTCGGCCCGGAACGCGGTCCACTCAAGCACGGAATCTGGTGACCCGTCAGAAAATCTTTGAATACACTCTGCTGCCATGATCGTTTCTCGCGGCCCGTCCGTCGTGCCCCGCGGGGCACTCGCCTTCGGGATCCAGCTGCCGATCCAGGCGCAGAGCAGCCTGTTCGCCGAGCCCTGGGAGGCCACGGCCACACCGGACGACCTCGCGGCGATCGCCCGCGCGGCGGACGAGCACGGCTTCTTCTACGTCGCGGTGTGCGACCACGTCGCGATCCCCCGCCAGCTCGCCGCCGCCATGGGCACCACCTGGTACGACTCCGTCGCGACCCTGAGCTGGCTGGCCGCGGCGACGACCCGGGTACGGCTGCTCAGCCACGTCTACAACCTCGCCTACCGGCACCCGCTGGTGACGGCGAAGGCCTTCGCGACCCTCGACCGCCTCTCCGCCGGCCGGGTCATCCTCGGGGTCGGCGCGGGGCATGTCGCGGACGAGTTCGCCGGCCTGGGGCTAAATTTCTCCCGTCGCGGGCGCATGCTCGACGACGCGATCGAGGTCGTCGACGCGGCCCTGCGCACCGAGTTCCCGACGGTCGCGAACGCCAGCTTCACCGTCGACGGGCAGCTCGGGCTCGCGCCCCGGCCGGTGCAGGACCCGCGCCCGCCGTTGTGGATCGGCGGCTCGTCGCCGGCGGCAGTGCGCCGGGCCGCGCGGCTCGGCGACGGGTGGTTACCCCAGGGCACCCCGCTCGACCAGCTGCCGCCGCTGGTCGAGCTGCTGCGCGCCGAACGCGCGGCGGCCGGCGTCGCCCAGCCCTGCGACATCGGCGCGATCACCGACTGGCTGCACCTCGGCCAGCCGACCTGGGACGTCGGTCGCCCCTGCCAGGCCGGGACGCCGGCGCGGATCGCCGAGCACCTGCGCCGCTACCGCGACGTCGGCGTCGACCACCTGCAGGTGCGGTTCCCCAGCCGCGGCCCGGCCGAGCTGATCGATCAGATCGCGGCCTTCGGCTCCGAGGTGGGGCCCCTGCTGGCCCCCTGACCATCGCCCCTGGCCGCCAACCCCCTGGCAGCCAGCCCCTGGCCGCCTGACCGCCGGCCCTCTGGCTGCTCACCCCCCGCCGCCGGCCGTCTGACCGCTGACCCCTGACACGCTCCCCGGCGTCAGAGCAGCTCGATGAGCTTCCGCAACGCTTCCGGGTCGCGCACGCCGCCGATCAGCAGGGTGTCGACGGGCGAGGCCCGCCACAGCTCGAGGCGCTCCCGGATCCGCGCCCAGGGCCCGACCAGCGCGATGCCGTCGGCGAGATCGTCCGGGACGGCCCGCACGGCGGCCTCCCGCTCCCCCGCGAGGAACAGCTGCTGCACCCGTGCGGCGGCGTCGGCGAAACCGAACCGCGACACGACGTCCACATGGAAGTTGACGTCCTTGGCGCCCATGCCGCCGAGGTAGAACGCCAGCGTCCATTTGATGCGCAGTAACGCCGCCTCGACGTCGTCGTCCACGACCACCGTCACCGGGCAGGCGATCGAGAAGTCGGCGGGCGCCCCGGCCAGCGCCGCCGCGTACGCCGCGGGCCCGCGCTCGGGGTGGTAGAAGATCGGCAGCCAGCCGTCGGCGATCTCGGCGGCCAGCGCCACGTTCCCCGGGCCCTCGGCGCCGAGGTAGACCGGGATCCGCGGCCGCAGCGGATGCGTGGTGATCTTCAGCGGCTTGCCGAGCCCGGTGACGCCCCGCGCCGGGCCCGAAGCCGCTGTCGCGGCCGCAGCCGACGACGGCAGGCCCGAGGCCGCAGCCGGCGCCGACGGAGACAGTGGCAGCGGATAGTGCGGCCCGTCGCTGGTGACCGGGGCATCGCGGCGCCACACCGCCCGCAGGATGTCGACGTACTCCCGGGTCCGGGCGAGCGGCCGGGCGAAGGGCTGCCCGTACCAGCCCTCGACCACCTGCGGGCCGGACACGCCGAGCCCCAGCAGGAACCGCCCGCCGGACAGGTGGTCCAGGGTCGCCGCGGTCATCGCGAGGCAGGCCGGCGTGCGGGCGGAAAGCTGTGCCAGCCCGGTGGCGAGGGTGATCCGGCTCGTCCGCGACCCCAGCCAGGCCAGCGGGCTGATCGCGTCGGAGCCGTAGGCCTCGGCCGTCCACACCGACGCGTAGCCGTACTCCTCGGCGGCGAGCGTCAGCTCGAGATGATCGTCCGGTGGCACCGCCGGCCAGTAGCCGAGCATCAGGCCGAGT
Source organism: Parafrankia sp. EUN1f (assembly GCF_000177675.1). GTDB lineage: Bacteria > Actinomycetota > Actinomycetes > Frankiales > Frankiaceae > Parafrankia. Next base: position 20,729 of record NZ_ADGX01000090.1, read on the forward strand.
GCCAGATCAGCGGTCACAACAGTCCTCCTGGATGGGTTCTGTCCTGGTTGCGCATGGATTGCCGCCTGCTCGGATGTCCGCACCCGGGTTCGGGCTGATCACAGGTACGCTCCGGTCCATGGCGTCACCGGCGGTTCCGCCCTCCGCGGACAGTGACGGGCTGGACAGGCCCGCCCAGCGAGCACGGCGGGAGCGGATTCTGGACGCCGCCGTCGCGCTCGGGTCCGAGGGCGGCTACGACGCCGTGCAGATGCGGGCGGTGGCGGAGCGCTCCGGCGTCGCGCTCGGGACGCTGTACCGCTACTTCCCGTCGAAGGTGCAACTGCTGGTGTCCGCGATGGCCCGCGAGATCGACGGCATCCGGCTGCCGTCCGCCGAGCGCATGGCGGGCCTCGCCCCGGCGGACCGGATCCTGACGGTCCTCAGCCGCGCCACCAAGGTCTTCCAGCGGGACCCGAACCTGGCCGGCGCGCTGGTCCGGGCGGTCATGTTCGCGGACGCGTCGGCCACCGCCGAGGTCGACCAGGTCACCCAGCGGATGAACTCGATCATCATTCGCATGATGCGCGGTGAGGACGGCGATCCGTCCCCGCGTGACATCGCGGTGGCGGGCCTGATCGCCAAGGTGTGGTTCGTCAGCGAGATCCAGTGGCTGTCCGGCCGCACCAAGGCCCGGCAGGTGATCGACGACCTGGAACTGGTCGTCCGCGAGCTCGTCCACTAGCACTGCCGCGCCTGGCGTTGCTACCGGACAAGCGTTGAGGATTTTGGTCGTGCCCGCAGCCAGAATCCTCAGGTCTTGCTCGGCAGCAGCCGCAGGACCCGCCGCTTCCTGAAGCCACCGCCCGAAACCCTGAGGATTTTGGTTGTGCCCGCAGCCAGAATCCTCGGGTCTTGCTCGGCAGCAGCGGCGGCCCGCGGCTCGGGATTCTGCTACCCGCTCGCCGACGACCAAAATCCTCAACTCCTCGACCGCGGCCGACTCCAATCGGGCCGACACCCCTGCCACCCGACACCCCTGCCACCCGAGGCCGCTGCCACCCGAGGCCGCTGCCACCCGAGGCCGCTGCCGCCCGGGGTCGCACCCCGGCCGCCGCGCGCCCTCACCGGGCCTGCGCACGTCCCCGTCCGCCACCGCTCCGATGAGAACGCGTTCTACCGCGATTCACAAGAACTCCTGATGGGTCATCAGATGATGATTGCCCGAAACTAGAACACGTACTAGTTTGGAGGACGCCGATCCGCTGGCGACAACCGAGAGGCATCCCATGCCGAATCCAGTGATCGTCGAGGCGACCCGCTCACCCATCGGCCGACGGCGCGGGGCGCTGGCGGGCGTCCATCCCGCTCACCTGCTCGGCCACACACAGCGCGCGGTCCTCGAACGCGCCGGCTTCGACCCCGCGAGCGTCGAGCAGGTCGTGGGGGGCTGCGTCACCCAGGCCGGCGAGCAGGCGTCGAACATCACCCGTTACGCCTGGCTGGCCAGCGAGCTGCCCACCACCACGGCCGCCACCACGGTCGACTGCCAGTGCGGCTCCTCGCAGCAGGCGGCCCACCTCGTCGCCGGGCTGGTCGCCACCGGCACGATCGACGCCGGCATCGCCTGCGGCGTCGAGGTCATGAGCCGGGTGGGCCTGGGCGCGGCGGTGCAGGGCGGCCCCGGAGTACCACGCCCGCCGGGTTGGGACAGCGGCCTGCCCGACCAGTTCACCGCGGCCGACCGCATCGCCCGCAGCGCCGGCGTCAGCCGCGCCGAGCTGGACGAGTTCGGCGCCCGTTCGCAGGCCCTCGCCGCCCGCGCGTGGGCCGAGGGCCGGTTCAAGGCCGAGGTGGCCCCGCTGGAGGCACCCGTGCTGGACGACGCGGGCAACACGACCGGCGAGTCGGTCACCGTCGACGTCGACGGCGGGCTGCGCGACACCTCCGTCGAGAACCTCGCCGCCCTGCGGCCCGTGCTGCCCGACGGCCTGCACACCGCGGGGACGTCGTCGCAGATCTCCGACGGCGCCGCCGCCCTGCTGATCATGGACGCCGACCGCGCGCGGGCGCTGGGGCTGCGGCCCCGGGCCCGGATCGTCGCCCAGGCCCTCGTCGGCGACGACCCGTACCTGCTGCTCAACGGCCCGATCGCCGCCAGCCGGCGGGTGCTCGACCGGGCCGGGATGTCCGTCGCCGACATCGACCGGTTCGAGGTCAACGAGGCGTTCGCGGCTGTCGTGCTCTCCTGGGCCCGGGCGCTGCGCCCCGACCTGGACCGGGTCAACGTCAACGGAGGCGCGATCGCGCTCGGCCATCCCGTCGGGTCCACCGGGTGCCGGCTGCTCACCACCGCGCTGCACGAGCTGGAACGCTCCGGCGGCACCACCGCCCTGGTGTCGATGTGCGCCGGCGGCGCGCTGGCCACCGGCACAATCATCGAACGGCTGTCGTGATGGACGTCCTGCTGTTCCTGTTCATGCGGCGCGCGGGCATGACGGTCGACGCCTTCCGCCGGTACTACCTCGACGTGCACGTGCCGCTGGCGATCCGGACGTCGACGGCGACCGGCCGGTATGTCGTCCGGCTGACCGAGGACGGGCACGGCCCCGTCTCCGTCGACGCCGTCACCGAGATCGTGACCCCCTCCGCCGACGTCTTCTTCGACCCCGACCGCGGCTTCACCTCGCCCGAGGACGCCGTCGAGGTCATCACCGACTCGCTGAACTTCCTCGCCCCCTTCCCGATCTACCAGGTCCGCCGCACCGTGCTGCGGGCCGCCGACCGATCCGGTGGCCTGGAGGAGCATGTGCCGGGCTCCCGCTCACCGGGGGTGACGCTGGCCCGGCTCGAGCTCGGTGACGGCGGCCCGGCCGGGCCGGTGCCGGACCCACCGGACGAACTCGTCCGGGACCACCTCAGATATGACGTCCTGAAAACGATCGGTGAAGGCCCTGATCTGCGTTCAGTCGATCTAGTGCACCTGCGGCCCGGCGCAGACGTGGACCGTTACGCCGCCGACTTCTACCTTCTGGGGGAGTACGTCCAGAAGGTTCGTTGACCCAGCGAGACAACCGCGCCGCGATTCGGCGCCGACCGCACAGGAAGCGGGTCCGCAGATGAAGACGAAGGCCGCAGTGCTCTGGAACGTCGGTGATCCATGGAGCGTCGAGGAGGTCGACCTCGACCCGCCGAAGGCCGGCGAGGTGCTCATCCGGGTGGTCGCAGCCGGGTTATGCCACTCCGACGACCACCTGACGACCGGTGACATGCCGTCGGTCCTGCCGATGGTCGCCGGCCACGAGGGCGCCGGGATCGTCGAGGAGGTCGGGCCGAACGTCACCCGGGTCCGCCCGGGTGACCACGTCGTCGTGATGTTCATGCCCAGCTGCGGGCACTGCCGCTGGTGCGCCACCGGCCGGACGAACCTGTGCGACCTCGGCGGGTCGCTGATGATGGGTGTCGGCGTCGACGGGACGTCCCGGCTGCACGCCCGGGGCAAGGACGTCACGACGATGTGCTTCCTCGGCACGTTCAGCCAGTACGCCGTGCTGCACGAGGCGTCCGTCATCAAGATCGATGACGACCTGCCGATGGACGCCGCCGCGCTGGTCGCCTGCGGGGTGCCCACCGGCTTCGGCTCCGCCGTGCACACCGCCGGGGTGCGCCCCGGGGAGGCCGTGGTCGTGGTCGGTGCCGGCGGGGTCGGCATGAACGCGATCCAGGGCGCCCGGATCGCCGGCGCGGAGCTGATCATCGCGGTGGACCCGGTGGAGTTCAAGCGCGACCAGGCGAAGGTCTTCGGGGCGACCCACACCAGCCCGTCGATGGCGCAGGCCACCGAGCTCGTCCGCGAGCTGACCAGGGGCGTCATGGCCGACGCGGCGATCCTGACCGTCGGCGTGGCGCACGGAGACCAGATCGCGCCGCTGCTCGGGCTCGTGTCGAAGGGCGGGCGGGCGGTCGTCACCGCGGTCGCGCCGGCCGTCGAGACCGACGTGACCCTGTCCCTGTTCGATCTGACCATCTTTCAGAAGGAGCTGCGCGGCACACTGTTCGGCGCGTCGAACGGGCAGGCCGACATCCCCCGGCTGCTGTCGCTCTACCGGTCCGGCCAGCTCAAGCTGGACGAGCTGATCACCACCCGCTACACCCTGGACGAGATCAACACCGGCTACGACGACATGCGGGCCGGCCGCAACATCCGCGGCGTCATCCTCCACGGGCACTGACGGCATGCGCACCGGCAGCACGATCCTCGTCACCGGGGTGACCGGCCAGGTCGCCAGGCCCCTGGCCGCCGCCCTCGCCCGGGAGCACACCGTCTACGGCGCGGCCCGCTTCCGCGACAGCGGCATCCGCGACGTTCTGACCGCTGCCGGTGTGCGCTGCGTACCGGTCAACCTTGTGACCGCAGGGCGGGACGGCCTCGCCGCCCTGCCCGAGCAGGTCGACCACGTGCTCCACTTCGGCGTGGTCAAGAGCAACCGGTGGGGCGTCGACCTCGACGGAAACGTCGGCGGGACGCTGGCACTCATGGAGCGCTACGCCGCCGCCCGGTCCTTCCTGCACTGCTCCTCCGGCGCCGTGTACGCGGACGCGGGCGGCCCGGTCGACGCGGGCGGCGGCCCGGCGGGCGGGAGCGACGGCCCAGCGGGTGGGAGCGACGGCCCAGCGGGCGGGAGCGACGGCCCAGCGGGCGGGAGCGGCCCACGGGCGGGCGGGAGCGATGGCCCGGCGGGCGCGGGTTCGGGCGCGGGCGGCGGTGACCCTGCGGGGGCGGTCCGGCCCCTCGCCGAGGGCGACCGGCTCGGGGACAGCCACCATGTCCTGCCGTTCCTGGCCACCTACAGCGTCTGCAAGATCGCCGCGGAGGGGGCGGCCCGGTACGGTGCCACCCGTTTCGGGCTGCCGACGACGATCGCCCGCCTGAACATGCCGTACGGGCCCTTCGGTGGTCTCCCCCTCTACCACCTCGACATGATCGCCGCGGGCATGCCGGTAACCGTGCACCCCGACGGCCCCAGCCGCTACCAGCTGATCCACGACGACGACATCGTGGCGATGGTGCCCGCGCTGCTCGCCGCGGCCGACGTGCCGGCAACGGTCGTGAACTGGGCCGGCGACGAGGCGGTCAGCGTCGAGCAGTGGTGCGCCGAGCTGGCCGCCCTCACCGGGCTGAGCCCGGTCATCGAGCCGTCACCGGAGAACCTGCGCGGAGTCGTGCTCGATCTGACGACCATGCACACCCTCGCCGGGCACGCCCGGGTCGACTGGCGGGAGGGGCTGCGCCGCAGCGTGGCCGCGCGCCGCCCCGACCTGCTGCGCCCCGAGCACCAGTCGTCGGCGCACCCCGGCCCCGGCCCCGCACCCGCCTGACCGCCTGGCCGCCTGACCGCCTGTAGCCACGTCATCGGGATGAGAGCGCGGGCTGCCACTGCTGCCGAGCAAGAAGTGAGGATCATGGCTGCTGCAGCAACCGAAATCCTCACTTCTTGCGGATTGCCAAGCGACCTCGTGTCCCCTTTTGCCGCTATTGATGCTAATTGTTCGAGCTTCGCGGCGGCGCGGGATCCCCGGCGGGTCGGCGTGCGTCGGCGCGCGTCGGGTGAGCACGAACCACCGGGTCAATATGCGGTGGGCGCGTCACAGAATCCCGAGAAGTGGGTGATCGCAGGCCTCAACGCGTCGAGCCGCCGCTGCGGCTGCCGCCTGCCAGTGGCGATCCCAGCCGAGCCTCGACCTCGTGATCCAACCTCGTCGCCCCCACCCCCAGGTGCGCCCGGCGTGATCCGACCTCCCAGCACCGTCGCCGGTCGCCCCGGCACACGAGATCGGCGCGCAGGGTGGCTGGCGTCACAATGCAAATCTGACGGGTCGCCAGAAACCGCCGGTACGCTTGCAACGTGCGCAGAGCTGACGCTGCCGTCGCGGTCCCCCCGGTGGTCGAGACCCCGGTGCGCGAGACCCCTGCGGTCGCCACCGCGGCGATCAGGACCACACCGGCGTCCGTCGCCGACGCGAGCACCGGCACCGGCACCAGCACCGCAGGTGTCGGCACCGCAGGTGTCGGCACCACGGGTATCGGCACCGCGGTGAACACTCTTCGCGCCTCGGACGGGCGGGTTCCTGGCCGGCGCGGCATGGCGACCCGGCAACGGCTGCTCGACCAGACCTACGAGCTGCTGCGCACCACGCCGTACCGGGAGCTCACGGTCGCCGACATCGGCCGCGCCGCCGGCACCTCGGCGGCCACCTTCTACCAGTACTTCGTCGACATCGAGGCGGCCATGCTGACGCTGGCCAACCAGGTCGCCGCCGAGGGCGCGAAGCTGTCGGAGCTCGTCGACCAGCGGCCGTGGCGGGGCGCCGCCGGCTGGCAGAACGCCAGCACCCTCGTGGACGGCATCCTCACGTTCTGGGCCCACCACCAGCCCGTGCTCCGCGTCGTCGACCTGCTCACCGAGGAGGGCGACCAGCGCTTCCGCCGGGTGCGGGTGGACATGCTCAACGAGATCACCCGCGCACTCGCCGCGGTCATCGCCGAGGCGCAGACCCGGGCCGGCCGGGTGGCGGAGGTCGCCCCGATGGCGATGGCAGGGGCGCTGGTGTCCATGCTCGCGCACGTGGCCTCGCACCGGGCCGGCTTCGAGGCGTGGGAGATCCCGATCGACGAGATGCGGGAAGCCATGACCAGGCTGGTCTTCTGGGGCGTCGTCGGCCCACGCGTCCCCAAGCACCTCTGACCAGACCTGCACCTCTGACCACACCAGCGCCGCTGACCGCGCCGCATCCGGCTATCGCGCGTCTGCCAGCCACTCCCGCACGGCGCGCATCGCGGTGCCCGAGCTGTCCTCGTCGATGCCCCGGCCGAGATCGTCGATGGAGACGCCGGCCAGCGCGTCACGCCACGCCTTCTCCGCGGCCGCCATCGCCCGGGCGATGGCGCACTGCCCGGAGCACTGATCATCGGGCACGGCCAGCGGGCCGTTCCGGCGGATCTCGGTGCAGCGGAACGCGGGCTCGGGCCCGTCGATGGCCTGCACGACCTGCAGAACAGTGATCTGCGCGGCGGGTCGGCCCGGGGGCGGGCGCCTGGCTCTGGATCGTCTCCTTTCGAGGCACAAAACCCGTCGAGAACGGCGTGCAGGCGGTCAGTCGGCGGGGTAGGCGGAACGGCCCTGGCGGAGAAGGTCGGCGAGTGAGGTCGCCGGATGGCCGGTCAGCTCTGGCACGTCCGAGGTGACGATGGCGAGTTCACCTGCGGCGATGGCCGTATATGTCGACACCCAGGCATCGACCTGCCACTCGGGTGCCCCGTAGCTGGCACGGGAGGCGTACGCCTCGTCGACCGTCTCGGGATGGTAGACGATCCGCCGACCGGCTGCGTCAGAGACAACAGCGGCCACTTCATCAAGGGTCAGCGCCTCGGGGCCGGTCAGCGAATAGGTCCGGGCAGCATGCGGGAGCGGGTTGAGCAGGACCGCCGTGGCGGCGTCGGCGATGTCGTCCTGGGCGACGGGGGCAACCTTCCCGTTCCCGGCTGGGCCCCGTATGACGTCATCCGAGCCGACCAGTGCGGTCATGAAATCGGCGTAGAGATTGTCGCGCAGGAAGGTGAACCTCATGCCGGCGCCCGCGTCGCGGATGTGCTGCTCGGTGGCGGCGTGGTCGCGCCCCAACGTGAACGTGCACGTCGGTGTCGCGCCGTAGAACGAGATGTACACCAGGTGCTCAACGCCGGCGGCGGCCGCCGCGTCCACGAACGTCTGATGCTGCCCGATCCGGTCCGGGGTCTCCGCGGCGGACACCATCAGCAGCGTCGTGACCCCGGCCAGCGCGGCGCGTGCGTTGTCCGGCTCGCCGAAGGACGCACGGGCGACGGAGGCCGCGGGCAGGCTTGGCGCGCGCGCCGGATCCCGGACTACCAGGCGCTGCGCGACACCCGCCGCGGCCAGCCGGCGCGCGACGCGACCGCCCAGCCGCCCGGACGCGCCGGTCACGGCGATCAGGCCCACGCTGGCTGTGCCTTCGGCGTCGGTTGGCAGCTCTGCACCGACCCAGCCAAGCACTGTGCGATCGGGTCCGCACGGACGTCGGATGAATTCCGGGCGATGGTGGCTACCGTTCGGGGGCTGAGGCCGTCATCGCCTGGGTACACGGCGGCCTTCTCGCCACGCGCCCCACCCCGCGCCCGATTTCCGACTTCGCCACTCCTGACTTCGCCACTCCTGACCGATGATTCGCGCCCCGCGCAGGGGTCTAACACCCGCAGGGGTCTAACAGACAAGGCGAGGTAGGTGTGGGTGGGATGACTGAGATGGACGAGATGGACGAGCGGGTGCCGGGAGGGCGACGGACGTTCGCGCTGATCCCTGGGGCCGGCGGCGCGGGGATCTACTGGCACCGGGTCGTGCCGTTGCTGCGCGCGGCGGGCCATGAGGTGGTCGCCGTCGATCTGCCCGGCGGCGACCCGGGCGCGGGTCTGCCGGAGTACGCCGCCGTGGTCGAGGCCGCGGTGAAAGGACGGCCTGACGTGGTGCTGGTCGCGCAGTCGCTCGGCGGGTTCACAGCACCGCTGGTAGCCGAGCTGGTTCCGGTGCGCGCGATCGTGTTCGTGAACGCGATGATCCCCGTTCCGGGCGAGACCCCGGGAGCCTGGTGGGACAGCACCGGGCAGCCCCAGGCCTACGCCGCCGCGGCCGAGCGCGGCGGCTACAGCACCGAGTTCGACCTCGAGACGTACTTTCTGCACGACCTGTCCGCGGAGGACGCAGCGGCGATCTCGGCGGATCCTCGCCCCGAGGACGATGTCGTGTTCGGTTCCGCCTGCGCGTTCGGCGGATGGCCACCGGTCCCGATCCGCGTGGTCGCCGGCACCGACGACCGGTTCTTCCCGGTGGAGTTCCAGCGCCGGGTGGCGCGGGACCGGCTGGGCATCGACGCCGACGTCCTGCCGGGCGGCCATCTGCTCGCCCTTTCACAGCCCGAGGCGCTCGCGCGCTACCTGCGGGGGATTTGATCACCAGGCGGCGAGTCCGACCGACTGGGGTCGAGGCGTTCGAGCTGGACTGAGGTCGTGGTCACGCTGCACGTTCAGAGCGCGGCGACGAACTCCTCCACCGACAACCCGGTATCTTGACCACATCCCCGCCTGGTAGCACGGGAAGAGGTGGCATCAGGCGACGTCCTGCACGATCGTCAGAACCGGTGGAACACCGATCTCCTCGATGACCAGGCTGACCGCCTCGTAGAGATCAGCGACCGCCTCCTCGGGCGAAGCACCGAGCCCGTGCGCACCACCACTGGGGAACGACGCGTGCGCGGCCCAGGTGCCGTCCTCCTCCTGCTCCAGCTCATAGGGGATCTGGACCATCCGCTTCATGACGCTCACTGTACGCCGCAGGCCACAGGGCTCGCAGTACTCACGATCATGTCCCAGATCCCCGCCTGGCTGTGTTCGCCTCGGACGGACCTCTCCGGAAAGCCACCACCGACGGCACGGACGTACGACAGAACGCGGTAGCGACACAGGCCCACCGGGCCTCTGTGCGCGCAGCGCAAACGGTCTGCGCGCATTCGTGACCGCAAGCTAGGGTGATCACATCATGGCGGGATCTGTGGGGGTGGGGCGGCGCACCCACCCAGAAGCCCGGTGATCATCGGGCGGGAGCGGCTCGAGAAGGCGCTGCCCGGCTATTCCATCGGCGACCGGCTGGGGTCCGGAGCGTTCGGGCTGGTGCTGGCCGGGCACGACCAGCAGGCTGACCGCCCGGTGGCCATCAAGATCGTGGAGGCTGACGGATCCGAGCAGGCGACCCGCGGCTTCGAGTCCGAGGCCCAGGTGCTGAGCGGCCTCGACCATCCCCATGTGGTGAAGGCGTTCGACTATGTCGAGACCGAAGGCCTGTGCCTGGTCGTGATGGAGTTGATGGCCGGCGGCACGCTGACCAGCCGGCGGGCCGGAATGGCGCCGGAACAGGCCTGCGCGGTGGGGCTGGCGGTGGCCGCCGCACTGGCACACGCGCACGGCCGCGGCGTGCTGCACCGCGACATCAAGGCCGACAACATCCTGTTCGCGGCGGACGGCACCCCCAAGGTCGGCGACTTCGGGATCGCGAAACTGTTCGAAGGATCCGCGGCGACAGCCAGCGGCCGGGTCGGCACGCCGATGTACATGGCGCCGGAGCAGATAGCAAGCGGCCGGCTGGGGCCGGCGACGGATCTGTACGCCCTGGGAGTCGTCCTCTACCAGCTGCTCACCGGAGCACCACCATTCGACCCGAAACAGTCGCTGCCCGCACTGTGGAACCAGCACCTGAACGACCCGCCACGGCCGATGACCGGCGTGGCAGCCCCGGTGGAGCCGGTGGTGCTGCGCGCACTGGCGAAGGCCCCCGCCGACCGGCACCCCGACGCCACCGCGTTCGCACTCGATCTCGCCCGCGCGGCCACCGAGGCCTACGGAGCGAACTGGACGGCTCGCGCCGGGGTGCCGCTAAACCTCGACGACGACATCCGTCGCCTCGCCAGCCCACCGCCACCGCCACCGGCACCGGCGTCTATCCGGTCCCTCCAGCCACCCGCCGGTGACGATGACGACGAGACCGTCCCGGCGGAACGTGGCGAGGCCGTGGGCCGCGCGGAATCACCGCGGCCAGAGGGCTTCCGGCGGCAAGGCCGCCGGCGGTGGACCAGAGTGGCCGGGGTAGCCGTGGTGCTGGCCACAGCGGTTCCGCTGGTGCTCTGGCGCGCCCTCGGAGCAGCCGAACCACCGGCCGAAACAGGCCCGGCGGCGGTCTCTCGGCGGCTGGCCGCCGCGGCGTCCCGGCTCGCGGACGATCAGCCGGACCTCGCCCGGCGGATGGCCGTGGCCGCCTACCGCACCGCCCCACCCCCGAAGCTCGGGCCAGCCTGCTCGCACGCCTCGTCCCCGCCGGCCACCCGCTGGCCACCCTCACCGGCCACCCGACGGCCATCGCCGACCTGGAGTTCAGCCCGAACGGGAACCTGCTCGTCACCCACGGCAGCGTCGACAGCGCCACCAGGCTGTGGAACGCCGCCGCCAGCGGTGGAGATGACATCGAGCCCCTCGCCGTCCTCGACCAGGACAGCCAGGGCGTCACCGGCCCGCTGGCGGGGGGTGCGATATCCAGCCTGGTGCGCGGTGCGATCTTCAGCCCGGGCAGTGACCTGCTCGCCACCTACAGCAGGGGCACCGTCCAGCTCTGGGAGGCCGCCGCCCATGGCACGGACGTCACGCCGCTCGCCACCTTCCCGGGTGAATCGGCGGAGTTCAGCCCGGGCAGCGACCTGCTGGTCACCCTTGACGATGCCACTTCCCGGGTGTGGCCCACCACCGCCCACGGCACGGACGTCACGCCGCTGGCCACCCTCGGCCCGGCTGGGGAGGTGACCGCCGTGGAGTTCAGCCCACGCGGCGGGCTGCTCGCCGTCGCCGGCGGCGGCACCGTCCAGCTGTGGGACACCAGCACCCTCGGCCAGGGCATCCAGCCACTCGCCAGCCTGACCGGCACCGGCGAGGTCACCAGGATGGAGTTCAGCCCGGACGGCACGCGGCTCGCGACCGAGGACACCACCGACAACACCGTGCGCCTGTGGGAAACCACCCGCCACGACCAGAAGGCCCCGCGGGCCGTCCTCACCGGTGACAGCGACCTGAGGGGTGCGACCTTCAGCCCGGACGGACACCAGCTTCTCACCTACGGCGGCGCATCCGCGCGGGTGTGGGATTCCGAGGTCCAGGGCCAGAACGCCCGGCCACAGGCCGTTCTCACCGGCAACATCAACGATGCGACGTTCAGCCCGGACGGAAAACTGGTCGCCACCAGCGCCTGGGGCGGTGACGTCCAGCTGTGGGACAGCGGTGCGCGCGGCGAGGAGATGACGCCGCTGGCCACCCTCACCGATGTCATCGGCAACGGCGAGACCACCGAGTCGGCGCAGGCCCAGCCCGACTTCTCGAACATGATGTTCAGCCCGGACGGCGCGCTGCTCGCCACGTCCAGCGTCAGGACCGTCCGGCTGTGGGACACCACCGCCCGCGGCACCGTCAGGCCGCTGGTCACCCTCCCCGGCCAGCCCGGCTTCCCGTACCAGGCGGAATTCAGCCCGGACGGCCGCACCCTCGCCATCAACAGCTACGACGGCGCGCCCCGGCTGTGGGATGTGGACCCCGCTCGCCTGGCGGCGGCTGCCTGCGCGGTGCGGACGAACGCGCTCACCGCGGCGGAGTGGAACGCCGTGCTTCCCGACGCCCCCTACGACCCGCCCTGCTCCTGACCGAGGCCCAAGACCTCCTGCGCGGTCGGCGGCTCAGCTGCCGGGACCGACCAGCAGGCCGGCCCAGCTGTCGACGAGTTCGTCGGCATCTGCTCGCGGGTGATCTTCCAGTCGGCGTCGCCCCAGTTCTGGGCGACGTAGTCGAGCTGGGCCATGGCCAGGACGCCTTTGAAGTGGCGCTGGTGCGGTGCGAAGCGACCGGCCTGCGGCCTCCGATCAGGCCGCCAGCACCCGATCACGACAAACCAGAGGTGAACGCCACGTAAAAACTGTGGCGCCGTGGTCCGGCATTACCGCCCGAGGCCCACCGGGCGACTCAACCTTCATGCACACCGTTCGGCCTGGTCAGTGCCTTCGAAAGCCGCCTGGCGCTGGCTGACCTCAGCCGACGGCGGCTCGCGGCAGGGATCGCGCGCTGCCCGCGGGCCCGCGACACATGGTGGGCTCGGCTATTCTTCTCCGCGCACATCGGGAACGAAATCACTCGAAAGCAGATGTACCGCGCTGATCTCGCGGCACCGCGGAACATTTCATGCCCGGTGGCGGACAGGGAAAGGGCCCAGTAGGCCATGAAGCTCCAGGCCGCGGATCATTCGACTCCGCACGGGCAGAACCCGTCGGCTGAACCGGCCGACACGGATCAGCCGTCGTCGCCAGGCGGTCACAGGCCACCAGGCGGTCACAGCCGGTCGGATGAGACCGGCCCGATCGACCCGTCGGACGAGATCATTCCACCGGACGAGGTCACCCCGCCGGAGGAGACAGTCCCGCCGGACAGCGGGACACCACCCGGCGAGGGCGTGCCTGGCCAGGGCGTGCCCGGTGGCCAGCGGTCGGCGGCGCGGCGGCATACACCGGGGCGGCAGGTCCTGCTGCGGTGGTGGCCGAACTGGCCGAGGCGGCGCTGGTTGACCCGCCTGCTGGCAGCGACCGCGTACGGGGCTGTCGCCGGGCTGCTCTTCCTCGTGGCCTCCGAATCGGTGAAGGGTATTGCCGGCCGCACCCAGCCGCCCGGCGCGCGTGCCGCCGGGCAGGAGGAGACGAACCCGGGGGCCATCGCCGGCGGCCTTCCCGCGGCCGGGATGACGGGCCCCACCAGTGCCTCGATGACATCGCCGCCGGCACCAGGCGAGACAGCCCCGACAGCCCCGACAGGCGACCCCGGCGCCGGCGGGCAGGCGCCGCCCGAGCACGGCGGAGCGGCGCCG
>NZ_ADGX01000089.1 GCF_000177675.1 Parafrankia sp. EUN1f
CCGGTCGGTGACCGTCGGAGGAGATGTCGGAGGTGCCCGCTAGCGTGGCAGGTATGTCAGCATTGCCCCCGGCCCCGTTCGGGCGGATGATCACGGCGATGATCACGCCGTTCACCTCGGACGGCGGCCTGGACGTCCCGGGTGCGGCGGCGCTCGCCGAGCATCTCGTCGACGCCGGTAACGAGGCGTTGGTCATAAACGGTACGACGGGTGAGTCCCCCACGACGTCGGACGCCGAGAAGGACACGTTGCTGCGTGTGGTCCGTGAGGCGGTCGGCGGGCGCGCCCGGATCATCGCCGGGGTCGGCACGAACGACACCCGGCACACGCTGGAGCTGGCTGGCGCGGCCGAGAAGGCGGGCGCTGACGGCCTGCTGGTCGTCACGCCGTACTACAGCAAGCCGCCGCAGGCCGGGCTGCTCGCCCACTTCCGGGCCGTCGCCGACGCGACGGGCCTGCCTACGATGATCTACGATATTCCCGGCAGGTCCGGAGTTCCCGTCGCGACCGAGACGCTCCTGCGGCTGGCGGAGCACCCGCGGATCGTCGCGGTGAAGGACGCGAAGGACGATCTCGCCGGGTCGTCGTGGGTGCTGGCCAACACCGGCCTCGCCTACTACTCGGGCACGGACGTGCTCAATCTTCCGTTGCTGTCCGTTGGTGCGTGCGGCGTGGTCAGCGTTGTCGGTCATGTGGCCGCACCCGCCATCAGGGCGATGATCGAGGCCTTCGGGGCCGGTGAGGTGGGTCGGGCGATCGCGCTACACAAGGGCTTGCTGCCCGCATACGAGGGAATTTTCCGTACCCAGGGTGTGATCCTGGCCAAGGCCGCGCTGGCGATGGCGGGCCTGCCCGCGGGGCCGGTGCGGTCCCCGCTGGTCGACGCCACCGAGGCGGAGTGTGCGCGGCTGCGCGCCGATCTCGCCGCCGCCGTGCTGGACCCGGCGGCTGCGGGGGCCCAGGGCGGTGCAGACGGTGCGGCCGGGTCGGCCGGCGGGGCCCTGCCGGGAGCCCGGCACCGCCCTGGACCCTGTCGCCGCCGGGGACATCGCCGCCGGCCAGCGGGGCGTCCCCGCACAGGTCGCGGATCGGCGGACGGGCGTCGGACCAGCCGTGCCGGTGCTGGAGCTCCCGTCTTCCTGGCAGGCCGCCCGCACGGCGCTGCGTTTCACCGCCGGCGGCACCGCGATGGACCCGGGACCGCGGGTGGTGCACGCGGACCAGCTCGGCGGTCTGGCCGTGCTGGCCACGGCGGTCGGACCGGCCACGCCGCCCGACTCCGACGTCCAGGCCCTGGACCGGGCCGCCTCGGCGGCCCCCTGGATGCTGGCCACCCTGGAGGCCGTCACCACCAGCCCGAGCCTTCGCGCGGCGGCCGTGGGGCTTACCGTGCACCATTCGACCCTGCAGGAACGTCTCCACCAGGCGGAGCAGGTTCTTGGCTGGTCCGTCCACGACCCGAACGGTCGCCTGCGCCTGCATCTCGCGTTCGTGTTGCGGAGGCTGCACCGAGGAAACGCCTGACCGCCCACTTCCCGAGCTCCCACAGGATCAGGAGCGCGATCGCGGGGACAAGCGACCAGGCGAACTCGGCGAGGCTGAGCTGGGTGGTGCCGAGAATTCGCCGGAAGGCCTCCAGCTGGGTGACGAACACCGCGAGCACGAACTCTCCCAGCACCGTCCAGTTCATGTGTCTGCTGTCGAAGGTGGCTGGCGTCAGGATGGTGCCGGACTCGTCGCGGCATTCGAGCGCCCCGACGATCAGGCACAGCGCGAACGAGGTGAAGGCGATCGAGTTTCCGACGGAGTCGCTCCCGAAGCGTGTCTCGCCGATCTTGATCATCGCCAGCAGGCCGACCGTCATGACCAGCCCGACCAGGCCGACCATGACGATCAGCCTGGTGGTCAGCAGTGTCTCACCGCGTGGGCGTGGCCTCCTGCCCATGAGCCCCTGGCTTGCCCGGTCGAAACCGAGAGCGAAGCCGAACGGCGCGTTGACGAGGAAGTGGATCCACAACACCTGGGCGGGGGTGAACGGTTCGCCGGCGGCGATATCGAACAGAGTGGCACCCAGGAAGGTCAGAACAAAGACGACCAGGAGGATCAGAACGAATCGGATGTACTTGGCGAGGTTGTCGTAGATCTTGCGGCCTCGCTCGACCGCGAACACGATCGTGGCGAAGTTGTCGTCGGACAGGATCATCCGGCTCGCGTTCTTGGCGACGTCCGTACCGGTACCCATCGCGATCCCGATGTCGGCGGCCTTGATGGCCGGTGCGTCGTTGACCCCGTCTCCGGTCATCGCCACCACGTCACCACGCCTCTTCAACGTGTCGGCGAGCAGCACCTTGTGCTCGGGGGCGACCCGGCCGATGACACCGATGTCGTCGATGACGGCGAGGCGCTCGGATTCCGGGAGCGCGGCGAAGTCCGCGCCGAGGATGGCCGCACCGTCGATGCCGACCTGCGCGGCTATGGCGGCTCCGGTGACAACGTCGTCGCCGGTGACCATCCGGACCCGGATGTGGGCGTCGCGCGCACCGGCGATCGCCTCCGCGGACTCCGGCCGGGGTGGGTCGACCATCCCGACCAGGCTCGTCATGTGAAGACCGGTGACGTAGGCGAGCAGGTCGCCGTCGGCCCGGAAGTCGGCCGGATCGAGATCGAGGGTGGCGGCGGCCATCACCCGCTTCCCCTCGCCTCCCATGCGCTCGACGTGAGCCTCGGCCCATTCGCGCAGGCGGGCGTCCCAGGGGACTGTGCCGTCGCCGGACCGCGCCGTCGTAACCCGAGCCAGAACCGCGGGGGCCGCACCCTTCACGAAACAGCGGACAACTGACCGCCCCGCGGTGTCGACAGCCGGATGGAACGTGGCCATCAGCTTGTAGTCCGGGTCGAACGGCAGCGTGGCGAGCCGGGGCAGCCGCTCGCGGGTGATGTCCACATCGAGCCCAGCCTTGTGACCGAGCACCAGCAGGGCGCACTCAGTGGGATCGCCGACGGCCTCCCCGTTCATCAGCGCCGCGTCGTTCGCGACCAGGTAGGGCAGGATCGCCTCCTCCACGCGGGCGGAGCCGCCGGCGGCGTGCCGGACCTGTCCCTGCAGCGCGCGGCCCGTACCGGAGACCGTGTAGCGGTCGGTCGGTTCGACGACCTCGACCACGGTCATCTGGTTCATGGTCAGGGTCCCGGTCTTGTCCGAGTTGATCGCCGAGACGAATCCCAGGGTCTCGACCGACGGGAGATCCTTGACAATGGCATTGCGCCTGGCGAGATCGACGCCGCCGAGGGAGAGAATCGTCTGCGTGACGGTCGGCAGCGCTTCGGGGATGGCGGCGATCGCGAGCGACACCGCGCTGACGAACAGGACGTCCCAGGTCAGGCCCCGCTGCCGCCCCAGGGCGATCATCACGATCATGGTGAGGCCGGCGGCGCCCGCGATCCACAAAGTGAGCCGGTTGAGCTCCCGGGTCAACGGTGACTCCTCCCGCGCCGTGGCGGACAGCAGGCCCGACAGTTTGCCCAGCTCGGTACCGGCACCGGTGGCAGTGACGATCATCGTCCCGCTGCCGTGGGTCACCGGGGTGCTCATGAAGGCCATGTTGGTCTGCTCGCCGGGGCCGAGCGGGCCGACCCGCAGGATGCCGGCGTCCTTGGTAACGGGGACGCTCTCCCCGGTCAGCGCGGACTCGTCGATCTGGAGGGCGCTGGCTGCGACAACGCGCCCGTCGGCGGGTACCTCGTCTCCCGCCGCGAGGATCACGACATCGCCCGCCACCACCTGGTCGGCCGGGATCTCGGCCTCGGACCCGGACCGCCGCACGCGGGCCGTCGCCTTCAGCATCGACCGCAGCGCGTTCATGGCGCTCTCGGCCTTGCCCTCCTGACGCAGGCCCACCACGGCGTTCAGGACGGTGAGCAGCGCGAGCAGCACCGCGGTACTCCACTCGGCAACCCCGACCGAAACGACGGCCGCACCGATGAGAATCAGCTGCATATAGCTGCGGTACTGGCTGAGGAACCGACGCCAGCCCGGCGTGGGCTTCTCCTCCGGAAGCACGTTCGGGCCGTCGGTGGCCAGCAGTTCGGCCACCCGCGCGTCCGCCAGCCCAACGGCCGGATCGACCCGGAAGGCGGTCGTGACCTCCTCGACCGAGCGCGCGAACCAGCTGTCGGTGCCAACCGTGCTCCGATCAATCTCGCTGTGCACGCTCATGTCGTTCCGTCTCCGATCGAGATCGGCGCCGCGTTCACGCGTTCTCGGTCTTCCCGGCCCTTTCGCTTTTCTGCGCCTTCTTCGGCTTTCCGCTGCCGGCCTCGGCGCTGGCGATCGACATGGCATACGGGTCGGCCGGAGCGCCCTCGGGGGCCTCGCTCTCAAGTCGCCGTGCCACCGCTCCCAGTGCGCGTCGCTCCTCGGCGCTTACCGTGGGATACCGCGGGTCGATGTCGATCAGGGTGTGTGCGAGAACCGCACCGGCACAGATCCGGGCGAACCACTTCCGGTCAGCCGGTATGACATACCAGGGTGCCCACCGTGTGCTGGTGGCCGACAGCATCTTCGAGAACGCGTGCTGGTACTCGTCCCAGTGCTCGCGCTCGCGCACGTCGGCAGCCGAGAACTTCCAGTTGCGCTCCGGCACGTCGATCCGTTTGAGGAACCGGGCCCGTTGCTCCTCCCGGGAGATGTTGAGAAACAGCTTGACCAGCCGGTAGCCGTTGTCGGTCAGGTAGCGCTCCCATTCGTTGATCTCGTTGTACCGTCGGTTCCAGACGCCTTTTCTCTTGGCCTCGGGTGGGAGCTTCTGCCGATCGAGGTTCTCCGGATGTACACGGACTACGAGGACCTCCTCGTAGTGTGAGCGATTGAATATTCCGATGTTCCCGCGGGCCGGCAACCGGCAGGCATAGCGCCACAGGTAGTCATGGTCGAGCTCCTCCGCCGACGGCACCTTGAAACTGTTCACCTGCACGCCCTGCGGATTGACCCCGCTCATCACATGCCGAATTATGCCGTCCTTTCCACCCGCATCCAGCGCTTGGAGGCAGACCAGCACCCCATAGGTGTCCTGTGCGGCCAGGCGCCGTTGGTAGTCGGCCAGCAGCTCGATCCCGGTGCGTAGCAGCGCTACGCCATCCTTCTTCTTCAGAATGTGTGCCTTGTACCGCGGATCGAAGTCCGCGGGCA
Organism: Parafrankia sp. EUN1f; assembly: GCF_000177675.1. Taxonomy (GTDB): domain Bacteria; phylum Actinomycetota; class Actinomycetes; order Frankiales; family Frankiaceae; genus Parafrankia. The sequence goes on from NZ_ADGX01000089.1 coordinate 5,189, forward strand.
GGGTCACCGTGGTTCCCGGTTCGACACGCAGCGGCCTGATGAACTTCCTGATTCGCTCGGCTCTCTCATCCACCATCAGTGGTCCGTCTCCTGTCGCGCACCAGGGCGGCTTTTCCGTCTCACGGTCCGCGGTCAGGGAGGCCACGGGTCCGGATCAACGGTGCGGAAGGCGCCGGTGCGAGCTCGTCGGCAGGCCTGGGCCCGGCAGGTCATGGACCCGTCGGCGAGATACGTGGAACCAGCCGCGGCCGCCGCCGTCGGCCGATCAGGTCAGGTCAGGTCAGGATCCGCCGCTTCCCCTGCTCGAACTCCGCCTCGCTGATGTCGCCCTGGCGGCGGAGATCGGCCAGCTTCGCAAGCTCCTCGGCGGTCCCCTGAGTGGCCCGTACCGCGGAGGGGCCGAAGCCCTGCTGCAGCGATTCGCGTCGCTGCGCCTCCTGGTAGGTGCGCTCACCCATCTCCTGGCCGTAGATGATCGTGTAGGTGAAGACGCCCAGCAGGGGAAGGAGGATCACGGCGGCGAGCCAGCCGGTCTTACCCCAGCCGGACAGGTCGCGCCGGCGGAAGATATCCGCTATCACAAAAACCAGGACACAGATCCACAGTGCGAAGGCGAAGAACCAGAGCATCGTCCAGAAGACGTTGAGAAGTGGATAGTCCATGAAGGGTTCCTCCTCCGTTCGCGGACCGCCACCGGCAGGGTGAAGGGCCTGCATCGGTAGGTACCCCGTCAACCCGAAGGTCCAACAGCCCGACGACCGAAAGGTGGTGAGGAGGCCTTGCGCACGTTCGAGCGAGCACTGGAACACCGGTCCAGAAGACGAACTCCCATCCGTTTCGCTACCGGCGATGGCTATTCGTGCACAACGGTCATATCGAGGGCTTTGATTCTCTCCGGCGCGAGCTGCTGATGGCGGTCCGGGCGGATCTGTTCGCCAACATCAGGGGCTCGACGGACTCGGAGGTGATGTTCCACCTCGCGCTCACGTTCGGGCTGGAGGATGATCCCCTGGGCGGGCTGGAGAGGATGGCCGGTTTCGTCGAGAGCGTCGGTGCCGCGGCGGGCATCGCCGAACCGCTGCAGATGACGGTCGGCCTGACCGACGGCCAGACGATGTTCGCGGTCAGGTATGCCAGCGGGCCGGTCGTCAACACCCTCTACATGAACGAGGATGTCGACGCGATCCGGATGCTCTACCCCGAGAACGGCCGCCTCGGCCGCGTGCCGCCCAACGCGCGCGGCATCCTCTCGGAACCCCTGGATGAGCTACCCGGGGTGTGGCAGGAGGTACCGCCGTCGACGGCACTCGTCGTCAACGGCACACCCCACGAATGCTCCTTCCGCCCCCGGCCGCCGATGTGAGCCGGCTCTCCGGTGGGGTTGGTTCCCCTCCGCGGCGGACCGGTTGGCGCCTAGGTGGCAGTGTCCGTCCACTGCCGATCGGCGTAGTGGTCGGCGGCACATAGCGTTTGGCTGCCGAAGGCGTCCGCGGCGGGCCCGCCGAGCACGAGGGCGTGGTGCCACGCGGGACGTCGCCGACCGGCCCGGAAACGCTCACCTGACGAAGGGGACCGATGTCATCCGAGCTGTGGCTTCTGGGCGGGACGCGCGCGCGGCGACCACGCGACCTCTCCCGCCGGTGACCCGGACGGGGCACACGACTGAGCCTTTTCCATCGTCGACTCGGACCAGCGGCATCCCTGGCCGAACACCGTGAGACGGAAAAGGCCCACTGAACCACGACGGGTGACACAGATGGCCACAGACCTCCCTGCCCACACCGAGCCCACCGAGCCCACCGAGGCCGCCGGCTCCGGTGCTGCCGTGCGGTGCGCGCGTCCGCAGCCCGTCGGTGTGTTTCCGCTGCCCGCGGGCTTCCTGCTCATCCCCGGCGGGGACGAGACGGCCGCCGTTCGGCGGTCCCTGGCGGCCGGGATGCTGCCCACGGCGTGGCCGCCGCAACTCGCGGCGATCGAGCTCGCCTACCAGGGGGACCTCGCCGGCGCCGCCGCGCTGCTGACCGGCGACGATCCGGTCACCCGCTACAACCGGTTCGTCCTGCGTCCGGCCGGTTCCGCGGCGCCGGCGGAGGCGGAGGCGGAGGCTGCCACCGCGGAGGACGAACCGCTCGCGCTGCGCACGGCGCTCGGTGACGAGCTGGGCATCCTGGTGGATGTCGTCCGCTTCGCCGGCGGTCAGCGGCCCGTGCCGCCGATTCTCACCGGCGAGTCCGGGGAGATCGCCGCGCTGGTGTGGTCCGCGCACGCCGCGCACGCGACAGCCGCCGGCCGGATCGGTGATGCGGCCCGGATGCTCGGCCGCGCGATCGCGGCGGCACACAAGGTCGCCCCCGGGCTCGCCGCCCAGCTGATGGCGACCACCGCCGGGCTGCGCCGCGACGTCGAGGGGCCGACCAGCGAGGTGATCGCCGACCTGGCGGCCGCGCTCAACACGCTGGAGCCCACCGACCTGGTCGCCGTCCGGGCCGAGCTGCACCTGACGCTGGGATCCGTCCACCATGAGCTGGCCGGCGCCGGCCAGGCCAGCGAGGACCAGGCGGGAGAGGATCTGGCCGGTCTGCGTACCGCCGCCGAGCACTACCTCGCCGCGCTGCGGCTGATCACCATCGACACCGCGCCGGAGCTGTTCGCCTCGGCGCAGGTCAGCCTGGCTGCCGCCTACCTGGCGATGCCGATGAACTCGGCCTCCGACCAGCTGCGCATCGGGGTGGCGATGCAGGGCCTGCGGACCGCCCTCACCGTGTACACGCGCAAGACCCATCCGCAGCAGTGGGCCAGCACCCAGCTCAACCTGGCGAACGCGCTGGTGCATGCCCCGTCCTCGCACCGGCGGGACAATCTCGTCGAGGCGGTCGGCCGCTACCAGGAGGTCATCGCCAACAAGGTGGGCCTCGCCGACCCGCCCGCCTATGCCCGGGTGCTCACCAGCCAGGGCAACGCGCTCGCTCGCCTGGGCGCGTTCCCGCAGGCCACGGCGTTGCTCCACGAGGCCCGCACGATCTTCGAGAACAGCGGTGACGACGAGTCCGCGGCCACGGTCCGCCACCTGCTGGACGAGATCGCCCGCCACCGCGCGCTGATCAGCTCGACAGCCGGATCTTGACGTCCCACCCCTCGCCCGACGACGGCGCGACGACAACGTTCGCGGACGGCGGGGCGGCGCAGGTTGGCGGCAGCGCGGCCCGGGTTCGATGGCGGGTGACCGCCGAAGGCGTCGTGCAGGGAGTCGGATTCCGGCCCCATGTCTACCGGCTCGCGGTTGGGCTGGGGCTGGCGGGCTTCGTCCGCAACGACGCGGGTGCGGTCGTCGTCGAGGTGGAGGGGGCCGCCCGAGCCGTCGCCGAGTTCCGGCGACGGCTCACGGCCCCGTCCCCACCGCTTGCGCGGGTACAGCGGATCACCGTCACCGAGATCGCGCGCGCCGGGAACGCCGACGCCGACGCCGACGCGGCCGAGGCCGCGGCCGGGAACGTGAACCGTGCGGACGTTGGCGGTGCGGACGCAGTCGCGGCGGTCGCGGCCACGGGCTTCCGCATCCTCGCCAGCGCATCGGCACCCGGCCCGCGCACGATGGTCCCGCCGGACGCGGCCGTGTGTGACGACTGCCTGCGCGAGCTGGCCGACCCCGCGGACCGCCGCCACCGCCACCCGTTCATCACCTGCACGAACTGCGGTCCCCGCTTCACGATCATCGAGAGCCTGCCGTATGACCGCGCGGCGACCACGATGGCCCGGTTCCCGATGTGTCCCGAGTGCACGCGCGAGTACGGCAACCCGGCGGACCGGCGCTTCCACGCCGAACCCATCTGCTGCCCGTCATGCGGGCCGACGCTGTGGTTCGAACGAGCCGCCGACCCGGGCACGTGCCGGGCCGACCGTGAGCGCGGCGGCGGCGGCGAGCACGGCGACGGCGGCGAGGGCGAGGGCGAGGGCGATCGAGCCTGCGGCCCCGAGGCCGCGCCCGCGCGGCGGCGGTCGGCGGATGTCGCGCTCGCGGCGGCGCAGCGAGCGCTGGCGGCGGGCGAGGTCGTGGCGGTGAAGGGCGTCGGCGGATACCACCTGGCCTGCGACGCAGGTGCCAGCGACGCCGTCGCGCTGCTGCGCGCACGCAAGGGACGTCCGGACAAGCCCCTGGCGGTCATGGTGGCGGACCTGGCGAGCGCTGCCAGGCTCGCCGACCTGTCCGCGGCCGAGCGGGAGCTGCTGGCCTCGCCCGCCGCGCCGATCGTCCTCGCCCGGAGGAAGGCCACCGCGCCCGTCTCGGAGCTGGTGGCGCCCGGTAGCCCCCTCATCGGACTACTCCTGGCGTACACGCCGCTGCATCATCTTCTGTTCACCCCGGTGCCCGGTGCGGACGTGGACCCACCCCAGTCGCTGGTGATGACCAGCGGCAACCGCTCCGGCGAGCCGATCTGCATCGCGGACGACGAGGCCCGCGCCCGGCTGCGTGACCTCGCGGACGCCTTCCTGGCCCATGACCGGCCGATCGTCGCGCCGTGCGACGACTCGGTCGAGCGCTTCGACGGCGAACGGGTGCTGCCGGTGCGCCGCTCCCGTGGCTACGCCCCGCAGGTGGTCGACCTCGGACGTCCCGTCGGCTCCGTGCTGGCGGTGGGCGGCGACGGAAAGGCCACGGTGTGTCTTACCACCGGACGGCACGCGGTCGTCTCACAGCACCTCGGGGACATCGCCGGGCTCGACGCGCTGCGCACGTTCGAGGACGCCTGCGCCCGGATGACGCGACTGTACGACGTCGCGCCGGCCACGCTCGCCGCCGACCGCCATCCCGGCTATCTCACCCGGGCCTGGGCGAGCCGGCGACCCACCGGTGCCAGCCGAAGCCACGATGTCGGGCACCATCACGCGCACGTCGCGGCGCTGCTCGCCGAGCACGGCCGGCTCGGACGCCCCGGTGCTCCCGGCGGGTCCGGCGGGTCCGGCGATCCTGTCGCCGGACCGGTCCTCGGGATGGCGTTCGACGGCACCGGGTTCGGGTCCGACGGGACCATCTGGGGTGGTGAGGCGCTGCTGGTCGGAGCCGATCTCACGAGCGTCGAACGGTTCGCGTACCTGCGCCCGGTGCCGCTGCCGGGCGGCGACGCCGCTGCCCGCGAGCCGTACCGCTGCGCCCTCGCGCATCTCGCTGCCGCCGGGTTGCCCTGGTCCGACGATCTTCCGCCGGTGCGGGCCGTGACTCCGGCCGCGTTGGCGGTGCTGCGGACGATCCTGGACCGCGGCGTGTCCTGCGTGCCGTGCAGCAGCATGGGCCGGCTGTTCGACGCGGTGGCCGCGCTGCTCGGTGTGCGTCAGCGCAGCACCTTCGAGGCACAGGCCGCCACCGAGCTGGAAGCCGCGGCTGCGCTGGCAGACGTCGAGGGACTGGCAGACGTCGAGGGACTGGCGGGCGTCGAGGGACTGGCGGGCATCGCGAGGCTGGCGGGTGTCGCGAGGCTGGCGGGCGTCGCGGGGCGGGAAGCCGCCGCCGAGCGGGTGGCGGGGGATGCCCGGGGCCTCAGCACTCCGGCGCCGACACCCGTGCTCGCCTTCGGGTTCGACCGCAGGCCCGGCGGGGGTGTGCTCGACCCCGCGCCGCTGATCTCCGGCCTGGTCGAGGGGATGCGCGCCGGGGTCGCGGTGCCGGTGCTGGCCCAGGCGTTCCACCTGGCTGTCGCCGAGGCGGTGGTGACGGTCGCCCGTGCGGCGCGTGACCTGCGTGGCGTCGGCGTGGTCGGGCTGACCGGCGGCGTGTTCGCGAACGTCGTCCTCGTGCGGGCCTGCCGTTCCCGGCTGGTCGCGGCCGGCTTCGAGGTGCTGACCCACCGGGTCGTTCCACCCGGCGACGGCGGGCTCGCGCTCGGGCAGGCCGCGATCGCGGCCCTCGCCGGCACACCCGACCGTCACGATCGAGATGATGAGGACGAACGCCGATGAGGTATCTGCGGGAGTTCCGTGATCCCGTGCTCGCGGCCCGGCTCGTGGACGCGATCGCCACGGTCGCCACCCGCCGGTGGACGATCATGGAGGTCTGCGGTGGCCAGACCCACTCGATCATCCGTAACGGCCTCGACCAGCTGCTCGCCGAGCAGGTCGAGTTCGTCCACGGGCCGGGCTGCCCGGTGTGTGTCACCCCGCTGGAGACGATCGACCGGGCGCTGGCGATCGCCGCCCGGCCCGAGGTGATCCTCTGCTCGTTCGGGGACATGCTGCGGGTTCCCGGCAGTGACACGGACCTGTTCAGCGTCCGTGCGTGCGGCGGTGACGTCCGGGTGGTCTACTCACCGCTGGACGCCGTCCGCCTCGCCGAGGAGAACCCGCGCCGGGAGGTCGTGTTCCTCGGGATCGGCTTCGAGACGACCGCCCCGGCCAACGCCATGGCGGTGGTGGCGGCCCGGGCCCGTGGCCTGCGCAACTTCTCGATGCTGGTCAGCCACGTGCTGGTGCCGCCGGCGATGGCCGCGGTGCTCGCGGCGCCGGAGAACCGGGTGCGCGCCTTCCTCGCCGCCGGGCACGTGTGCGCCGTCATGGGGACGTCCCAGTACGAGCCGCTGGTGTCGTCGCACCGGGTACCGATCGTGGTCACCGGGTTCGAGCCGCTGGATCTGCTCGACGGGGTCCGCACCGCCGTCGAGCAGCTGGAGGCGGGGCGGGCCGAGCTGGCCAACGCCTACTCCCGGGCGGTGTGCGCCGACGGCAACGTGGTGGCCCGGCGCACCCTCGACCGGACGTTCACCGTGTGCGACCGGGCCTGGCGTGGCATCGGGGTCATCCCCGGATCGGGCTGGCGGCTCGCGGACGAGTACGCCGAGTTCGACGCCGAGATCCGTTTCGACGTCACGGGCCTCACCGCCGAGGAGTCGTCCGAGTGCCGCAGCGGTGACGTGCTGCGCGGCATGATCAAACCCCCGCAGTGCCCGGCGTTCGGCGGCCGGTGCACTCCGCGTACCCCGCTGGGAGCGACGATGGTGTCCACCGAGGGCGCGTGTGCCGCCTACTTCCAGTTCCGCAGGCTCGGTGCCGACCATGGCTGACGGCGGCTCGGCTGACACCGGCGCGGCTGACGGTGGCCTGGCTGACGGCGGCTCGGCTGACGCCGGCGTGGTGGATCCGTCCCGCTGGGTGTGCCCGCGTCCGCTGCGGGATCACAGCGCGGTGATGCTGGGGCACGGCGGCGGCGGCATCCTGTCCGGCGAGCTGATCGAGCACCTGTTCCTGCCGGCCTTCGGGGCTCCGCCGGATCAGCCGATGGCGGATTCGGCGCTGCTGGAGGTGGGCGGCACCCGGCTCGCCTTCTCGACCGACTCGTATGTGGTCCGCCCGTTGTTCTTTCCGGGTGGCAGCATCGGCGAGCTGGCCGTCCACGGCACCATCAACGATCTCGCGTGCAGCGGCGCCGCCCCGATCGCGCTGTCCGCCGGCTTCATCCTGGAGGAGGGCCTGGAGCTGGGTGTGCTCGGCCGGGTGGCGCAGGCGATGGGGCAGGCCGCGGCCCGGGCGGGGGTGCGGCTGGTGACCGGCGACACCAAGGTCGTCGAACGGGGGCTGGCGGACGGCCTCTACGTGAACACGAGTGGCATTGGCGTGGTCCCCTCGGGGGTCGACATCCGGCCGGAGCGGGCCCGGCCCGGCGACCGGGTGATCGTCTCCGGGGCCGTCGGTGAGCACGGCGTGGCGGTGCTGAGCGTCCGCGAGAACCTGGAGTTCGGCGGGGACGTCCGGTCCGACACCGCCGCGCTGCACGGGCTGGTCGCGGCGATGCTGGCGGTGGCACCGGCCGGGGTGCACGCGCTGCGCGACCCGACCCGGGGCGGTCTCGCCACCAGCCTGTGCGAGATCGCCGCCGCGTCGGGCACCGGCGTCGAGTTCACCGAGGGTGCCGTGCCGGTCCCGCCGGTGGTGGAGGCGGCCTGCGCGTTCCTCGGCCTCGACCCGCTGCACGTGGCCAACGAGGGCAAGATCGTCGCGTTCGTCGCCCCCGAGGACGCCGACGCCGTGCTGGCGGCGATGCGGGCGCACCCGGCCGGGAGCGAGGCGGCGGTCATCGGGACCGTCACCGCGGAGCACCCGGGAGTGGTCGTCGGGCGCACCGCCTTCGGGACGACCCGCATCGTCGCCCGCCCGCTCGGCGAGCAGCTGCCCCGCATCTGCTGATCGGTGGCCGCCACCGGCGGGCGGTGGACGGGTCAGGCGGCGTGGGCGGTGAGGGCCGCGCAGGACCAGGTGAACCCGGCACCGGTGCTGAGTACCAGTGCGGTCTCGCCGGGGGCCAGGATCTTGCTCTCCAGCAGGTCGGCGATCCCCGCGGTGAGGTCGCCGGCGCCCAGATGCCCCGTCTCACGACCGAAGTCGATCGGTTCGGCGCCGGTGACATCCACGACGATCGGGACGAACACGGACTCCAGCGGGGCCCGGTGCACGCGCGGCAGGACAACACAGCGAGGGCGTGTTCCACGGGGGAGCTCGGCCTCGGCCAAGGCCAGCCGCAGCAGCGTCTCCACCCGTTCCCGCTCGGCGGCCCGGTACCCGGAGCTGCCGTGGCGGCGCAGATAGGCACGCTTCGTCCGGCGCGCGTCGACGGTGGGAACGTTCATGCGGGCCGCCGGGGAGAAGGTGTCGTTGCCCCGGTGCATGCCCTCCAGGCTCGGCGCGGAGACGGAGCTCATCGAGATCAGGCGAAGCTGGGCGCCGCTGCCGCCGAGAGCTGCGCCGCCGGTGTCGCCGAGGGCTGCGCCGCCGGTGGTGCCGGTGGCGGTGCCCGCGAGGTCGGCCCGGCTGACGAGAACGGCGCTCGCGCCGTCCCCGTAGGCGACGCCGAGGTCGCTGTTCCACCGGTCGAATCCGGGCGGGCAGAAGCGGTCCGCGGTGGTGACCAGCACCCGGGCCGTGGACGGATCGGCGAGCAGGTGCGTCGCGGCGGTCTGCAACGCGGCCGCGCCGCCGTTGCACATCTGCTGGATGCCGATCGGCTGCGCCGCATGGGCGCCGAGCTGGTCGGCGATGTAGTGGGCGGGCGACCAGAAGTCATGCCCCTGGTAGTAGCTCCAGGCGTGCAGGACGAGGTCCAGCTCTGCTCCGTCCCAGCCGGCCCGTTCCAGTGCCGTGCTCGCCGCGAGTACCGCCATCTCCGGAGCGGAGGGACCGTCCGACACGGTCAGCGACGTGTAGCCGGGATCATCCGCGGAGGCGTCGGACCCTGCCGGGGCCTCGCTTCGCGGCGGGAGCCAGGCGGCGGCGGCACTGATGACGACAGCGTCGGTCCTCACCCGGACGTGCTCCCTCCCACGAGTCGACGGGTCCGGAGACAGCACCCGACATGCTCGACAGTGCTCGACGGCAGCCCACAAAGAATATGCGGATCTGTGTCGCGGGGCTCCAGTTATCCCGTCGAGGGCCCGCCGGGCGTGGCGATAGCGGGAGGCCGCGCCGTGGCGCGTGGCTCGCTCCACCGAGGTGGGGTGTGGTCGCCGCGCTGCCCGGAACGGCGCCTGTCGACGGCCACACGACACCACACCCCACCCACCCGCCGTCCTCGGTGGCTAGCCGACCTGCTGGAGCTGCCAGCCCCTGTCCTGCCTGAAGACCGGCGAAAGCGCGATCATGGGTGGGAAGATGAGGGCCGGGTGCAGCCCGAGCGTCAGCAGGTCGTTCTCGGTGACTCCGATGACGACGGAGCCGGGCCGGGGGCCCTCATCGATCCGCCAGGTCCGCGCCTGCGGAAACGCCTGAACCGGCTCGAACGGGTCCGGGGCGCCGTCGAATCCCAGAAACTCCTGGGCCGAGGCGTTGCGAATGGTGTACCTACCGTCTCCGCTGCCCTTGATCTCCCACTCCTGACCCCGCCCGTTCTCGGGCAGGAGAACAGCGGGCCCCCGGCCATTGCTGGTGATGTTCTGCTGGCCATCGAGGCTGATGCGATAGATGCCGTCACTGATGACGCTGTTGCCCATTTCATACCCGCCTTCTGTGGATGAATGGCCTGGTGGTCAGTCCTGTGCACGGTTGGTTCCAGGCATGGGAACGGCCGGCAACCGGCCTGTTGGAAGCGGTCCGCCGTGAGTTATCCGGCCGACCGGAACGTGTGAGATCGTCCCGTGCGGCCGAAACCGTCAGGTCGGCGTGGCGCGAACTCGTGCCCGGGACTTTGGTGCCTCGCCGCGATGCCATTGTGCCCGGCCGTGCCTCATCCCGCTGGCGACGCCTACCGGCGGATGTCCGAACACCCGATTCCTGCAGATCGGTAATAGCCGGGCAGTGTGTGAGAAGACGGTCGATCCTCGGACCGGAACAGGTGGGGGCGGGGACACCGGGTGGCGGGAAACTGCCCGCACCGGCGATGAGTTTCGGGAGCTCGCGTGGTCCAATCCCACATGCACGCACCCGACGCGACCAACCTCGCTGACCTCTACGACCTGCCGCCGGTGGACTGGGCGTTCATCCAGGCACGCCTCGATGGCGGGCTCACCCAGGCCCCGGGCTCCGGCGGGCCCGGCCGGCACACCTGCTGGCTGACGACGCTCAACGCGGATGGCTCGCCGCACGTCACCGGTATCGGGGCCCTGTATGCGGAAGGCGGCCTCTGGTTCGAGACCGGCGAGCGCACTCGTAAGGCGCGCAACATCGCCCGCGATCCGCGCTGTGCGCTGAGCCTGGCCACGGCCGAGTTCGATCTCGTGGTCGAGGGGCGGGCCAGCCAGGTCACCGATCCGTCGGTCGTCGCGGCACTGGCTGCCCGCTGGGCGGCGGAGGGCTGGCCGGTGTCGGTGGACGAGTCCGGCCGGGCCCTGACCGCCGAGTTCAGCGCGCCATCCGCCGGCCCGCCGCCCTGGTTCGTCTACCGGATCGATCTGACCGCGGCGACGGCCGTGCGGACTGTCGATCCCGGCGGTGCCACCCGGTGGCGTTTCTGAGCCCTCCGGGTGTCAGCGCATCGGCAGCGGGTCGGTGCGTGCCGTGCTCGCGGTCGGGGACGCGGGGCTCAGGTAGGGACCGTGCACGGCACGCACGTAGTACTCGAACGTGTGCGCGGGATCCGGCAGGACGAGCTTCCAGCTGTCGGCGGGCAGCGGCAGGTCGGATGGGGTGAACTCACGGCCGAGGGTGGCATCCCGTGAGTACAGGACGTAGCCGCCGGCGCCGAACGAATGCGACCAGCGCACCGTCACGATGCCGCCCTCCTTGACCGCGGTGATCGACTGCGGGGCCGACGGCCTGGTCTCCGGGACGGTCTGCGGTATCGGCGTGCGGTAGAGCGGGAGGCCGAACGCGATGGCCAGCGCGTCGGCGAACGCCCTGGCCACCCGGAACTCGCCCACGCCGTTGGGATGGACGCCGTCATACGTGTCGGTCGCCGCCCGGTAGGTCGCCCCCAGGCCGGCGAGCGCCACCGGCGACGGGGCCGTGCCCCAGCTCGGGAGCTCCCGGGCCAGCAGCTCGTTGTACTCGGAGATCCTGGCGTTGAGGTCGGGTGACATGCCCGGCAGCAGCGTGGGATGGATGACGTCCGCCAGCACAACCCTGATCGACGGCCTGGCCGCGCGCGCTCTTGTGAGGAGAGTGTGCAGATCCGCGACGAGGCCGGCGGGCGTGTTGAGCGCATACGCCAGATCGTTGTAACCGAGCTCGACGAGCAGGATGTCCGGCTGGTACCGGGCGACATCGCCGGCGATGGTTTGTTTGGCCTCCAGCGCGGTCCAGCCCCACTCGGCGTTGTTCTCCGTGGGAAAGTCGATGCCCGCCCGGTAGGCCCCGTCATGGGAGATCGGCGCGTCGACCTTCGGATACTCGTCCGGCTGCGCGGGCGGGATGACATAGGTGCCTGTCCAGGGGCCGACGAACCGTGCGTTCACACCGCCGGAGCGAAAGTGCTCCCACAGGCGATAGCGCCAGGTGAAGTCGCCTTCCCGGCCCTGACTGATCGAGTCACCGGTGACCATCACCCGCAGGAGCCCGTCCTGCCCGTCCTGCCCGTCCTGCCCGGCCAGGTCGGCGCGGCCGGTCGGTTCCGGTGTGCCCGGAACGGCTTCGGCTGGCCAGACCAGGGCTGCGACGGCCCCCGCGCACGCGGCGGTCGCGACGAGTGCCGTCAGGGTCAGTACCAGCGCGACCACGGCCCACGGGGACCGCATCTTCTTCGTTGAGTGATTCGGCAAGATGGCGTCGATATTCCTGGTCGGTGCCCGGATTCGGGCAGGCTGGACCGGCGGAGGATTCCACGAAATCCGGTGAACCGAGATCGCAGCCTCGGAAACCGTCGTTACTCGCGCAGGCGACGAGTCAAGGTTTCCTCAGGTGCCCTGGGTGAAGGGCTGGCCGAAGGTCGCCATCTGCAGCTGTACAAGATCTTCCGGAAAGATAGTCGCGAAGGATGTGGATGCGCAAGCCGGTTGTTGTCCGCTCGGGACAAGGTAATTGTTCCCGCTGTTCGCGGCGCATGCTCCCAGGATGGCGAACGAAAACACTGAGGGTAGCGTCCGGGCCTATCAGGTCGAGCGCCGCGTGGCCCCGGTGGTCCCGCGGCAGGGCCCTGACGACGGCCTACTGCTGTTCTGCTGAATGCCTGGCGAGGCTCGGGTCGGTCCGGATTCTAACGGCGTGTGATTGCGCCGGTTCTGGTGCGGTGGTGCGCGTGACAGGTTCCTGTGGCGGTTGTCACATCGATTTGTCGGGGCTCCTGGTGACCGCCCCGGGTGACGCCACTGTCGGGAGCGCGCGGAGGGTGCTGTGTGCGGCGTTCCCTACCATGAGTCCGGGCCGGCGGTGCGGGTGGCTCGGAGAAATGATCCCAACGACTCCGAATTCTCGTCAGAAGTCACCGACAAGCCTGGGTGGCGACCGTCGAGCTGAGGTGGGCGAAGAGCTCGATGCATTACGGATCGTCACCGTGGTGGGTGCTGTTCGGGGCGCGGTCGCGCGAAATTCTCGGGCCATATGCCCAGGTCGGAAGGCGTCATAAACTGTTTCCGGCGGTCCTTCGGAGAAAATCGTCCGCTACCTTCCGTGTTTGCTGTGAAGGTAGTCGGTGTGGAGTGCACGCCCGGGTGTGGCACGGCACCTTGCTCGATCGCGACAATGTCGCTACTCTGCCCTCTGGCTGCTCCCGGGCAGTGTTGTAATTACCCTAGGCGCCGCCTGGGCGCCCCCAACTGGCGAGGGTCATGCTAACGAAGGACGCATTCGAGGATCTGATCGTTCGACGTATGAGGCTGCCCCGAGAGAAGGTGGGCGGCGACTCCGGTCTGACGACGGATCTTGGGCTGGACTCGTTTGGGCTGTTGGAGCTCGCCGCATCGATGGCGGAGCTCGGAGTCGTCCTGGACGAGCGGACATGGTTGGCGACGGAGACGGTCGGCGAGTTGTACGACCGGTACCGTGAGAGTGCCGAGAGTACTGCCTCTGTTGCCACCGTGCAGCCCATGGCAGACAGGTCCTCGCCCGCGGCGGACGAGTTGCTGCCGCCGGTGCTGGCAGGGCAGTTCTTCCGGCTGGCGCCGGTGCTGCCGCCGCTTGTTCCCTTCCTGTACGAGCTCGCCATCACCCCGGAGGTCGGCTTTCGCTGGCGCTACCGTGGCTCTGTTCCGTCCATCCAGCAGTTCGAGCAGGAGCTCTGGCAGGGGCTGCTCGTCCAGTTCGTGGCGGAGTCCATCAACACGAACCAGCCGGCCGGGCATCTGATCTGCTATAACCCCGACTTCAACCTGGGGCATGCCTACGTCGGCGCCGCCATGGCCAGCTCCTACCTGGGCACGGGCATAGCGGCCGAGCCGGTTCGGCTGTTCATCGAGTATCTGTTCGACGTGTGGCCCTTCCGGAAGCTGTACCTGGAGATGCCTGAGTTCAACTACCAGCAGTTCGCCAGTGCGGGCGGCCGGGCGCTGCACGTCGAGGCGCGCTTTCGGGACCACGACTACTATCGTGGCCGACGCTGGGACCGACTCGTCCTCGCGGCCTATCGCTCAGACGAGCATGTTCCGACCGGACCGAATGGCCGCGGCTCCTTCTGATCGAGCTCTTATCGAGCCTCGGGCTGCTGCTCCGGCCGTCGGCCGCGATTACAGCGTGCAGGTCGGAGGGGCCGCACCCTGCGCGGCGGGGCTTGCTCCGGCGGGTGCGGGTGCGGGTGCGGTGGGTGGCGCCGTGCCTGCGGCTGCGCCTGCCACGGTGGGGGTGACCACGCCGGTGTACTCGGAGCCCAGGATCAGGTGGATCCCGGTGATGGTCGGGTCGGCGCGGGCGATCGAGCCGGGTACCGCCGCCTGCACGGTCCAGGCAGCCTGTTGCTGGCCGGGGCCGTAGAGCACGCGGGGTGCCGTGTACTTCTTCGAGTCGGCGTTTCCCGCGCTGGTCGCCTGGAAACCCTGGCCCGCGAGCGCGGTCGTCGCCTTCGCCGCGAGGCCGGACGTTGTCGAGCCGTTGTACACCGAGACGGTGATCTGCTCCGGTGGGACCGTCACGGGCCCGGGTGTGGCTCCCGGGTCGGGCGTGCCGGCCGCCCCGGGAGCGGCCGTGTTGTCGAGGTCGACCCCGTCGACGTGGCCGCCCAGAGGTACGACGATCTTCGCGAGATCGGCCGGGTCGTAGAGCTGGACCGACCCATAGGGAGGCAGTGTTCCGTCCTCGGGGTTTCCGCCGTCGGCGAGGCCGGGTGAGCGCGTGGGCAGCGTTGTCACGTTCATCCCGCCCACCATGCCCTTCATGGACAGTGCCAGATCCAGGAGCTCGTCGAGACTGGTGTCGTCGTCGAGGGTCACCGCCCCGGTCGCCGCCCGCAGCAGCGCGGACGACTTGAGCGGGTTGGTGAGGACGTCACCGCTCATGGCCTTGTGGAACACGGCGCCGAGGAACTGCTGCTGGCGCTGGATCCGGGCGATGTCGCCGGCACGAAAACCGTGCCGTTGGCGGACGAACGCCAGTGCCTGATCGCCGTTGACATGCACTGTGCCCGGACCACCAACCCAGCCGCTCATCGAGTCCTTGGTGTTGGTGCTCGTCCGCGAGCGGCCGTTGTCGTCCTTGAAATGGTCCACGAAGTCCGAGGGCAGCACGCAGACGTCGACGCCTCCGATCGCGTCGGTGATCTTCTTGAAGCCGGCGAGGTCGACCGCCACATAGTGGTCGATCTGCATGCCGGTGAGGCTCTGGATCATGTTCACCAGCAGCTGGG
Organism: Parafrankia sp. EUN1f; assembly: GCF_000177675.1. Lineage (GTDB taxonomy): Bacteria > Actinomycetota > Actinomycetes > Frankiales > Frankiaceae > Parafrankia. The sequence continues at coordinate 20,367 of NZ_ADGX01000089.1, forward strand.
GGCCACCGTCGTGCAGCGCCGAGTTGAACTTGCCCTTGTGCTGCCGATGTTTCTTGCCGGCGTTGTCGGTGTACGCGGGGATGATGACGAGGGTGTCACGTGGAAAGGAGATCATCGTGGTGGCGCCGTCGGCGGCGACATGCATCAGAATGGTGGTGTCCGAATGCTGGCCGGGCTCGTCACCGTATTCGCCGTTGGTGCCCGCTCGGCTGTCGTTGCCGACGAGAAGGTAGTTGGCCACGTCATGCTTCGTGGACTTGTCGTCACCGCCCAGGTCGAGCCCGAGACGCGTGACGTTGTGGTCCGAATAGACGGCGACGGACCAGCCACCCACGCAGAACAGCAGCACGGTCACGGAGCACAGGGTCAGCAGCGCCAGACCGAGGTGCCCGGCGAGCCCACGCCCACCCTGCGACCGCCCGGGCCCCCCGCCCTCGTGCAGGCCCAGGTGCGAGGGAAGTCGCGTCCCGCCTGGCATGGTATGCCCCCTGATATCACCGTCTGTCTGAATAATGCATGTGCCTGAATAGTGACGATGGCAGCGTAATGTGCCGGATCGGCAGGGTAGCCGCGGGGTCCGGAACCAGACTGTGTGGCCTGGAGGCTCTGCCACCCGGCGGCCTCAGCGCGCGAACCTCAGCGGGCGAACCTCGGCGCGGAACGTCAGCGTGGAGCCGGCGTCACATCAGGGTCGAGGGCCGGAACGGTGCCCACCGGTGTGAGGCCGGCCGCGGCGGGGGAGCGTCGCGTGCTCAGGAGCACGGTGGCGGCGGCGAGCACGGCGAACGCGGCGGCGATCAGGTAGCTGACGGCGAAGGGGCCCGGTTCCAGCGCGTCCGCGACCACGGCGGAGAGCAGGCTGGTGCCGACGACACCGCCGATCTGGCCCGCGGTCTGCTGCAGCGAGGTGACCAGCCCGAAGCTTCCGTCCGCGACGGCGTTGCTGGCGATGACGATCAGTGGCGGCTGCGCGTGCCCGAAAGCCAGACCGCTCACGATCAGCCCCACGATGACCAGCCACAGCAGGTCCGCGCGGGCGCCGAAGGCCAGGATGAGTAGCGCGACGACGTAGACGCAGCTGGCGAGGGCGGCCAGCAGCCGGGGCCCGAACTTCGTTCCGAGCCAGCTCGCGGACGGAGCGGCCAGCGCGATCGACAGGGTGCGGCACATCGTCACGACCGAGGTGAGCGACACCGACAGCCCGAAAACGCCCTGCAACAGCAGCGGTGTCACCAGGAAGTTCCCCAGGTGCGCGGCGCAGAGCAGGAACGACGTCCCTCCGGCGGCACGGACGTCCCGGGCCGCCAGCAGCTCCAGCGGGACGACCGGCTCGGCGCTGCGTCGCTCGACCGCGACAAGCAGCCAGAACAGTCCCGGTGCCGCGGCCAGCAGCACGCAGACGATCGGCTTCGGCCCCCACGCCGCCGCCCGGTTCACCCCGAAGGTGAGCGTGAACACCGCCAGAGCGAGGACCACGGCACCCGCCTTGTCCAGCGCGGCCCGGCTCTCACCGTGATCCCGCGGCAGCACCCGGATGGCCGCGACCAGCGGAACGATCGCGATGCCGGCCTGAAGGAAGAACACCGCACGCCAACCGATCGAATCGATGATCACGCCGCCGACGGCGAGGCCGGTGACCGACGCACCGGAGAGCACCCCGGAGGCCCAGGCCGACGGCCGCACCCGCTCCTGCGGCGGGAAGACGTTGAACAGCATCGCGAACGAAGCCGGAATCGTCGCCGACCCGGCGAGCTGGGCCAGGATCCGGAACGTGATCAGGGACGTCGCGTCCCACGCCAGCCCGGTGGCGGCGGAGAAGACGACGGCGAACGCCGTGCCGGTGAGGAAGGTGCGGCGATGCCCGCGGATGTCGCCGATCCGGCCGAGGATCGGCATCGCCACCGCGAGGGCGAACAACGCTCCCGTGACCGACCAGGAGATCACCCCGACGCTGGAGTCGAGGTCCTCCGCGACGGTGCGCAGGGAGACGGTGAGCAGCGTCGCGGTGAAGGTGGTGGCGAACATCGCGGTGAGGCAGGTCAGCAGCACCCGCCGGCGCGCCGCCGGATCGCCCGCGGTCGGCATCAGTGGTTGCTCCCCCCGCGCGGGCGCGGGCGGCACCGCCTTTGAAATCCTGCGCCCTGATTGTGCCCATAGGCAAGCGATGTCGCTTGCTGATCGTCAACGACGGTGCCGGGTGCGGCCCCGGGACCTGCGGCGGGAGCGTCCGCACCAGTGGCCGGACCGGTGGCGGGAATAGCGGTCGCCGTCCCCGGATGATGCGGCAGAAATCTCCCGGACTTCCGCTAGATTCGAGAACGGGTGAACCTGTGTCAGTGAAAGATGTCGGCTTGGTGACAGGACGGAAGATGCATGCGGAAAACTCTGGTCGATTGGCGGCTCTCGGCTAAGATATTCACGGCCGCCGGGCTGGTCGCGGCATTCCTGACGGGCGTGATCGCGTGCGACAATCCCGTGCAGTCGCCTCCGTTCGCGACCTGTGAGCTGCTGACGGCGGAGGAAGTCACCCGGGCGGTCGGCGCGCAGTTCACCGAGGGCCAGCCCTTCCCCGGGGAAGGAGCCCCGGTGGTCATCGGCTGCCCTTATGGATCGCCCAAGGGCTGGGTGACGGTCTGGGCCACGCGCGAAAACGCCGACTCAGAATACCGGCATCTGCGCGGCCTCCCGTACCGTCAGCCGACCGAGGATGTTTCGGGGAGCGGGTACAAGGCATTCACCTATACCAGTGGGGGGAACATCCAGGATTTCTACGCGGTCAAGGGAGGGGTGTACGTCAATGTCACCGTCGGTGCCGGAGCGGAGCCGGGAACGGCGCGCGCCCTGGGGGAAATCGCGGTCACCCGGATTTCCTGAGCAGGTTCGACCGGTCTGGGACCGCCCCACAGCTCGAGCTGGCGCTCGAAGCGTCGAGAATGTTCGGCGTCCAGTGTGTGTAACGCCCCGAGTCTCGCGCTGCCGCGCTGCCGCTGGGCAAGAGCTGAGGATCGTGGTCGCCAGCGAGGGTGTAGCGGAATCCGAGCCTCGGACTTTGGCTGCTGCCGAGCAAGGGTTGAGGATTTTGGTCGTTCCGACAGCCAAAATCCTCAACCCTTGTGGATCGTCAAACGACTCTGCGCCTCTTTTGTCTCTCTTGAGACGAATTGCTGGGACGGCGCGAGGGCGCCGGATCCCTGGGCGGTGGCCAGACGGCGAGTGGACCCGGCCACCAGGCCGATACCGAGGTGCTCGACCTGGAAGCGGATGAGGGGCGCCTTGATCAGGGGTGGCTGGTCGAAGTCGGTGTCACCGAGTCGACCTGCGTCAGACCTTCTACACGCTCGCCGCGACGATCTCAGCTCTTGCTCGGCGGCAGCTCGAAGCCCTGAGGATTTTCGTCCGCCTGAATAGCATCGTCAGGGTGAACGTGCGCCGCATCGAGGCCGCCGATGCCGAGCGGCTGCGCGAGGTACGCCTCGCCGCGCTCGCCGACGCACCCGACTCGTTCTGGCAGACCCTGGCCGGCGAACGCGCCAGGCCCTTCGCCGACTGGCAGGCACGCGCGGCCCGCAACGCCACCGGCGACGCGCACGCCACCTTCCTCCTTGAACGCGCCCCGGGTCTGCCTGAACGCGCCCCGGGTCTGCCTGAACGCGCCCCGGGTCTGCCTGAACGCGCCCCGGGTCTGCCTGAACGCGCCCCGGGTCTGCCTGAACGCGCCCCGGGTCTGCCTGAACGCGCCCCGGGCCGGCCTGAAGGCGCCCCGGGGCCGCTCGTCGGCATGGTCGACGTGCACCGTCCGTCGCACGCACCGGAGTTCCGCGAGCTCGCCGCGATGTGGGTGGCGCCGGCCGTGCGCGGCACCGAGGCGGCTGACCTGCTGCTCGGCGCCGCACTGGGGTGGGTGCGGGAGGTCGGCGCGGTCGGTGTGCGGCTGTGGGTGGTGCCGACGAACCCGGCCGCCGTCGGCGTGTACCTGCGCCACGGCTTCCGCCCTGTCGGCACGGTCGAGGAGGCCGTCCCGGACGAGGCCGGGAAGGTCTACCTGCCGATGCTGCTGGCGTTGGACGACGCCGCCGCCGCTGAACCGACGTTCCTCGAACGTGCGCAGGCACCCTGGACGGACGAGTCAGGCTAGGCCACGCGGTGCCCGGCGGACAGCGTTCTCCCCGGTGGTCAACAGCGCGGGAAAGTTCGCCTCCCACACCTCCACCGGTGAGATGACCTCGTGGTCGCGCAGGTGTACCCGGTGCGCCGAGAACGTCACTCCGTCCGGGATCATGTCGTCGCTGGGAAGCGACCCCGCCATCACGATCCGGGGCAGCATGCCGCCCGCGAGCCGTTCCTGCCGCAGCCGGACACCCACCGCCCACGCCACCCGCGTCTGCATCAGGGACGTGAAGCGGCGATGCAGGACGACCAGGCCCACGGTTGCCAGTTGTGCCACGCCGATGCTCGCCCCGACCATCACATCCGCGTCGACGCGGATCAGGTCGCACAGCAGCATCTCCTGTGCCTCTCCGCCCGACTGGATCGACGCCGGCAGCAGGCCGACGATCAGGCTGTCGGACGGCTCCGGCCACAGGGGCCGAAGCCCACCGGAATCGAACTCCCAGCGGGTGGCCGCCGGAGCCGCCGACGGTGTCGTCTCCGCCGTCGATCCGCCCGCAGGGTCGCGATCATCCCCAGCCCCGGACGCGGCCACGTCCCGCAGTGCGGCGTCCGGTATTCCGGCGACGGAACTCTCGGCCCGCGGGTAATCCAGCCACCGGAATTCTCCGGGCAGCCAGGGCCAGGGTGTGAACCAGTCGTCGTTATTCCACATCCATTCGTCGTCAGCGTCGATGTCCGTGCTGTCCCCATCCCTCATAGCCACCTCCCGAATCCGTCAGCGCCGCTGGCGATCGCGAGCGGAGTCATGCCGTGGGACAGGCTATGTTTCGCGCGTAACCAAACGTTCACACCTGCGAACCGATTTGGCTGGACGGGTCGCGTGGCGTTCACCGCCGTGAATGCGGGGCGCCGCATTGGGCGGGATAGGCTGGCGGCAGTTGCCCGCGCTCCGTCAGACCGGGAGACGCTGTCATGAACGACGGATCGGAACTGCCGACAATCGGCATACGGATACGGTCCTGCCGGCGCTACCGCGGAATGAGCCTGGAGACACTCTCGGGGCTCACCGGCCTGTCCAAGGGCTTCCTGTCGATGGTGGAGAACGGCCAGCGCCGCATGGACCGCCGATCACACCTCGAAACGGTGGCAGCCGCCCTGCAGGTGTCGATCACGGATCTGACCGGCCAGCCGTACGCGCCGACGAACCCGGCCCAGGCCCAGTCCCTGGCCGCGATTCCCGCCCTTCGCATCGCCATCCTGGGCACGGCCTTTCACGAGCGGCCGGAGCGGCCCGCCTGGCCCGTCGCCGAACTCCAGCGGATCGCCGCCGAGGTCGGTGTCGCCTGGCAGGCATCGGAGCACGCCAGCTACGCCCCGCGCCTGCCGGAGCTGATCGAGGGGCTCCACAGCCACGCCGCCGACCCGCACGGGCCGGGCGCCCGGGCGGCCATCGCCACCCTCGTCGAGGTCTACCGCGCCGCGTTCGTCCTGGCCAAGGACCTCGGCTATGTCGACCTCGCGTGGATCGCCGCGGAACGTTGCGTGCAGGGGGCGCAGCTGCTGGAAAGCCCGGAATGGGCCGCGCTCGGCGAGTTCTCCCGCGCGAACGGCCTGCTCACCGCCGGGGCCCGCGACCGTGCGCGCCGGGTGGCGCAGCACGCGGCGGACACCGCCGCCGCCAGCCTCGACCACCCGGACGTCATGCCCGTCTACGGCATTCTTCACCTGACCGCGGCACTGGCCGCCGCCCCCGGCAGCGACCCCCGCGACATCGACGCCCACATCGCCGAAGCCGCGGACATCGCCCGGCGCACCGGGGAGACCAGTACCTTCCGCCTGCATTTCGGGCCGACCAATGTCGCGGTCTGGCAGGTGAGCATCGCCGTCGAACGAGGTGACGGCGGCAAGGCCGCGGAACTGGCGCAGGACGTCGACCCGACCGTTCTTCCGTCACGCCGCCGCCGCGCGCATTTCTACGCCGATCTCGGCCGTGGCCTCGCGCAGACCCGCGGAAAGGACCATGAGGCCCTGGCGATGTTCCGCGAAGCCGAAAAACTCGCACCCGAGCAGATCAGAACCAGTCCGCTCGTCCGCGAGACCGTCGCCGTGATGCTGCAACGGGCCCGCAGCGCGGCCGGCGGCCGCGACCTACGCGGACTCGCCTACCGCATGGGCGTCACCTGAGAACACAACCCCGCCGCGGCCGGCCGCCTTACGGTGCGCCCATGCGGAAACGGCAGGGAGGTCAGGTTTCCAGGTCGGTGGGTGTTCCCAGGGGCAGCCAGCGGATGCGGTCGCGGACGTCGGGCGGGGCGTCGGCGAACTCGCGTTCGATAATGGCTTTGGGCTGCTGGAAGTGCTGCCACCCCTCGTAGTGCACCGGGACGGCGGTGTGCGGCCGTACCGCGCCGAGCAGGTCGACCGCGTCGCGGGCGGTCATCGTGTACCGCAGCGGCCCGGTGACGGGGAAGCGCACACCGCCCAGGTGCAGCAGGGTGAGCCCGACGGTCAGCCGCTCGGCGACGTGGCGGACGCCGCCGTAGAGCACGGTGTCGCCGGAGATCCAAAGCACGCCGTGCCGCTGCCCGTCCCAGCGCAGGGCGAAGCCGACGACGTCCCCGACGATGGGGTGGCTCAGCGGCGGCCCGTGCCGGCACGGGGTGGCGGTGACCTCGATGGACGGCCGTCCCGGAGCTTCCAGTGTGGTCGACTGCCAGGGGCTCAGCCCCCGGGCGCCGCCGCCGAGCCGGGCCGCCCCGGGCACCGTGGTGATGACCGTGCCCGCGGAGGGCAGCAGTGCGCGGCCGGCCTCGTCCAGGTTGTCGCCGTGGTGGTCGTGGGTGAGCAGCACCGCGTCGATGGGCCCGAGCTCGCCGGCCGGGATGGCCGGGCCGGCGAGCTTGCGGGACGAGGTGCCCCAGCCGAACGCGTACCTGCGCCCGGCCGGGTCGAACGTGGGATCGGTCAGCAGCCGCCAGCCCGCGAACTCCAGCAGCGTGGTCGGCCCGCCTATGTGGGTGACGCGGACGGAGCTGGGGGCGGTGCCGGGGAACGGGGCGGAACTCATGACTGTGCGTGCCGCAGCGCCCAGTCGAGGGCGTAGTCGGCGATCTCCTCCCAGCCCTTCTGCGCGGGCAGCAGGTGCGCGTACCCCTCGTACTCCTTGACCTCGGTGATGGTGTTCGACTTGTAGTGCTTGGCGTTCGACTGCTGGATGGCCGGCGGCATGATGTGGTCCTCGCTGCCGGAGATGAACAGCAGCGGTGCGCGGTCGTCGTTGTGGTAGTTCACCCAGGTGTCCTGGTGGCCGGGCTGGAAGTTCGCCAGGACGCTGCCCCACAGGATCCCGCCGTTGGCGGGGATGTGGTAGCGCTCGTAGAGGGCCTCGGCCTCCTCGGCGGTGAACGTGTTCGTGAACGCGTACGTCCACTGCTCGAGCGAGAGACCGACGGCCTTGTGCCGGTTGGCCGGGCTCTTGAGCACCGGGAACGTGGACTTCACCTGGGACAACGGCACCACCTTGACACCCTCGGTGGGCGCCGAGTTCAGCGCTACACCGACCGCGCCGTAGCCGCGGTCGAGCAGGATCTGGGTGAACGCGCCGCCGGCCGAGTGGCCCATGATGATCGGCTTGCGGTCGAGGCCGTCGATGATCCCCCCGATCTTCTCGATGATCGCGGGAACGGTGACATCCACGATGATCTGCGGGTCGGCCCGCAGCGCCTCCACCTCGACCTCGAAGCCCGGGTAGCCGGGGGCGATCACCCGGAAGCCCTTCGCCTCGTAGTAGCTGATCCAGTTCTCCCAGCTGCGGGGCGTCACCCAGAAGCCGTGGACGAGGACGATCGTGTCCGGTGCGGTCATCGGTTCTCCTTGTGTTTGTCGAGGAAGGTGAGCAGGTCGTCGCAGAGCTGCTGCTTGTGGGTGTCGGTGATGCCGTGCGGTGCGCCCGGGTACACCACGAGCGCCGCGTCCCGGATCCGCGCGGCGGAGGCCTGGCCACCGACCTCGAACGGCACGACCTGGTCGTCGTCGCCGTGGATGACGAGGGTCGGGATGTCGAACGCGTCGAGATCGGGACGGAAGTCGGTGGCGGAGAAGGCCGCGATCGAGTCGTAGGCGTTGCGGTGCCCGGACTGCAGGCCCTGGCGCCAGAACGCGTCGCGCACGCCCTGGGAGACGCTCGCCCCGGCCCGGTTGAGGCCGAAGAACGGGCCGTCGGCGAGGTCCCGGTACAGCTGCGACCGGTCGGCGAGCGAACCGGCGCGGATCGCGTCGAAGACCTCCACGGGCAGGCCGCCCGGGTTGTCGTCGGTGCGCAGCATCAGCGGCGGCACGGCGGAGACCAGCACCGCCTGGGCGACCCTGGCCGTGCCGTGGCGGCCGATGTACCGGGCGACCTCCCCGCCGCCGGTGGAGAACCCGACCAGTGTGACGTCCCGCAGGTCGAGGGCCTCGATCAGGGTGGCCAGGTCGTCGGCGTAGGTGTTCATCTCGTTGCCGCCCCAGGTCTGGGTGGAGCGGCCGTGCCCCCGGCGGTCGTGCGCGATGGCCCGGTAGCCGTGCTCGGCGAGGTGGAGCTGCTGCGCCTCCCAGCTGTCGGAGTTGAGCGGCCAGCCGTGGCTGAGCAGGACGGGCCGGCCTTGGCCCCAGTCCCTGTAGTAGATCTGCGTGCCATCAGCGGTACTGACGAACGGCATGGAAGCGCTCCCATGGAGGAGAGTGCCGAACTCCGGTCCCCACGATCGTGGGGCCGGGCGCACGGCCGCCGAATCCCGCGAAACACGTAGTGATGACAGTCGGGCCGCCCCGCGCACGTGATCAGGCCCGACCTGCCGCGTCGCCGGCATCGTCCGCGTGCCGGCCCAGCTCGGCGGCCAGTACCGGCCCGAGCTGGCGGCGGGACGTCACACCGAGCTTCCGGAAGACCTTGCGCAGGTGGTAGTCCACCGTGTTGGCGCTGATGAACAGCTGGGCCGCGATTTCGGTGTTCGTCGCACCGGCGGCGGCCAGCCGGGAGACGGCGAGCTCCTGAACCGTCAGGCCGGTGGCCGTTCCCGCGTTCCGGGGGCGGCAGGTCTCGCCGGTCGCGGCGAGCTCCTGCGCGGCCCGGGCGGCGAATCCGGCCGCGCCGATCTCCTCGAACATCACCAACGCCGCACGCAGCTGGTCGCGGGCGTCCCGGCGACGCCTGCGGCGGCGCAGCCACTCGCCGTAGAGGAGGTGAGCACGGGCGAGGTCCGTGCGGGCGCGGCTGGCGCAGAGCAGGGCGATCGCCTGCCGGTAGAGCGGCTCGGCGCGGTCGTCGGGGGCCAGCACGGCCTGGCAGCGTGCCAGCAGGCCGAGCGCCCACGAACCCCCGACCGCCGTCGCACGCTCGGACAGCGTGCGCAGCGTCGCGGTCGCGAGTACCCGGTCGCCGCTGCGCACCGCGGCCTCGACCAGGTTCGGCAGGACCCGCGAGTGCACGCCGCGGGTATCGGAGGCGATCAGATGATGTGCCTCGGTACGGGCCCACGCATAGTCGCCGCCACCGAGCGCGAGGATCACCCGCCCGATCCGGGCGATCGACTCGACGGCACCGTTGCCGAGCCAGGTCGCGGCGCGCATCGAATCGTCCAGGACGTTGGTCAGATCGTCCCCGTCGGCCCGCCACGCCAGCAGCTCCGGGTGGCGGTAGATCGCCCACACCTCATCCGTGGCGCCCATCGCCGCGCGGACCTGGTTGCCGTCGGCCATCAGCGTGTCAGCGGCCGCGAAGTCGCCGAGGTTGGTCTCATGCATCACCGCGCAGTACAGGACGGTGTCCAGCTGCCACAGCGCGCCGGCGCGCCGGGAGACCTCGACGGCCCGGCGGATCACCGCGGTGTGCAACGGCTCGTCCCAGATCATCATGCTCATCCAGACCGCCGACAGGTAGCTGTGCAGGTAGTCCTCGTCGGAGGTGGACGGGCTGACCAGCACCTCGCAGGCGCGTCGCAGGTGGGGGACGGCGGCCACGTACCCGTCGAGGGCGAGGACGTCGAAGGCACGCAGGAGCAGGTCGGGCCCGGTCGCCAACCTCGCGCCACCGGTGCCGGCGCCGGGGGCGGCGTCAGTGCCGGTGCCGCCCGGAGCGCCGCCGGCGTCGCCGCCGGCGGCGACGCCCAGGATCTCCCGGATCACGCGCGCGATGTCGGCGTGGGTGATGTCGAGCAGCAGGCCCTCCGCGCCGTTCGTGTACTCCACGGCCTTCAGCAGCGCGTCCCGGGCCCGTTCCGGCGAGTCCGGGCCGAACGCCGATGCCGCCCGCAGTGCCAGCGCCGGCGCCCGGGCGAACGCTCCCTCGGCCCCCAGCGTGAGCAGCGCTCCGGCACGGACCACCAGCGCCCTCCCGCGGCCGACGTCGTCCGTCGCCGACTCCTCGACGGAGTCCAGCAGCGCCTGCGCCTGCAGTGGGGCGCCGGCGAGGAAGGCGGCCTCGGCGGCCGCCAGTCGCCGCTCGGAGCGGCCGGACGCCTCGGGTGTGAGCTCGGCGGCCCGGGCGAGGTAAGTGGCCCGGGCCGCGTACCCGCCGCGGGCGCCGGCATGGTCGGCCACCCGCTCCAGCTCGGCGGCGACATCGGCGTCGGTACCGGCGCAGGCGGCTGCCAGGTGCCAGGCCCGCCGGTCGGCGTCGGCGGGGCGGGACGTCGCCTCAGCCAGCGCGGCGTGCGCCTGGCGCCGCGCGACACTGGTGGCACCGCCGTACACCGCGGACCGCACCAGCGGATGGCGGAACTCGACGGCTGCCCGCACCGCCACCAACCGCGCCGCCTCGGCGGGGCCGGTCGCGTCCGGCCCGATCCCGAGGCGCGCGGCGGCGTCGCGGAGGTAGTCGAGGTCGCCGGCCGGCTCCGCCGCCGCCAGCAACAACCACGTCCCCGTGGGTTTCGGCAGCGCCGCCACCTGTCGCAGGTAGTGCTCCTCCAGCCGGCCCCCGACGGGCAGCGGCTCCGGCAGCGACACCCCACCGGCCAGCTGGGCGCTGGTCAGCTCCTGCCCCAGGTCGGTGAGAGCCAGCGGGTTGCCGCCGGTCGCGGCCACGATGCGGGCCCCGACCCGGGCGTCCAGCGTCCCCGCCACGGTCGAACGGAGCAGCTCAAGCGCGTGCGGCTCGTCCAGACCGGCGACGGGCTGGACCGGAATTCCGGCGAGCCCGTCACAGCGCCCCCGCACCGCGAGCAGCAGGCCTATGCCGTCGGCGTGCAGCCGGCGCCCGACGAACGCGAGCACGCCGAGCGACTCGGCGTCGATCCACTGGGCGTCGTCCACGCAGCACAGCACAGGCCTGGTGGTGGCGACCTCCGCGAGCAGCGTCAGCGTCGCGAGCCCGACCAGGAAGCGGTCGGGCGCCGGCCCGTCGGCCAGCCCGCACGCCACCCGCATCGCCTGCTCCTGTGCCGGCGGCAGGCCGCGTGGCGCTCCGAGGAACGGGAGCAGCAGCCGGTGCAGCGCGGCGAAGGCGAAACCGGACTCGGACTCCACGCCGGCGATCCGGACGACCTGCACGCCCGCGCCCGCGGCGGCCTCGGCGGTGTGCTCCAGCAGGGCGGTCTTGCCGATGCCGGCGTCCCCTTGGAGCAGGAGGACGCCGCTGAGCCCGTCACGCACGGACGCGACCAGCCCCTCCAGGCGTGCACGTTCCTCAACCCGCCCCCGCAGCACCGCTACCTCCTGATAAGACTCCGGAAGGAACGTTAGGGGGGTGGTGCGCCTACAGCAGGGCTGTGCGTGCACCGTTGTCGGCTCACCGTGCACACAGGGCGGAGCGGATGGGATTCGTGCTGGACACGGCGGACCTGCCGCCGGGGGAGCGGATCGACGCCGTCCACGCGGCGATGATGGAGGCGTCCGTCCCGTCACATGTGATCCACGAGAACCCGGGCGGTGACGTGCGCACCCGCCTGGAGGTCTGGGATCTCGGGACGGCGAACGTGTTCGTCGCCCGCTCCTCGGGGCTGCGCCTGCTCCGCACGGCGAAGCAGGCCAGGCAGGACGCCGCGCCGGTGGTCGCGCTGTCCGTCCAGCTGCGCGCCGACGGCCACCATGAGCAGCTCGGGCACCGGCAGACCGTGCCGCCCGGCGCGCTGATGATGGCCGACCTGTCGTCGCCGTACGACTTCTCCTGGTCCGGTGACGGCGCGGCCGGCTGCATCCAGATCCCGTTCGAGCAGATCGGGCTCCCGATCGACGTGATCCGTCGCGCGGCGGTCAACCTGCGCGACAGCCCGCTGTACGGCCTGATGACCGACCATGTCGCCCACCTCGTCCGGGAGGCTCCCAGCCTCAGCGTCGACCCGGCCGCGCACCTGCTCGGGCGGGGGAGCATCGAGCTGGCCCGCGCCCTGCTGGCATCGGCCGCGCATGCCGAGCCGCGCGCCCGTGACGTGCTGGACGAAACACTGCTCACCCAGATCCGCGCCTACTGCCGCCGGCATCTCGTCGACCCCGACCTGCGGCCGGCCGTGATCGCGGCCGCCCACAACATCTCCGTGCGCCACCTGTACAAGATCTGCGCCCAGGCCGACTTCAGCCTCGAACAGTGGATCATCGGTGAGCGGCTGCGGGGCGCCCGCGAGGAACTACGCCGCCCGGAGCACCGGCACCGCACCATCGCGATGGTCGCCAGCCGCTGGGGCTTCAGCGACCCCACGCATTTCACCCGCCGCTTCCGCCGCCTGCACGGCGTCACCCCGCGCGAGTGGCGGCGAATGTCCGCGGAACAGCCTGTTCCGGAGAACAGCCCCGCCGCGGGGAGCCGGGCGACTGAAAGCGACTGAACAACCCGTTCGGCCGATCTTTCGGAGTTGTGGTCCTACTATGTTGCCTGGCTCCCGGTTGCCCTGCGTCCCGCGTGTGGGCTGGGTGCGCCAGGCGAAGGTTTTGGTTCCGGCCCGCGGCAGCGTCAACGCTGGAAACGGAGTCCATATGGGAGTCGACCTGAGTGAGGCCGAGGAGAACCGTCGGCGTCTGCGTGAGCAGCACCGCGAACTGGGTGAGAAACCCCGCCACGATGTGGATTACCAGGAGGCGGTGAGCGCCCTTCTGCGGACCACGGTCGACCTGCTGGACAGCGAGGGGCGTGCGGTGAAAGCCGCAGAGGAGGAGCGCCGGCGGGAGCGCGCGAAAACAATCCGCGTGATCAGTGCGGCGACCGCCGGTGTCGCCGCCTTCCTGCTTCTTTCGGCTGCGGTCGGCTGGATCGGCAGGTGGTGGCTACCGATGGTCGCCGCCGGGCTGGTGGCCCTCGCGGACCTCCGCGCCGAGCCGCGCCGACCGGTCGGAGGGCAGGGCCTTCGCCTCCTGCGAGCCGCGGTTCTCGGTGTCGCCGCAGTGGCGGCGGTACTTGTCGCGTTCGGTGCCCTGCCCGGTTGGTGCGCGGTCATCGTCGGCCTGGTGCTCTTCGGCGTCGTGGTGTCCGGCGGTGCCGGCGCTCCGACGTCGTCGGCCTCGGGGCCGACGCCACGAGAGGAGCGTCATGGCGACTGAGCAGGACCTGACCCACCCCAGCCAGTCGGACTTCGACGAACTGGAAAGGGAAGTTCGCACCCTTAGCAAGGATCTTCAAAAGGCGACAAAGAAGTACGAGGCGCTGAAACGGCAGGTCGAGGAGCTGGACGCTGGCCGCGTCGAGGCGGTGGTGACCGGCCTGTGCGCCCTGCGGGGGGAGTTCGACGGCTTTTCAGGAACGCTCACCGAGATCAGGGCGGCTGCGTACAAGCTGGATCACCGAGTGGATCTCATCGAGCGGGCCGTGCGGTCCACGGCCGGTGCGCCCGTGGTCGACCTCGATGACGTCGACCATTTCACCGGGAACCTCAGCGGAATAATTCGCCAGGGTGACGAGGCACGCGCGGCCGTGCTGGATGAGGCCGACCGGTCTCGCTGCGAGCATATCGTCGAGTCCTATCGAGAGCTGGGTGAGCGCCACCTCCGGCGTCGGTCCGAAGCGGTCGAGCACAGCAGGGTCCTCGCGAATACGTCGTTCGGCGATGCGGCTCACAGCGAGGCGGCTCGCCGGTTCCGGCGAGCGATCATCGACGTGGACAGTTTCGCGCGGCAACTGGAGCTGACCAGGCAGGAGGCGGAATCGGCCTCCGGTCGAATCGCGGCCGATGACGAGCTACATGCCGTGCACGACCCCGCCATCAGCAGCGGCGACGAGGCTCGTGCCCGCCTGCGCCAGCTGATTCGGCAACGTGTCGCCGCGGCGGTGGGCGAGTCCGCCCTGCTGCCGCGCTGGCTGAACCGCGCCGTCGGCTACAGCCCACCGTCCGGCCAGAAAGGCGCCGCCTGGATGGACACAGCCGCGTCGATCGCGGCCTACCGCGTCACCTACGACGTGACGGACCCGGTCGACGCTCTGGGCGCGCCGCCCCGGACAGATCAGCGGGGGCAGCACGCCTGGTATGAAGATCTTCGCGAGCAACTCCGTGCTCTCGCGTTGTGATCCGGGGCGCGGGGGTGGATCAGAACCCAGCTGTGACCAGCTGAGACCAGTGGTGACTGACTGCTCCACCGGCCTAGCGGGTAGTGAAGTCGCAGTTCAGGCGCTTG
>NZ_ADGX01000088.1 GCF_000177675.1 Parafrankia sp. EUN1f
CGCGGCGATGTCGCCGTTCGGAAGGATGTCCCGAACCGGCGGGCACGGGGTACCGGTCTGCTCGGCGGTCACGAGTATCGCGGCGGCCCGCTCGACGGTGTCACCGACGTCGACGGCGAGGGTTCCGCCTGGTGTCACGCCCTGCGGCTGGGTTCCGTTGGTGGCGCTCATGGACGTGCCTCACTGACCTTCGCACGTCGGCGCGGTTCAGGCATTGTCTTCTCCTCGGCACGCGCGGGTAGTCCGTCGCAGCCCCTGCAACGACGTGTCTCGACGCCGTTCACGGATGGGTGCTTGGTCGGCCAGCGGCAGGAACGCACGCCAGCTGTCATGGGTATAGGCAGCCGACCTGATCAGCCACAACGAGCCGTTCCGTGATGCGAAACGCGGTGAACGTGGCAACCCTCACGGGCAGTTCCGGGAATTCGGCGACGGCAGAAACACCGGAGCATCGGCTGCGACGACTCCGAACAGCTGGCCTTTCTCCGCGTGCGGAGACCCGTTGGTGGTCGGCGCGACGTCACGCCGACCACCAACGGGCGGGTGTGCTGCCGTCAGGCGGCGCAGTGGTAGCTGCTGGCCACCTTCCGGTCGCCCTGGCCGTTGTAGCGGGCGATCTCGGGGTAGAGGCAGATGTTACGGGTGATGGTTCCCTCGGTGAGGCTGCTGGCCGAGGACGTCAGGGTGGCCGGGGCCTGGCCGTTCTCGACCCAGTTCACCAGGGAGGCCAGCACGTTGGTGGGAACCGGGCCGTTCCCGCCGATGCCGCAGTGCCCGACACCGGGAGCGAGGAACAAGCGGTAGAAATCGTTGGTGCTCGCGGCACCGCCCATTGTCGCCTGCACGCGCTGGTAGTACTTCACCGTGCCCTGCGGGAAGATCAGCTGGTCGGCCAGGCCGTGCCAGCCGATGATTTTCCCGCCCCGGTCCTTGAACGCGGTCAGGTCGGGGTTGTCGGTGCCGATGATGGCCTTGTATTCGGTCTGCGACTGCCCGATCAGCGTCAGCAGCTGGGAAGGCGTGATGGTCGCGATGTCCGCCGACGGCTGCTTCAGCAGGAAGTACTTGACCCAGTCCGCGATCAGCGAGTTCGGTGAACCGCTCCGCCGGCCCAGCAGGTCCGAGGTGGTGCCG
The DNA here is from genome assembly GCF_000177675.1 of Parafrankia sp. EUN1f. Taxonomy (GTDB): domain Bacteria; phylum Actinomycetota; class Actinomycetes; order Frankiales; family Frankiaceae; genus Parafrankia. Next base: position 1,135 of record NZ_ADGX01000088.1, read on the forward strand.
GCGACCATGTCGATCGCGGCGCCCTTCGGGAGCCCGTTCCATACCTGCTGGCCGTCGGCCGTCTTCGGGCCCTCCCAGATCCTGCGCACGACCTCGGCGTCGTTCGCGGTGATCGTCTGGAAGACCAGGTCACAGAACACGACCTTGCCGATCAGGCTGCGGGGATCGAAGTTGCAGGTCTCCGGCTGGTTGATGAGACCACCGGCGACCGTGTCACCCTGGTTGCAGGCCGCGATGGCCGCGTCGGTGAAGACCTTGAACTTGCAGGCGCTCGGGTAGGTCTTCAGGTCGTTCATCACCACCTGCGGCCACAGCTCCGCCGGGACGAAGGTGTCCCAGTTGATCGCCGGGGCCGAGGCCATGATGCCGTCGTAGTCGGCCGGGTAGCGCTGGGCCTCCATCATTCCCTGGCGGCCGCCGGTGGAGCAGCCGTTCCAGTAAGAGTAGGAGGCCTGCTGGCCGTAGAAGCTGGCGACTACCTGCTTCGCGGCCACCGTCATGTCGTGGATGGAGCGGTGCGCGAAGTTGGTGAGCAGCCCCGTGTTGACTGTGCCGTCCGCCTTCAGCGCCCAGGCGCTGGGGCTGAGCGGGTTGAAGCCGATGCCGGAGTCCGTCGCCGCGGCGGCGTAGCCCTCCTTCACGGCCGAGGGAAGCGTCGCGACGCTTTCACCCAGGCTGATACCGCCCAGCTGCAGGCTGGTCGCGTACCCGCCACCGCCGGTTCCCTGGAAACGCCCGTTCCAGGTGCTGGTCGGCAGCCACACCGTGACCTGCACCTTGTCATCGTCACCGGGGTGGGTGAGTGAGAGCGTCACCTCGCAGTGAGCCGGCACGCCCAGCAGGATGTCGGTCGCCTTGTCGGAGGTCGACATCGACTGGACGGTCGCACCTGCAACCGTCGGCTGCGCGACGTTCTTGCAACCCGTCCCGGTTGCGGCGGATGCCGGGCTCAGCAGCATCCCCTGCACTGTCAGCGCCGCCACCGTGCTGGCCACGGTGAACAGCGTTAACAGGCGTCTTGCGGGTTTCCTCATAGTGCCCCTTCTTGTGTGCGCCGTGCGGCGGCCACCGCCCGGCAAGGCCCCCCCGGACCGGAAATGGCTGGTCTGGTGCCCGAAGAGCTGCTCGGGCCACGGCTCTAGAGCCGGTCTCCGCCCGCACCCGAGGCGAATCCACGGACGCGGATCCCGCCGTCCGCCTGGATCGCGTGGCCGGTGACAGTGCCGCTCTGGGACCGTGCGGCGAGGAGAACGTAGGAACCCGTCAGGTCCGCCGGGTCCACGCTGGCATCGTGCAGCGGTATCGGCGGCGCCGGTGCGTCGGCGGGCCTGTTGTCGAACGACGCCGCGAGCGAGCGGTTCCCGAGCGCGAGGGCCTCCGGGCCCCGCAGGTCGGTGCGCATGGCGCCGCAGGCGACCCCGTTGACGCGCACCTTCGGCGCCAGTTCGTAGGCCAGCTCGCGCATCAGGCCGAGGCAGGCGTGCTTGCTGGCCGTGTAGATCGGGCCGCCGCCGTTGACGTGGAACGAGGCGTTGGACAGCGTCATGACGATGCTGCCGCGTGCCCTGACCAGCTCTCGCCAGGCGGCTTCGGCGGCCAGCAGGTAGCCCTTGACGTTGATCGCGAAGATCTCGTCGAACGCCGCGTCCAGCTCGTCCGCGGACAGGCGGGTGAGGTGGCGCTGGTAGTCCCAGACACCGGCGTTGGCGACCAGGGTGTCGAGGTGGCCGAAGCGGTCGACGGCTTCGGCGACCGCGCGGTGCAGGTCCGGGCTCGACCGGACGTCCCCGGCCACGGTGTGGACCCGTTTGGGGTCGGCCGACTTCTCGCGGGCGCTGTCGAGCCGGGCGCCGTCGCGGTCCAGGATGACGACGCAGGCGCCCTCGGCGACGAACCGCTCGGCGACGGCCGCGCCGATCCCGGACGCGCCACCGGTGATCAGGGCGACGTCCCCGTCCAGCCATCCGGTCATGCTTCGGGCCCCAGGAAGTCGGTGACCAGGCGCTCGAACTCGCGCGCCCGCTCCAGCTGCACCCAGTGCCCGCAGCCGCCGAAGACGTGCAGCTGGACGTCGTGGATCTGCTTGAGCATGATCTGGGCGCCTTCCAGCGTGATCGTCCGGTCGTCGCGCCCCCACAGCAGCAGCGTCGGCGCCTTGATCAGGTGCAGGTCACGCCACAGCGGATCCATGCCGCCGCGCCTGGCGAACGCCGCGTTGTACAGGTGGTAGAAGGCGATGTGGCTCTCGTCCAGCGAGGCCTCGTAACGCGCGCGGACGACGTCCGCACCGAACTGCCGGTGGTCGAAGACCATCGTCCGGATGAACGCCGCCATCTTCTTCTCGCTGGGCCCGCCGCCGTTGTAGTAGCGGAACATCTCCTTCTGGCCCTCGGTGGGCGTGGGCCCGAACGGGAGCCAACCACCGCCGGGAGCCATCAGCACCAGCTTCTCGACCCGGTCCCGGTGGGCCTGCGCGAACGCGATCGCCGCCGCGCCGCCGAGGCTGTTGCCGAGCAGGTGGAAGCGCTCGACGCCCAGCCCGTCGAGCGCCTCGGCCAAGGCGTCGACCGTGATCGCGGTGATCGACCGGGCGTCGAGATCGGCCTCGGTGGGCCGGTAGCTGCCGCCGAATCCGGGCTGGTCGGGCAGCACCACCCGGAAACGCCTGGTCAGCGAAGGGAGGTTCTGGTGGTAGTTGCTCACACCCGAGGCACCCGGCCCGCCGCCGTGCAGCATGACCAGCACCGGACCGGTGCCAGCCTCGGCGACGGCGATCTCGCCGAGTGCGGTGGCCACCTGGTGGGTCCTCAGCGCGACTTCACTGATGGTAGTCACGATGGTTCCTTCGCAAGAGAAGCGGTGGGTGATGGGAACGCGGTGCGAAACTGACTGGAATCAGAAGCCGGAATCAGAAGAAGATGCTGATGTTCTTCGCCAGCAGAACATTCTGGTCGAGCAGGATCGTGCGGCGCACAATCAGCAGCCCATCACCGGTGCGGCGCAGAATGTCCGTGCGCTCGCCGGCGAACAGGTTCTCCTCACGCTGAAGCCGGTTACGGTAGACGAGAAAGTTGGACCGGACGGCGTATACCGCTGTGTCGCCGTCCGCGCCGGTCGCCGCGAGGTCGTCGGTGGGGTTGGCGTGACGTACCCGGACGTTGGTGATCAGGTGCCGGGTCCGCGACGGCGGGTCCTCGGCCCAGGCCGTGCCGGAGTCGAACCGGCGGATCCGCCATTCCAGACTCGACTTCGTCTCGTCGTAGAAGGCGGCTTCGCCACGCGCGGCGACAGACAGGGCCTGCTGTCTGCGCAACCGGTCCGTCCGGGTCGGCATCCAGTAGACGAGGTCGTCGGCGAGCAGTTCGAGCCATTCGGAGAACCGGCACTCGTCGAGCAGCTCGGCCTCGCGATAGTAGAACTGCTCGACCTCAAAATGAGTGCTCAGGTCAGAGTGGCGGTCATCGGCAGCCAGAAATGGCGTCGCGACGCGATCGGACGTGGTGCTCACGCTTCATTCGATCCCTTCAGAAGCGGCGGCGGCCATGCGGCGTGCCGCCCAGCGGCACGTCATCCACGTAACAGTCGGCGGAGATTCGTCGACGGGTCGGCGAGCAGATCCGCGTCTACCGGAATTGCGCCGTCGAGAAGTCTGCGGGCCGTGCGCACGGCGAAGGTGTCGTCGACGGACACGGCACCGACCAGCGTGGTGCCGCGGAATCCGAACACTGCGAACGGCTCGTCGCCCAGACGGCCGCGGACGACGGTGCGGTCCGCCGCGGCCATCCGGCCGACCGTTTCGATGTGCCGGCCATGGCGGTCGCTCCAGAACCAGGGAGCTGACGCCACCGGCGCCGGTCGGCCGAGCAGCGTGGCCGCCGCACGCTCTCCGTCGCGCCGGGCCGCGTCCCAGTGCCCTGCCTGTGTGCCGTCCGCGCGGCTGCGGGTCACGTCGCCGACCGCCAACACCGCCGGATTCGAGGTGCGCTGGGCCGAATCGACCAGAATCCCTCGATCCACCTCTAGCCCAGCGGCTTCGGCGAGCGGGGTCGCCGCGACCATCCCGACACCCAGCACAACCAGGTCGACGACGCGAGCCTCCTTCTCGCCGCCGAGCAGGGCCTCGATACCGCGGGATGTCCGCCGCAATGAGGCGATGCCGGCGGCGACGGTGTCGATTCCCCGCGTTCGGTGCTGATCATGTAGCCAGGCGGCCAGTTCCGGTCCGACCGCGGCGGCGAGCGGGGGCGCCGCCGGGTCGGCCAGGACGACCGCGCACCCCAGCCCGGCCAGGGTGGACGCGACCTCCGCGCCGATGAGGCCAGCGCCGATCACCAGAGCGCGTGACGCCGCGGGCAGGGCGTCGCGAAGCCGGCCCGCGTCCTCGACAGTGCGCAGCACCTGGACGCCGACCTCCGCGGCGCCGGGGATCGGCAGGCGCGCGGCCGTGCCTCCGGTGCCGAGGACGACGCGGTCAGCCGGCAGGGTGGTGCCGTCGGCGAGTTGGACCAGCCCTTGCCCCGGGAGCAACGCCGTGACCTGCGCTCGCCGTATGAGCCGGACGGACTGCGTTTCGTACCAGCCGGCGGGCTTGAGCGCGATCTGCTCGAAGTCTCGCTTGCCGGCCAGATAGTCCTTGCTCAGCGGTGGCCGATCGTAAGGGAACTCGCCGGCGTCGACCAGAGTGAGCGTGCCGTCATAGCCACCCGCGCGCAGGGCGGCCACCGTGCTGACGCCTGCGACACCACCGCCCACAATGACGATTCGGCCCGGCGTGGCGCTCATGACGAAGTCTCGTTCGGGAAGAGGTACACCTCGCCGTCCCGGACCTCCACCCGATGGGCGACGGCGTCCCGGGTCGCGGGCAGACCCTCCACCTTCCCGCTGCGCAGGCAGAACCGGCTCGCATGCAGCGGGCACTCGACGTGCCCTTTCTCGACCCAGCCTTCGGCGAGGGACGCCGTCTCGTGGGTACAGGTGTCGTTGAGCGCCCACACCGACCCGTCGTCGTCACGCAGCAGCGCGATGTCGTCCTCGGTGCCGGTGACGGCCCGGTCGACCGTGATGCCCTCGCCCTCGGGGATGTCGTCGAGGGCGGCGACCCGGATACCGGTGCCGCTCATCTGTCCACCTCATACCAGGCCGGCGTGTTCATCAGTGACTGCCAGCGGCGGTAGAACGCCCGGCCGGCGGCATCGCTGTACAGCTCGCTGGTCTTCCCCGGGTAACGTCCGTCCTCGCGTTCGGACCCGAGACCCATCTGGTAGTTGAGCGGGACGCTGTTCGTGACGAACCCGCGGGAGATGGCCTGAACCTCGCTCCAGTTCTCCCCGTCGTCCGCCTCGAAGACCCCGCTGGGCCCGAAGGTGCGCAGGTTGTAAAGGCGCTGAGCCTCCTTGACCTCGTCCGGCATGGACCTGTCGACCAGGGTCCAGGCCCACACCTCCATCCGGTCCGGGCCCTTCGGGTGCCAGACCCGGACGCTGCCGTTGACCGGCAGGTAGGAGAAGTTGGGGAACACCGTGGCGTGCCCGTTGGTCATCGGACCCTCGACGCGTGCGTCACCGAGGCGCGCGCGAGCCGCCTCGTAGTCGAACCACTGATGCACAGCGAGGGCGTCGAAACGGTTCTTCGGATGAACCGGGAACCCGGCACCATGGCCGTTCGGGTCGACGTATTGGCGGCCTGCGCGGTGGACGATCTCGTCCCTGGGGCTCTTGCCGGCCGGTGCCAGGAGCATGAGAGCCGACGCGTGGCTCATGTTGACGTGGTACCAGTCGGTCGCGAACTGTTCGGCCGACAGCTTCCAGTTGCCTTCCAGAACCCACTTGTGGACGCCGCCCACCACCTCGGTGCCGGCGCCGTCGTGGTCGAGCATCGCGTCCATGTACCAGGCCATGCCACCCAGCGCCTCGCGCAACGACGGCGCCCGCGGGTTCCACGTGCCGAAGATCAGACCGCGGTGGTTCTCGACCCTGGGCACCTCGACCAGACCCCAGTCGGCGGTATCGAAGCGGTCCGGATAGCCCTCCCTGTTCGGAACGCTGACGAGCCGGCCTTCGAGGTCGTACGCCCAGCCGTGGTAAGTGCAGGTGAAGTTGCGGGTCGTGCCGGCATCGGCGCGGCATACCCGGGCGCCCCGGTGGCGGCAGGAGTTCAGGTAGGCGCGGACCGCGCGGCTCTTGTCCATGGTGACGATGACCGGGTCCTCACCCATGTAGGTGGTGAAGAAGTCGCCGGGCCTGCGGAACTGGTCGGTGTGGGCGAGGAAGAGCCAGCTGGGCGCGAAGACCCGGCGCAGTTCCTGCTGGTAGATCTGGTGGTCGGTGAAGATCGCCCGGTCCAGCAGACCGCCGTCCGCGTCCACCAACCCGGAGACATCGATGGTCGGAGTCAACTCGGACGGACGGTGCAGCGGGCCGGCCGGGGTCGCGGTAGGCCGACCCGCGCGGCCGGCCAGCTCAGGGGTCGACGTCATCGAATCTCCTCTCCCTCTGTCGTGGGGCCGGCTGTTCGTGGAGACAGCTCGGTGCGGACAGGCCCCGGAATGGGCGCCATCACCGGCTCCGACACGGAGCGCAGTTCATCGCGGATCGATCCGGACATATACCGCCACCTGACCTGTCTGGCAGCAACCCGTCCGGCCTCGTCCTCCCAGATGGGATGAGGGCATCGGCCAACGAGACCGGACGGGAGCGACGCGACCGCAGCAGGCCCGTTCGCGGTCACAGAACCAGGGAAACCAACACCGGCCCGGCTCCGCCAGCACCCGTGCCACAGGACGGCACGGGTGCTGTCCGACCTGGCGGCAGCCGTTGCATGTTGACGCCATGCTCGCAGCACGTGCCGTTTCGCAAAGCGACACCGACCCGCTCTCCGGCCTCGTGGTCGGCGAGGTCTCCGTCCCCGAGCCCCGGCCTGGCTGGTCCGTGGTGCGGGTGATCGCCTCGTCGATCAACATGCATGACGTCTGGACGCTGCGCGGTGTCGGCCATCCCGCCGACCGGCTCCCGATCACGCTGGGCTGTGACGCGGCCGGCATAGACGAGAACGGGAACGAGGTCATCGTCTACCCGGTGATCGCCAACCCGGACGCCGGAGGAGGTGACGAGACCCTCGACCCGAACCGGGCGCTGCTCTCCGAGCGTCACGACGGCGCGTTCGCCCAGTACCTGACGGTGCCCACCCGCAACCTCGTGCCCAAGCCTGCGTGGCTGTCCTTCGACCAGGCCGCGTGCCTGCCCGTCGCGTGGACCACCGCATACCGCATGCTGTTCACCCAGGCGAAGATCACCGCTGGCGACCGGGTGCTAGTCCAGGGCGCGGGCGGCGGGGTCGCCTCGGCCGCGATCAGCCTCGCCGCCGCCGCCGGAGCCGTGGTCTACGCGACCAGTCGCAGCGAGGACAAGCGGGAGAAGGCACTGGCCTGGGGCGCACGCCAGACCTTCCCGACCGGTGCCCGGCTGCCGGAGAAGGTCGACGTCGTCATCGAAACCGTCGGGGAGGCGACCTGGTCGCACTCGCTGCGGTCACTGCGGCCCGGCGGGACCATCGTCGTCGCCGGCGCGACCAGCGGCACGAATCCGCCGGCGGATCTGGCCCGGGTCTTCTACCTCCAGCAACGCATCCTCGGCTCCACCGGCTGCACTCGACCCGAGCTCGTCGCCATGCTGCGGATGATGGACGCCACCGGTGTGCGTCCAGTCATCGACCGGACACTGCCCCTGAACGAGATCGACAAGGGTTTTCAGCTCATGCTCGACGGCCAACACACCGGAAAGATCGTCGTTCATCCGCCTGCTCCGCGCACGCAGGTTCGAGAAGGGGAAGCCTGATGCCCACCGCGCTCGTAGGACTGTCCCACTCCCCGCTGATCGGCAAGAACGACCCGGCGGCCGACGTCGTCGCGGCCGTTGACGAGGCTGTGGCGAACGCCCGGAGCTTCATCCGGGAGTTCGCCCCCGACCTCGTGGTCCTCTACGCGCCGGATCACTACAACGGCTTCTTCTACCGCGAGATGCCACCGTTCTGCCTGGCCACCGAGGCTCACGCGGTCGGGGACTTCGGCTCCGCGGCCGGGGCGCTTTCGGTCGATTCCGCTGCCGCGACCGCCCTCGCCGCCGGGGCGCTCGAGCAGGGCGTCGATCTGACGGTCTCCGCACGAATGACCGTGGACCACGGATTCGTCCAGCCGTTGCAGGTGCTCTTCGGTGGTATCGATCAGGTTCCCGTCGTCCCGATCTTCGTCAATGGGGTCGCGGCACCGTTCGGCCCGGTCAGCCGCGTTCGGGCGCTGGGCACCGCCGTCGGCCGGGCGGCCGCCGACCTCGGCCGACGGGTCCTGTTCCTCGGTTCCGGCGGCCTCTCGCACGATCCACCCGTGCCCGTCCTGGCCGGCGCGCCGCCACGTGTCGCCGACGCCCTGATCGAGGGGCATCCACCCACCCCCGAACAGCGCGCCCGCGGCGAGGAGCGCGTCGTCCAGGCCGGCCGCGCCTACGCGGACGGCTCGACCACCATGATCCCGATCAACCCCGTCTGGGACCAACTGGTCCTCGACACCTTCGCGGGCGGCAGGCTGGAGGATGTCGACTCCTGGACGGTCGAGTGGATGGGCGCCGAAGGCGGCGGCTCCGGGCATGAGACCCGCACCTGGGTCGCCGCGTTCTCATCGCTGGCTGCCAGCGGCCCCTACGCCATGACGTCCCGGTTCTACCGGCCGATCCCGGAATGGATCGCCGGTTTCGCCGTCGCCACCGCGCTCCCCCTCGGGGACGGGTAGTCGGACCTGCACGTGATCGCGTCGACCTCTCGTCGGACCTCCCCACCGCGAGGCGCGCCTGTGCGCTGGCCACGCGAGGCTCGGCTACCATTCCGTGCCCCGTCACGCCGAAGTGCGACGGAGCGCGCCGCATACCGACGATGCCGCCCCGCAAGCGGAAACGGAATCCCGGTTCGGCGCGTCATGCCCTCATCTATGACGGCGGCGCTGAATCGCTATTTCACGCTGTCCACCGGTACCCATGGCTGACCGCTGCCTGCCCCAGCCCTACGTGTTCCGTACAGCGGCACGACCGGTGGAAGAGGAACGTGTTGTCAGCGTCTCATGTCGGGACCCGGCGACGTGTCCGGACTTACCGGGTGACACCCGTGAAGACACCTCGGACATCATGAAAGGCAGCAGCGCGATGCATCTGAAAGGGCCGGGAGGCCCCGGCCCGTCAAGTCCCGGTGGCGTCGGAGCACAGGCCTGCGCCGGAACGCCCCCACGGTCGGTCCCGGCCGTGGCCACGGAGTCCTTCGGCGCCGTCGCCACAACGTGCCCACTCACCGCCGCCGCGACGGCTGCGTCGTCGCCGGCACACGCGCCGAGGCGACCCAGCGGGCCGCGCTGCCTGGCCACCATCTATCCGTCCGTGAACCCGCCGACCGAAATCGCGCCGAACTGCCGCCGCCCGCCAGCCGTACTGCCTTCCCGCGTTGTCCGACCGTCGCGCAAGGATTCGTCATGACAGCTGTCGACATCAGCCCCGCAGCCGCGCTCTACCGTCGCGCGCGGTACGCGCCGGACACGGCCGCCCTCCACTACGAGGGGCGCACCATCGCCGCCGGCGAGGTCGCGCGGACCGTCCGCCAGCTCGCCGCCGGACTTACGCGCATCGGTCTGGCGAAAGACGACCGGGTGGCCTACCTGGGCTACAACAGCCCTGTCCTGCTGGAAGCCATGCTCGCCGCGGCGCATCTCGGCGCTGTCTTCGCACCGCTGAACTTCCGCCTCGCGGCAACCGAGATCCGTCAGATCCTGCTCAACTGCGATGCCCGGGTCCTGATCGTCGAGGAGGGCCACCGCGCACTGGTCGAGTCCGTCCGGGCCGACCTACCGACCCACGACTACGTCCTCGTCGACACAGATCCCGCATGCCCCGCACCCGAGCAGCCGGTCCCAGGCTGGCTGCCGCTGTCGACACTGCTCGCCGAGCCCGCGGACGACTTCGTGCCGGTAGCCCGCCACGAGAACGACATCGCGGCGCTTCTCTACACCTCGGGCACCACCGGGCTCCCCAAGGGCGTGATTCTCACGCATGGCAACATCTGGTGGAACGCGGTCAATGTCGACAGCGTGGTCGACACCCGCCACAACGACGTGACGCTGGCTGTGGCCCCCCTGTTCCACATCGGTGGGCTGAACGCACTCACGCTGCGCACGTTGTTGCGCGGAGGACTCGTCATCGTTCGCCGCGCCTTCGAGCCACAGCAGTTCCTCGACGATCTCATCGAGTTCAGGGTCGGTGTCCTCTTCGCGGTTCCCGCCATGTTCGCGGCGGTAGCCCGGCTGCCCGGGTTTCCCACCGCCGACCTCGGCGCGCTGCGGTCGGCGATCGTCGCCGGCGCGCCAGTACCGCCCGCGCTGATCCGGGACTACGCGGCGCGCGGTGTCCTGCTGCAGCAGGCGTGGGGGCTCACGGAGACAGCCCCGTTCGCGACCTACCTTCCAGCCGAGCTGACCATGGACAAGCTCGGCTCGGCCGGAGTCCCCATGCCCTACACCAAGGTCCGCCTGGTCAGACCGGGCACCGACACCCCTGTCGACGCCGCGGACCTCCGCGGTGAACTGTGCGTCCAGGGCCCGAACGTGACGCCTGGCTACTGGAAGAATCCCGAGGCGACGGGCACGGCGTTCGACAGCGCGGGATGGTTCCACACCGGCGACATCGCCTACCGCGACCAGGACGGCTTCTACTACGTCGTCGACCGCCTCAAGGACATGATTATCAGTGGCGGTGAGAACGTCTATCCGGCCGAGGTCGAACGGGTGATCATCGAGCACCCCGATGTAATGGACGTCGCCGTCGTCGGTATCTCCGATCCCCGTTGGGGCGAGACCGTCGTAGCCATCCTGAGCTGTCGTCCGGGTGCCGAACCGACGATCGAACAGATACGTGACTTCGCCGGACTCCAGCTCGCTCGTTACAAGCTCCCGACCCAGCTGAGGATAATCGATTCGATTCCTCGGAACCCCAGCGGAAAGCTCGTCAAAGGCCCACTACGGGAATGGGCCGAAAAGATCCAGGGCACGACGACGAACGTCCCTGCCTGACCTCGGTTTCTCCGCCGCCTGCGGTACGCGTGCCGCGCCATCGACGCCGCGCCGCAGGCCCGCCCGAAGCGTCGGCGCACCAGTCCTCCTGGTATGGCGGCCAGGACGACGGGCCGTCTCACACCTGGCCTTGGACCTGCCTCCCTGTCACCGCAGCCTGCCTTCCGGCCGCCGGAGACCGGCGCATGACTCGTCGCCCCTCCTGTCGCCAGTAGGCCCGGTCCTCCACTCAGAAGGCCCCCATCACCGGTCGGCAGCTCGTGCCCGCCGCCTCAGTTCTTCGTCGACGACATCCTCGGCATCGCCAATAAAACCCCGCAAAGAGGCCCATGTGTTAGAAGTAGCCGACCTGTCGGTAAGCTATGGCGGCGCGGTCCAAGCCCTGCGAAAGGTCTCGCTTCAGGTTCCCGAACACGGCGTTCTCACCGTGCTGGGCAGCAACGGCGCCGGTAAGAGCACCCTGTTACGCGCGGTCTCCGGGACGCTGGGCCGACATGGCGGTCGCCGGGATAGCGGCACCATCACCGTCGACGGGGCACCAATTCACAAACAGGACGCCGCCTCTATCGTCCGCACCGGAGTGGTCCAAGTACCCGAAGGGCGACGTGTCTTCGGTCGCATGACCGTCGAGGACAACCTCCGCGCCGGTGCCGCGGCAGCTCGCAGTCGCGCAGCGGTGGCCCGCGCACGGGAACGCGTCAACGAGCTCTTCCCGATCCTGGTCAGCCGATCGAGACAACCAGCCGCGCTCCTGTCCGGAGGAGAGCAGCAGATGCTCGCGATCGGACGGGCCCTCATGTCCGACCCACGCCTCCTGCTCCTCGACGAACCGTCCCTGGGCCTGGCGCCGATGATGATCCAGCGAGTCGGCGAAATCGTCGCGGAGATCCACAAGCAGGGTGTCTGCGTCGTGTTGGTCGAACAGAACGCGACCATGGCTCTCGCGCTGGCTGACACAGCGGTGGTGCTTGACGTCGGGCAGGTCAGTCTCGCCGGCAGCGCCGCCGCGCTCGCGGCATCCGAGCAGGTGCAGCGGCTGTACCTCGGCCACGGCGCGCAGGCGGTCGGCCCGGAAGTGATCCGGCCGGACAGCACAGACGGCTCCGTCGGTGACGATGGTCGTGAACGGGCCGCAGGCACCAGAACACTGACGAGGTGGCAACCGTGAACGCTCCCGGCGGCCCCATTCCCGGCGGAGGATCGACCGCGACGGACGAGACGCTGCGGAGCCGAGCGGACGGCTCTGCAGCGTCGCCCCCCAGGCGGGACAGAAATCAGCAGTCGGAGGAGCAGGCACCGCAGCGCCTTCGCATCGAAGGCGTCAGTGTCACGTTCGGCGCCCTCAAGGCGCTCTCCGACGTCTCGATCTCGGTCGAGCCCGGCCACATCCACGCGATCATCGGACCGAACGGGGCCGGCAAGTCGACGCTGTTCAACGTGCTGTCCGGCCTGTACAGCACCAGCGCAGGCAAGGTATGGCTCGGGAACACCGAGCTGACCTCACGGAGGCCGCACCAGATCACCGAGCTCGGAATCGGGCGCGCCTTCCAGAACATCGCCCTCCCATCACATGCGACCGTCGCCCGCAGTCTCATGCTGGGCCGCCATCATCTGACGCGGGCCGGTTTTCTCCGAACCGGGCTCCGCCTACCATCGACGATCCGCGAGCAGGAACGCCACCGCGCCCGGGTTCGGGAGATCGCCGAGTTCCTCGGTCTCGGCGACCTGTTCGACGTCGAGGTCAGCGGCCTGTCCTACGGCGACCGAAAGCGCGTTGAGGTCGGCCGCGCGCTGGCCACCGAGCCACGCGTCCTCCTCCTCGACGAGCCGGTGGCCGGAATGAACGCCACCGAGTCCTCCCGGATGGCCGGTCAGCTGCGTGCGATCCGGGAGTCGCTCGGCGTCACCATTCTGCTCGTCGAGCACGACATGGCGATGGTGATGGCCATCGCCGACCGCGTGACCGTACTGGATTTCGGCACCGTCATCGCCAGCGGGACGCCCGCAGAGATTCAGCGTGACCCCGACGTCATTCGCGCCTACCTGGGCTCCGCGGACGGAATCTCCAAAGCACCGTCAGACGCCCCTCCCACTTCCTGGAGGGATAAACTGTGAGTACCTTCCTCTCTCTGCTTTTCAACGGGCTGGCGGTCGGAGCGGTATACGCACTGATCGCACTCGGCTTTGTGATCATCTTCCGGTCCAGCGAGGTGCTGAACTTCGCGCACGGCGCCATTGTCCTGCTCGGCGCCTACGTCGTCGCCCGGACGCATGATTCCCTGGGTTTCGCGGGTGCGGTAGTGCTCGGTGTCGCGGCCGCGGCGGCGATGGCCGCCCTCATCGAACTACTCCTCGTCCGCCGGCTCCGCAACGCGCCAGCCATCAGCCTCACCATCATGCTGCTCGGCGTCGACATCCTGATTACGACTGATCTCACCCGCCGTATGGGATCCGACATCCTCGGCCTAGGACATCCCTGGGGGGCCGATGTCGTCAGTCTGGGTGGCGTGGCCATCTCGGCGAACCGTCTGATCGCCTTCCTTGTGGCAGCTGTCGTAATCGCCGGTCTCTTCGCCGCATTCCGCTTCACCTCCTGGGGAGTCGCCATGCGCGCTGCGGCCGAGGATCCGGAGGCCGCGCAGCTCATGGGAATCAGACTGGGCCGGGTGGCACTGACCTCTTGGCTGCTCGCGGGGGCTCTCGCCGCGGCGGCGGGACTCTTCCTCACCGGCAGCCCGACCCCGGGCCTCGAACCGGGCATTCGAACAGTCGCGTTCGCTGCTTTTCCCGTCGCCGTCCTGGGCGGATTGGACTCTCCCGGAGGAGCGCTTATGGCGGGCCTGCTGATCGGAGTGTCCGAATCGCTCGCCGCCGGCTACCAGGACGATCTGCTGTTCCTTGGACGCGGTATCGGGGAGGTCGTGCCCTACATCGTCATGGTCGTCGTTCTTCTCATTCGGCCCTCCGGGCTGGCGGGGACAAAGGAGCTGAACCGTGTCTAGGGCGAAACTCCCGGGGCTCCTGGGCGCACTCACCAGCCTTCGCCGTTGGCCGACAGTCGCTCTCTTCGCGATAGCTGTCGTAATTCCGTTCTACGCGGACGAGTTCTGGCTGCGAACCGGTTTCGCGGTGTTCGCCGCGGTCATTGGTGCCGTGGGCCTGAACCTGCTGAGCGGGACAACCGGGCAGCTCTCCCTCGGCCATGCATTCTTCCTCGCCGTCGGCGCCATCTCCTACTCCTTTCTGTCAGGCGAGGGCTCCGGCGGCATCAGCGGGCTCGGTCTGCCACCACTGTTGGCGATGATCATCGCCGTGGCCGTAAGCGGGCTCGCCGGGCTGCTGTTCAGCCCGGTCGCGGCCCGGGTCCGCGGTCTGTACCTCGCGATCGCCTCGCTTGGTCTTGTCGTCGCCGGCCAGCACATCCTCAACACGGCGACGCCGTTGACCGGCGGATTCAATGGACGATCGGTGCCGGACTTCTCGTTGCCCGGATTCTCGTTCAGCGACTCCGATCCGGATCTGACGGTGCTCGGAGTCCCCTTCGGACAGGCTGAACGCCTGTGGTACCTGGGTTTGCTGCTCGCCGCGCTGTCAATCATCTTCGCGAACAACCTGCTGCGTGGTCGCAGCGGAGTGGCACTCGAGGCCGTGCGAGACAATCCACTGGCGGCCGCGGTCAACGGAGTGGATGTCGCGGCCTATCGAGCACGCGCCTTTCTACTGTCCTCGATGTATGCGGGACTCTCTGGAGTCCTCTACGCTCTTTCGGTCGGAAGTGTAGCGCCCGAGTCCTTCACCATTGAGGTATCAGTCCAGTACCTGGTTATGATTGTTCTGGGTGGACTTGGCTCGATGGGAGGCGCGGCGGCCGGAGCGGCGTTCGTGACCGCGCTCCCGCTCGTACTTCAGCAGTACAGCGATTCTCTGCCGTTCCTGTCCGCCCCCGGCAGCGGCGGTGTCAGCTACGCCGATGCCGCCCGTTTCGCCTACGGTGCGGCTGTTGTGCTGATCGTCCTCGTGGAGCCAACGGGTGCCGCTGGCCTTGCTCGCCGGGCACGCAAACACCTCCGAGGCCCGGCTTCGAGCAGCGACACTAATGACCGGGAGCGGAAAAAATCAACCTCTCGGACCTCGACACAGAATTCGGCACCAATGGTGGCAGCGGCCGTGATCGCTGCCAGTCCGGACACCATCCCCGAAAAATAACCCTTTCCCCTGGAGAGGGGCCGGGGGAAGTCAATCACTCTCGGCCGTGATTCTTGTTTCTTGCTTACTGAAGGGAAAGATTGTAATGAGTAACACGGAGCGCATAGCCGCGGATTCGTCGTTTTCCGCGCCGACTGGTACACGGTCAGAGGGGCGGGGTCGCCGACGGATCACGCTGCGGAGCGCGGGAATCTGCGTCACAGTCACCGTCTTAGCCATCTCCGCATGCAGCACCAAGGGGCAGAGCACGACGACGGGCGACACCAGCGGCTCGGCCAAGATTGGCGCCGGAATCAAGGGCGACACGATCACGCTCGGCGTACTTACCGACGCCACCGGGGTCTTCGCCGCCCTCGGAAAGGAACTAACGGCTGGCCAGCAGATCTTCTGGGACGAACGCAACGCCGAGGGCGGTGTGTGCGGCACCTACAAGGTGAAGCTGGATGTCAAGGATCACGGCTACAACGTCCAGAACGCCACCTCCCTATACTCCGGTATGCGCGGTGATGTGCTCGGTATCCAGCAGCTGCTCGGATCCGCGATGACCGCGGCCCTGTCCAAGCGCATCGAACAGGACTCGATCGTCACCATCCCCCTGACCTGGGCCGCAAGCCTCACCGACAACCCGGACATGGCGCTACTGGGCCCGACCTACGACGTCGAGGTCGTCAACGGCTTGGACTACCTGCTCGAGGAGAAGAAGATCGCGTCTGGCGACGCGATCGGCGTGATCTACCTCGAGGGTGACTGGGGCGCCACCACACTCGCGGGCGCGTCCTTCTTCGCCAAGAAGCACAACATGCGAGTCGTGGAGCAGAAGGTCACTCCGAGCGACCAGGACATGACTGCTCAGATCACAGCGCTGCGCGCCGAAGGAGTCAAGACGGTCCTGCTCGCGACGTCCCCGGGCCAGACCGCCTCGGCAGCTACCGTCGCCGCGACACAGGGACTGAACGTCCCGTTGGTCGGGAACAACCCCACCTTCTCCCCGGGACTGCTGAACACCCCGGCCAAGGATGCCCTGATCGCCAACTACTACAACATCAGCCCCTACCCGGCCTACGACCAGGCCGTTACCCAGGAGCCCCTCACGGCGTACCAGAAGAAGTTCCCTGGCTCAGCGCCGAGCGTCACGATGCTGTCCGGATTCGCCTCCGCGCATGTGATGTCGGAGATCCTCGAAGAAGCATGCAGGAAAGGCGACCTCACCCGCGAGGGAGTTGTCCAAGCCAAGCAGAGCCTCGCCAGCATCGATACCGGTGGGCTCCTCGGCAAGCTCGACTACAGCAAGCCCGGAGTGAGCCCCAGCCGCGAGAACTACGTGCTCCGAGCCGCGAGCACCAGCGGTGGGCTGACCACTGTCCGAGCGCTGTACTCCGGCCCGACCGCAAAGGAGTACAGCCGCAGCGGAAGCTGATCGGCGTCTACTGCGAGGCGCCAGCGGGCCTCAACCGCGTGACGGATGTGTTCTACCCGGACCCGCAGGTGGGTCGGCTGTTCGGGCCACAGATGAAGGCGTTCAAGGCATGAGACACCACCCGCCTGGCCAGGCGAGATACGCGGCACTCGATTCAGCCGAGCTCGCACCCTTGCCGGATGACTAGCTGGCGGCCCCTTGGATCCCACTTGAACCGTTCCGGCTTGGGGACATGGCGCGCAGGGTGCCCAGCTGTGAGTAGCCACCGGAGGAACCGGTCCCTCCGGTGGCTGCTACCAGCCAGCGCGCGTGGGTCCCGCCGTCGAACCGCGCAGCGGGATCAGCGCTTCGGTGGCCGGCTGGGGGTCATCTCGGCGGAGAGGCGTGCTGCGCCGTCGAGCCGAATGACCTCCCCGTTGAGGTAGGGATTGCGGATGATTGCCTCCGCGAGCAGGGCATATTCCTCAGGCCTGCCCAGCCGTTTCGGGAACAGGACGTCGCGTACGAGCAGCTCCTGGACCACGGGGTTCGACAGCCGTGGTGTGGCGAACGCCCCGGGTGCGATAGCGCATACCCGGACGCCGATCGCGGCGAGGTCGCGCGCCATGGGCAGCAGCATCGCGACGATCGCCCCTTTGGCCGCGGCGTAGGGAACCATGGTCGCCTGGCCGTCGAACGCACTGATCGACGCCGTCTGCACGACGACTCCACGCTGCCCGTCCTCGTCCGGCGCGTTGGCGCTGAAGGCCGATGCCGCGAGCCGGGTGAGGTTGAACGGGCCACACACGTGCAGGTCCAGATTCGCGCGCAGCACCTCTGTTGACATGATCGACCCGTCACCTCCGACGAGCCGTGGGCTGGGGATGACGACGCCCGTCGCGCTGACGGCGATGGAGAAGACGCCGAGGGCCTGCGCCGCCGAGATCGCGGCGGCCACGGCCTCGTCGTCGTTGCTGTCGCCGGTCACCGCTTTGACCGTGGGACCCAGTTCGGCGACGAGTGCCCCTGCGCGGTCTGCATCGGGATCGAGCACGACGACACCGACTCCCAGCGTGGCCAGGCGCCGCACCGTCGCTCCTCCGAGGCCACCCGCGCCTCCTGCGACCACCGCGGCCTTACCTACGAGCTCCATGGACTTCCTTCCACAAGTGTGATCGCCGAGCTCGTCGCGTATCTCCTGCGGCCGGTGCACGAGCGCGCGGCAGGGACGCGAGCTGACCATCATTTCTTCTGCCTGTCACCTAGCCCTGCGACCGCCGGCAGATCGGATGCGCAGGAGGGAAATCAGGGAGGCGTCGCGAGGTGGGCCGACAACCACGGTTGGCCGTCGGCACGGTTACCCGTCGACGACGCCGATCGCTCTCTTTGGGCAGGCCGCCGCAGCTGCGCGTTACCGCCCCACGTCAGATGTACATGCCGCCGTTGACGCCGATGATCTGACCGGTGATGTAAGCCGCGTCGTCGGAGACGAGGAACGACACGGCGTTGCCGATGTCGGCGGGCGTGCCGGCCCGGCCGAGCGGGACCATCGCACTGACCGCTTCGAGGAACTGCTCCGCGCCACCGGCCTGGCCTGCCTCGTGGTGGGCCATCGGGGTGTCGACGATAGTCGGCGGGACCGTGTTGACGGTGATGCGGTGTTCGGCGAGCTCGCGGGCGAGCGCCTTGGTGAGGCCGATGACACCGCCCTTGCTGGAGACGTAGTGCGCCATCGCCGGCGCGCCCGACTGGGCGCTTGAGGACGAGATCGTGACGATCCGGCCGTACTTCGCATCGATCATGTCCGCCACGGCGGCCTGGATCGTGTGGAAGACGCCGGTGAGGTTCACCGCGATCATCCTGTCCCAGGTCGCCTGATCGAGCCGCACGAACGGGACCATGTTCGAGATGCCGGCGTTCGCGACGACGATGTGGATCGGCCCGAACTGCTCGCGCACCGTCGCGTAGGCGGCCTCGATCGAGGCGCGGTCGGAGACGTCCACAGTGATCGGCAGGACGGTGCCGCCGGCCGCGGTGAGCTCGAAGGCGAGCTTCTCGACCTTCTCTCCCTGCCAGTCGAGCATCGCGACCCTGTGACCGTCCGTCGCCAACCGGGTGGCGATCCCAGAACCGATGCCCTCGGCGGCACCCGTGACGACAGCGACCCGACCCATTCGCTTCTCCCTACTGGACACTGGGTTTTGACGAGTGTAAAAGTAACTGCCATGGGTGGGTCAGAGCAAGAGGTCCGTTCGCGGGGTTCCCGGGCGCCCGAGACGCGTGACAGGATCGTCGAAGCCACGATCCAACTCCTGGCCCGCGAGGGCTATGGCAACATCACGACGCGGCGTATCGGAGAGGTCGCCGGCGTGAAGTACCAGCTCGTCCACTACTACTTCGCCTCGATGGAGGACCTCTTCATCGAGGCCTTCCGGCGCGGCGCCGAGGAGAACCTCGCACGTCTCGCCGAGATCGCGAAAGGTGAGGCCTCGCTCCGCAGGTTCTGGCAGATCCACTCTGACGCCGGCGCCAGCAAACTCATGGTCGAGTTCGTGGCTCTCGCCCAGCGTCACCCCGCGCTGCGGCTGGAGATCGCGGCCTACGCGCGACGTTTCCGCACTGCGCAGCTCGACTTCGCGCGGGCGGCCCTCGAACGTGAGTCGATCGCTTCCGACCACATACCACCGATGGTCGTTCTCCTGCTCACCACCGGTCTGGCACAGCTAGAGGCGAACGATCGCCTGCTCGGTTTCACCGACGGGCACGACGAAACCCGCACCTGGATCGAGAGCTGGCTCGCAGCCAACACCACCCCAGTGAAGGAATGAGAGACGACGCATGACCACCGCAGACCTCTACTGGGACCCGTTCCGCCACGACATCTGGGTGGACCCGTACCCCATCTACAAGCGCCTACGTGCCGAAGCCCCGGTCTACTACAACGAAGACCACGACTTCTACGCCTTCGCGCGGTGGGACGATGTGGACCGTGGCCTGCCTGACATCGAGCACTTCAGCAACGCCCGCGGCAACATCTACGAGTTCATCAAGTCCGGCATCGAGATGCCCCCGGGCAGTGTGATCTTCGAGGACCCGCCGAGCCACGGAATCCACCGCCGCCTGGTCTCCCGCCTGTTCTCCCCGGGCGGCATCAAATCGCTGGAGCCGAAGATCCGCGACTACGTCGCCCGCCAGCTCGACCCGGTGCGCGACGGCGAGAGCTTCGACGTCATCGACATTCTCTCGGACAAGGTGCCGATGCGCGTCATCGGCATGCTGGTCGGGATTCCCGAGGAGATGCAGCAATCGGTCCGAGACCGTACTGTCGCCAACCTCAAGACCGAGGAGGGCGGCAAGATCGACGCGGAGGCTTCGCAGATCGCGACCGACATCTTCGAGAGCTACATCGACTGGCGGATCGCGAACCCCTCCGACGACATCATGACCAAGCTTCTCAACGTGGAGTTCGAGGACCACGACGGCACTATCCGCAAGCTCACCCGCGAGGAGATTCTGGTCTACTGCGCGGTCATCGCCGGAGCGGGCAACGAGACCACCGGCCAGCTCATGGGCTGGATCGGGAAGATCTTCGGCGAGGAGAAGAACCACGCCCAGTACCAGGAGGTCGTCGCCGACCCGTCGCTCGCGGGCAGGGCGGTGGAGGAGATCCTGCGCTTGGAGCCGGTCGGTCAGGCGGTGGGGCGGTACGTCACGAAGGACGTCGAGTTCCACGACCAGACCATCCCCGAGGGCAGCACCGCGCTGTTCATCGTCGGATCCGCCGGGCGCGACGAGTCCAAGTTCGCCAACCCCGACGACCTCGACATCCACCGTGACATCACGGCGCAGCGCAGTTTCGGTTACGGCCTGCACTACTGCCTCGGCGCGAATCTCGCCCGCATGGAAGGACGCATCGTCCTCGAAGAACTGGCGAAGCGCTTCCCGAAGGGATGGGACGTCGACTGGAACGGCGCCAAGCTTGCGAGTACCTCGACAGTACGTGGCTGGGAGAAGCTCCCTATCACCCCGCGGAAGTAGATCCGCCTCGCCACGGGTGAAGGACAGTCCGCGGACGTCGCCGCTGGCGTTGGCGGACTCGGCATCGCCAGCGCGCGACAGCACCGGACAGCACCATGTGTCTCGACGTGGTCGCCGCATCGCTGTGACGTCGGCGGCACCGGCGGGGGAATGACCTCCGGCTGTTCTGGCCCCGCGCCCTGGCCAACCTGTGCGCCGTCGATGCACCGCCGCTGGCTATGTGAGCGATCGCTCACATAATCGCTCACATAGTGGAGGGCTTTGTCGCGACCTGTGCGACGCGACATTGGAAGACACACGTCGCCGCCCGGTGCCAGCGGAAAGCGTCGAGCTGAGATCAGAGTGCCGGCAGCGACATGGCCGGGGGTGTCTGGTCAGTGGTAGTGGTGAGGAATCGTCGGGTCTCCTGCGACACCGGAGCCGCCAGGTGGCCGGTGAAGCCGTCGATCAAGGTGCTGACGAACAGGCCGAACGGCACGATCTGTTCGCCGGCCGCGATCGCTCGCTCCCGCCGGGCCGCGGCGTGCACGCTGAGTTCCTGGACCTCACGGATGCGCATCGTGCGTACCGGCTCCTCGACGTGGGGCACCAGGCGGCGCATGTCGTTGAGGAACTCGTCCTGGGAGCGCTGGATGTCGTCCGACTGGACGAGGGTGCCGGTGGCTTCGGTGCTGCGTTGGAGCTGCTCGACGAACGACACGTAGAAGTTGTCCGGCGACTCCGCCAGTTCCAGCACGGGCAGCAGGTGCGCCTCGAATCGGGCTCGCAGGTCGCCCGGGTCGATGCGGGCGAGCAGGAGCGCGCGCCGCTGCACCAGCTGCGGCATCCGGTGAGCGAAGATCGCTTCGATCAGCTGTCGTTTCGAGCCGAAGTAGTAGTGCACGGCCGAGTTGTTGCCAGACCCGGCCTGGGTGGCGATCTGCCGCAGGGACACCCCGTCGATGCCATGCTCGGCGAAGAGCCGCTCGGCGGTCAGCAAGAGTTGCAGTGCCATCGCACCGGCCGGGGTGCCCTGCGGCTGGCTCACGGCCGGCTCGCTCGCCAGTGGCGCGCGGCCTCGTGCAGCGCCTCGCCCTTCGCGAATCCGTAGTAGGCGCTGAAGTGCAGGATGATCTCCTGCATCTCCTCGTAGGTCACGTCGCCTGACTCTAGTGCCGACCCGACGTGCGAGAAGATGGGTCCGACCGCGTCCGAGGCACCCACGCACGGAATCGTGACGAGCCGGCGCTCGCGGCGGCTGAGCCCTTCCCGGCGCCAGACGTGGCCGAACACGAAGTTGAGGATGCCGGCGTAGAAGTAGGGCGAGTCGGACGGCGGGGCGGGGATGATGTTGACGGTCCTGAACTCCTCCTGCCCGCCGACGATCCGCTCCTCGCGGTCCGCCGGCCCGAGGTCCTCGACGGTGAGCGTCGGCCAGGCCGGCGCTTCCTGTCCCTGCTCAGCGTGTAGTCGGTGCCACTGCTTGCGGACGGCCTGCTCCAGTGCTGAGGCTTTCGGCCAGCCGCAGTAGACGGCGAAGTGCAAGGTGACCTCGTTCATCTGCTCGATTGTGAGGTCGCCGCTGCGAAGCGCCGCGTAGACGTGTTCGTCGATCGGTGTCGCCGCGTCCGCGGCGGCGACACAGGCGAGCGATACGAGGCGGCGGTCGCGAATGCCCAGGCCGGGCCTGCTCCAGATCTCTCCGAACAGGTACTGGCGGGAGGCCGTGTCGAAGGGTGTCTGTGGCGTCGGCGGGTCGACGGTCATCACGGCCCGGTAGACGTCGTCCGCGGTAGTCGACGAGGTCATGAATGGTCCTCTCGTGCGGTGCGGGCGAGGCCCATGGCGGTCAACGCGGCGTCGGCCATGTCGATCAGTGGTGACGCGACGGGTGCGAGCAGGCCGGCGAGGATCCCGACGTCCTTGGCAAGCAGCGGCCCGGCGCTGCCCGCGAGCGGGGCCAGGTGAAAGCCGTTCCTGGCGACGACCTCGGCGGCGAAGCTGTGGCCGCTGCCGCCGCGCAGCACGGTCGCCATGGCCGCGGGGTCGAGCCCGCGGCGCTGCGCGGCCGCGTGGACCTCGGCGGCGAGGGCGAGCTGCGCGGTGAACAGGGCGTTGTTGAACACCTTCGCTTCTTGGCCGCTGCCCAGCGGCCCGAGGTGCACGATCGGGTCCGCGAAGGCGGTCAGGACCGGCCGGCAGCGCTCCAGGATCCCAGCCTCGCCGCCGACCATGACCAGCAGCCTGCGTTCGGCCGCGGCTGCCCCGCCACCACTGACGGGCGCGTCCAGGACGTGGAGGTGCGGGTGGTCCTCCTGCAGCCGGCGACAGGTGTCCGGACGGGTGGTGCTGTGCACCACGACGATCCCGCCAGGCGCCATGCCGGCGAGTGCTCCGTCCGGTCCGCGTAGCACCTCGTCCGCGTCGGCGTCGCCCACCACGCACACGCCGAGCAGGTCGCTGGCCGCGCCGAGCTCGACCCTGCTCGCCGCGAAGCGGGCGGCCGTGTCTGCGAAGGGCTGCTGGGCCTCGGGGCGGCGCGCCCACAGCGTTGTCGGGAAGCCGGCGTCGAGGATTCTTCGGGCCATCGGGGCGCCCTGGGAGCCGAGCCCGACGAAACCGACCCGTACGCCGCCGTCCCCGTGGGCCCCGCTCACGGCGCCTGCTCGGTGATCCGGGCCTGCAGGTAGGCCTCCAGGTCGCCGGCCCGCACCGCCAGCTCGTCATGGATCGCGGGCGCCGTCAGGACGAGGAAACGTCCCTGGGTCACGGCGTCGGCCGCCAGCTCGCCCACTGTGTCCGCGGGCACCACGGGATGATCGGGCGCGCGGGGCGAGGAGGCGACCTCCCCGTAGACGGTCACCTGCTCGAGAATGTTCGTGATCACTCCGGATGGGCACAGACAGGTGACCCCGACGCCGCGGGGACCCAGGTACAGCGCGAGCGCCTCCGACAGCCCGACGACCGCGTGCTTGCTCGCGACGTAGGGCAGCCGGTCGAAGCCGTACGCGAGCAGCCCCGACGCGGACGCGGTGTTCACCACATGGCCTCGGCCCTGGTCGAGCAGCAGGGGAAGGAACACCCGGTTGCTGCGCGCGATGCTCATCAGGTTGAGGTCGAACACCCGCTGCCAGGCCTCGTCCGGCAGCGATTCGGGCGCACCCAGGGCGAGGACGCCGACGTTGTTCATGACGAGGTCGACCCGGCCGAACCGGTCGAGGGCGGCGTCACGCCAGGCAGCGAAGTCGGCCTCGCGGGTGACATCGACCCGGGTGGCGAACGCCTCGCCGCCGCCCGCGATGATCTCGGCGGCGACGGCGCGCGCCCGGTCGAGATCGAGGTCGCTCACGGCGACCCGGGCTCCCCGGCGGGCGAACGCGAGCGCGGCGGCCCGGCCGATTCCGCTGCCGCCGCCCGTGACGGCGGCGACAGCACCGGTAAGCATCAGTGGCCGGGTCATGCGATCGCCACGGCCTTCGTGCGGACAAACTCCAGCAGGCCCTCCTGGCCGCCTTCCCGGCCGTAGCCCGAGATGCCCACACCCCCGAAGGGCAGCTCGTAGCCGACCACCGGCGGAGCGCCGTTGACGTAGACGCCGCCGGCGCGCAGCTGGGCCGTCAGCCGGTTGACCCGGCCGATGTCGCGGGTATTGACGTAGGAAGCCAGGCCGTAGGACGTGCTGTTCGCGATCGCGACCGCTTCCTCCTCGGAGGAGAACCGCAGGAGCGACAGGACCGGGCCGAACACCTCCACCTGGGCGATCTCGCTGTCCGGCGCGACGTCACCGAAGACCGTCGGCTCGACGTAGTAGCCGCCCGCCGGCACGCCGTCGGGCACACCGCCACCGGCGAGCAGCCTGCCCACGCCCTGCGACCGCGCCCGGCCGATCATCCCGAGGATCCGGTCACGCGCCGCGTGTGTGACCACCGGGCTGACGTTGGTCGACGGGTCGAACGGATCCCCGAACCGCAGTGAGCGCACCCGCGCGACGACCTTCTCCGCGACCTCGTCGTAGACCGACTCGTGCACGAGCAGCCGCGACGGGATCGCGCAGCCCTGGCCCGCCAGCGTCTCGAACACCGACGAGGTGTTGATCAGGGTGACGCGGTCAAGGTCGGCGTCCGGGAAGACGAGGTTGGCTGACTTGCCTCCAAGTTCAAGCACCGCGGGCTTGAGCGATTCCGCGCACGACGCGAGGATCTTGCGGGCCGTCGTCGGGCCGCCCGTGAAGCTGACCTTCTGCACGAGCGGATGGCGCACGAGCGCCTCACCCGCGTCCGGGCCGCCGAGCACCAGGTTGACCACGCCATCCGGGATCCCCGCCGCACGGACGAGGCGCATCAGGTGCTCGGTGGCGTAGGGCGTCAGCTCGGACGGCTTGACGACGACGGTGTTACCCGCCGCGAGCGCCGGGATGACCTTCATCCCGACCGAGACCAGCGGGCCGTTCCAGGTCAGGATGATCCCGACGACGCCGTACGGCTCGGGGACCGTGTACGCGAGTTCCCGGCGCTGTGCCGGCACCGTGGTGACCCGGCCCTCGATCTTGTCCGCCCAGCCTGCGTAGTACTCGGTGTAGCCGGCCATCGAGCTCGCCAGATGCAGACCGATGCGGTGCGTCATCCCGTTGTCCAGCACCGACAGCCGGCCCAACTCCGCGATGTCGGCCTTGATCAGCTCCGCGAGCCGCACGAGTACGCCGCGGCGCTCCGCCGGGGTCCAGGCTCGCCAGGCCGGAAACGCGGCGTGCGCCGCCTCGACGGCCTCCGCGACGTCGGCCGGACCGGCGAGCGGAACCAGACCCTGGACCTCTCCCGTCACGGGGAAGACGTGCTCGACCGTGCCGCCGGTGCCCTCCGCCCGCGCCTGGCCGCCGATGTGCAGGTGTACGGCGGGGACCGTGCGATCGATACCCATCCAGACCCTCCTCCCGATAAGTCAGTCGCTTTAAGGCAGACGGTACTTGACTTGGAAAGTATGCGCATGTCTTAGTGGCCGCATGACACCCACGGAGCTGTTCGACCTCGCGGGCAAGGTCGCCGTCCTCACCGGCGGAGCCGGAGGCATCGGCGTGGTCTACGCGGAGGCCCTCTGCCAGGCCGGCGCCTCCGTCGTCGTCGCCGACCTGGACGGCGCCGCGGCTGAGCGCACGGCCGAGAAGTTGACCGGCCAGGGACTGCCGGCCATGCCGGTGCAGGTAGACGTCTCGTCCGTCGAGTCGACCGCGGCGATGGCCGCCGCCGCGGTCACCGCGTTCGGCGGGATCGACATCCTGGTCAACAACGCGGCGATCATGACGAACCTGCCGTCCTACGGACTGTCGGACATGCCCGTCACCGACTACGACCGCGTCATGAACGTCAACCTGCGCGGGCCGCTGCTATGCACGCAGGCCGTCGTCGAGTCGATGACCGAACGCGGCGGCGGCCGGATCGTCAACGGCCTGTCCGCCGGAGCCTTCATGACCGGCGGCATCTACGGCGTCAGCAAGTTCGCACTCCACGGCCTGACGATCAACCTCGCGGCCGAACTCGGCCCCCGCGGCATCAACGTCAACGCGATCGCCCCCGGCCTCGTCGCCAACGACAGCGGCTACGTCTCCCTGCCCAGGGACTCGCCGTTCCGCGCCGCGATCGAGGCCCGCATCCCGGGCAAGAAATCAGGACCGCCGGAGGACCTGGTCGGCGCACTGCTCCTGCTGTGCTCCAAAGCCGGCGAGTGGATCACCGGCCAGACGATCCTCGTCGACGGCGGATGGATCACCCGCCTCTAGGCCTGTCTTCCGCAGATGGGATTTCGATGCGTTGACCAGGCACCCAAAGTCATCAACCAAGCACTTTAAGTAGTTGATCGAGACTCCGGTGGCCGAGGGCCGTGGCACCGCATGCCCGGACCCTCGGTTCCGACCAGCACCGCTCCCGTCGCCCCGGCCGTCTGCCCGCGGCCCGGCGCCCCGGCCAACTGAACGGGGGCGCCCGGCCGGCGGGCCCAGTACCACCACTTCGTTCCCGCCGGGATTGGCACGGTGAGCGCGTTCGGGTTGTTGTTGATCGCGTCGCACCAGTCGTGGCCGAAGGAGCCGACGGTGCTGCCCACCGACAAGGCCCCCGTCTACCCAAGGCTCCTCGACGAGCTGCTCCCCGAGGCCTGCCACGTCGACGCCGCGCGGGAGAACAACCGGATCGAAGCCGATCACGGCCGCCTGAAAGCCCGGCTCCGGCCCATGCGCGGCCTGAAACGCCTGCGGTCCGCCCAGACGATCAGCGCAGGTCATGCGCTCGTCCGGAACATCCGCCGCGGCGACTACGAACTCGCCATCGACACCGACCCGCACCTGCGGCTGGCAGCCGCGTTCACCGAGCTCACCCTCGCTATCTGATCACCCGCTCGGCAGGGTCAACCATGCCCTGCCATCCCCTAATGCAACAGACCCCTCACGAGTCGTCTTCATCCTCTGCTTGCGGTTCGGGTCGGCGGTGGGGCCACCTCGGAGACCTCCGGGCCATCGCCGCCCAGCGCGACTGGCTGGTCCCGCCCGGCTACGGGCACTGGATCCCCCGGTGGAATCGAGCACGCCGTCACCACCTTGCGGTGGGATCACCCCGCTGCCCGACCAGACCGTCCAGGTGTCCATGCCTACCGACCCGCGGGTGCGGGCCATCGCCGAACGGCTCATTGCCGATCCCGCGGACCAACGCGAACTCGTCCCTGGGCCGATCAGGTGCATGCCGGAGTCCGCACCTTGGCCCGGTTGTTCCTCAACGAGACCGGGCTCAGCTTCGCCCGTTGGCGCACACAGATACGCATCCGCGCCGCCATCGGACTACCCGCCGGCGGGGCGACCGTGGACGCCGTCGCCCGCGCTGTCGGCTACCGCAAGACCAGCACGTTCATCAGCGCCTTCCGCCGCGCCACCGGCCAAACCCCAGGCACCTACCTATATCGCCCATAACCATCCGACTGCTCAGCGCTGATCCACCGAGGCCGAGCCCGCGATCACGGAGCGATGGTCAGGGACGGTGGATCAGGAACTAGACCAACATGCGTGGTCGGGTGGCATGCCCAGCTTCCCCGCAATGAAACAGCGCCCGCGCCCCATCACCGTCATCTGGTAGTAGCCGCGGGCCCCACCGCGCCCTTTTCGCTGATCCCAACGCCAACGGCCCGTATGTTCGCCGCTCCATGCCCATGTCGGCGACCAGCGTGCCCTCGCCACACGGCACAGCGCGCTAGCGACCGGGCCACCGCCTCCGCCATGTTCAACCCGGCCGCCTTGTTCGCCTCCTACGTCGGCCTGACCGACCTCGCCGCGTCTGATGCCCCACGCCGAGCTTCGCCCACACGCGCGCAGCCCCTGACCGCCGAGGCTGCCTGAAAGAGACCGCCATGTGTGCCAGTTGACGGCCAGCGATCCGCCCTCACGGTGGCGAGGGGGACCGTTCTTACCCGCCCCATCCTCTCATTCACTCACGCCTCCGGCAGAGTGCGGGTAGCGTTGTCGGGTATGATCCAGAAGCACGACCCGCGAAGCCCCGGCGCCGACCTGATCCCGGGGGATGTGGATCTGTTCGTCGTTCTCGCGGAGGACGACCGCGTCGCCGTCATCCTTGACCGGGTGCGGGCACAGCCAGCCGGCTTCGAGTTTGATCTGCTAATGGTTGGACAAGTGCAATCATTAGTGCGTGTTATGCATCCAGGAGCCGTGGAGGGCTCGGCCGGGTTGCGGGCTTTCGCCGCGTCTGCGTTGGGCGAAGAGCCGCCCGTGCTCGACTGCGGCGTGCAGTTTGCCGGTAAGGGTCCCGGCCCGGTCGAAGCCAGACTTCACATGAAGTCTGGCTTCTCACGTGACGGCGAGACGGACGCGTCTTTCTGGGTGCGGCCCCTGCCGCCTGTTGGCGACGTGATCTTCACGGTCACCGTCGGTGATCTGACTGGCTCGGCGGTCATCTCCGGCAACGATCTGCGGTCCGCAGCAACGCGGGCCAGGCGTCTCGGCGCGTCCGGCCGATGACAGACTGTATGCCCCACACAGAATCCGCCACCACGCGGCGTTCTGTAACTATCTGCGCATCAGGTCACGCAGCCATGCTATGGGTCAAACTCTATACGGATCACTAGGCCCATACAAGAGCCTTTCGGCCCTAGGAGGACGAGATGTGAACGCTTTAGGCTTTGCTATACCGACTACAGGCGGTGTCAATGCGATGGATATGATCTATGCATCCGTCCATCAGGCACGGAGGATAACATGAATGGAATGGGGAACACGCCGAGACGAGCCATGACGACGATCGGCGCCTGCGGCGCGGCGGTCGGACTGACAATCGCGGGCACAGCGCCCGCGCAGGCCGCAGAGTCGCCGGGCCTCTCTTCCCCCTCGGGACCGGGCGCCACCTATTATGGACCGAGCGGGACAGCCGGTTCAGGCGCGGCGGCTGCGGACTCTGGATGGGCCTGCACCATTTATCCGGAGAACCCGACCCGTCCCTTCTCTGACCTCCTCGTGGCTAGCGGGAATCAGTTCTGTTCAGGTGACCTCAGCGGTCAGACGCTAACGGTCTACCTGAAGAACTGGGACACCACCAACGAAAGATGGGTGCGAATCACCGGGGGCACCCATAGGTCCGGCGGCCTCGGCATGCTCTCGGCGAGCGACGAGTATTTCTGCGAACCCACTACCACCGGTAAGGACTACCGTAGCGAGGTTGTCGGAACAGGCGTCGGGCCGTCCGGCGCCAGCACGGCCACCGCCTACTCCAACACAGTCACGTTCAACTGTGCCTGATCGATTTTTCCTGGCTTCTTCGCCGAGCGAGTCGACAGCCCTCTTCCGATGAACGCCGTGGAGCGGGAGCCCGCCGCCGACCAGGTGCCGATTCCGGGTAAAATGCGGTGTTACACGGTGCTCGCCGAGAGTCCCTCCACCGCCGTCGTTCTGGTTGGATTGTGGGTATGGCCGCAGAGAATTCTTTTTCGAATGCTCCTGTTCGGCGTCGAGGCGGTCTTCCCCTCGACGCCAAACGAGATCGAGCGGCTACGCCGAGCGGGAGAACTCCAGGAACAGATGTATAGCCTGCGGACCGATCCAAAACTGATCGTCGAACCGCTCGCATGCGACGTCACCATGCCCCGGAGCACGGTCCGGGAAGCGCGGGTATGGTCACCCGGCTGGGGCACGACCTACGGTCGTCTACAGGCCGATTACGAGGCGAGCCCCTTGCCCGATGTGGGGAACGCACTCATCCGCGTCAGCGTCGCCGGTCTGAGCGGCGAGGTCGAGCTCAGCGGTGACGAACTGCGCGCCGCAGCCGCCCGCGCGCGACCACCAAGATCCCCACGCTGACAGATCTACTGTGGCGACGCGAGCCGTGCTTTCAACCGCTGGTTCTCACAGCGTAGCTTCTCCAACGCGATCTGCTCCGCCGAATTCACCGGCTTCTTCTCCGGACCGCGTACCACGCTACCCGCTCCCCCAGGGCTCCGACGTCACGGGCCCGAGTCCACTCCATCAGATGCGAGGAGAACAACCCCGTGTTCGACGAACGCGATCGAGTCGTTGAACCTGACTTGGCTCAAGTGGGTCTGTTGCATCGGCGAAGTCGGCCATCGCGGGGCGTCCGAGCGGTCATGATCGGCTGATGCGTCGACGCCGTGTCCGTCCACTGGCTCCGGTGTCGGAGTTCGCCGGGTTCCGGTTCCCACCCGAGGTGATCGTGCTGGCGGTGCGGTGGTACCTGCGGTACGCGCTGTCCTACCGGGACGTCGAGGAGCTCCTCGCTGAACGCGGCATCGAGGTCGACCACGTCACGATCTACCGGTGGGTGCGGCGCTTCACGCCCTTGCTCGTGGACGCGGCCCGGCCCTGCCGACACCAACCAGGCGACAGATGGTTCGTCGATGAGACGTACGTGAAGGTCTCTGGTCGGTGGACCTACGTGTACCGGGCGGTTGACCAGCACGGGCAGGTCATCGACGTCCTCGCCAGCGAACGACGCGACCAGGCCGCCGCCCGTAGGTTCTTCGCCCACGCACTGTCCCACGGGCGCCGGCCGGTCGAGGTCACCACCGACAAGGCACCGGTCTATCGGAGAATCCTTGACGAGCTGCTCCCCGAGGCCTGCCACGTCGACGCCGCCCGGGAGAACAACCGGATCGAAGCCGACCACGGCCGCCTGAAAGCCCGGCTACGGCCGATGCGCGGCCTGAAACGGCTGCGTTCGGTCCAGACCGTGAGCGCCGGACATGCCCTGGTGCGGAACATCCGCCGCGGCCACTACGAACTCGCCATCGACACGGACCCACACCTGCGGCTGGCAGCCGCGTTCACCGAGCTCGCCGCCGCCGTCTGACCGCCGATCATCGAGGCCGCTGGCATGCCCAGCTTCCCCGGAACGCAACAGCGCCATCAGGACCGATCGGTAGCCGCAGGACAGCGGACTCTGCCGATGCAACAGCGCCCCGGAAGATGTCCGAGATCACCGCCGAGAGCTTGACCAGGGCCAGATCGAGGACCTTCTCGACTCGGCCTCGACGCGTCACTCGATCATGACTGATCAGGATCCGCGATGCCGGACTCCGCGGATGCAACACACCTCTGACGGTAGACTCTTGGCCATGGCAGTCGTCAGCCGTATTACCGCCGATCCCGCGATCATGGCGGGTGCGCCGGCGATTCGTGGTACCCGGATCACCGTGTCCGCGGTGCTGGGGCAGCTCGCGGCTGGCTCGACGGTCGAGGAACTGCTCGCAGACTACCCGTCGCTCACCCGCGACGATGTGCTCGCTGCTCTCGCGTTTGCCGCGGAGACGATGCCGCAAGAGCGTCCGTTCATCGCCGCATGAAGTTCCTTGTCGACGAGAACCTCTCACCGCGGGTCGCCGAACTGCTGCGCGACAAGGGTATCGACACGACGCACGTCCTCGAGCACGGGCTTGGCGGTTCTCCGGATACCAAGGTCAGCGCGTTCGCCGTCACCGAGAGACGGTCGATCATCTCGGCCGACAGCGACTTCACCACCCTGCTCGCGCTCAGTCGCGGCACTGCTCCCTCGCTCGTCCTGCTCCGGTCCGGCGACCAGCTCAAGCCCGACGCGCAAGCCGCCTTGTTGCTGGCGAACCTGCCCGCGCTGGAAGCCGACCTCGAACAGGGCGTCGTGGTATCGCTCAGCACGACCCACGTGCGGGTCCGTCGGCTCCCGCTTCGCTGAGTACTGCTACCCCCGCTCCGGCCCGTGGTTTCCGTGCCTGTCTCGCCCTGGGCTGCTACTGGCTACGTACCGTAGCCGCAGTCCGTCTCTGTCCAGCAAGTTTGGGTATGCCTGTCATGGCCGGGGCGTCGTGTGCCGCGTCCGGACCGCGTGTGTGCGCATTGTGTGCGCGGATGCCCCGGCACGGCGCGACATCGGCCGGCACGTTCCGGCACTGAAAACGGCGGTGTCGCGTTCGGCGAAGGCGGGGCATGCCCAGTGGCCGGGGCGTCTGCCGGTCAGACGGTTGCGGCGAGTTCGGTGAAGGCGGCTGCCAACCTCAGTCGCGGACTGCTGTCGATCCCGAGTTCGTAGTGGCCGCGGCGGATGTTCTGCACCAAGGCGTGTCCGGCACTGACGGTCTGGACCGAGCGGAGGCGTTTCAGCCCGCGCATCGGCCGCAGCCGTGCTTTCAACCGGCCGTGGTCCGCTTCGATCCGGTTGTTCTCCCGAGCGGCATCGACATGACAGGCCTCGGGGAGGAGCTCGTCGAGGATCCTCGGGTAGACGGGGGCCTTGTCGGTCGTGACCTCGACCGGCCGACGGCCATGGGACAGCGCCCGGGCGAAGAAGCGCCGGGCGGCGGCCTGGTCGCGGCGGGTGCTGGCCAGGACGTCGATGACCTGACCATGCTGGTCAACAGCCCGGTACACGTAGGTCCACCGGCCGGAGACCCTCACGTAGGTCTCATCGACAAACCACCTCCCGCCAGGCCGGTGCCGACACGGCCGGGCCGCGTCGACCAGCAGCGGGGTGAACCGGCGGACCCATCGGTAGACGGTCACGTGATCGACCTTGAGGCCGCGTTCGGCGAGGAGCTCCTCCACATCGCGGTACGACAGGGCGAACCTCAGGTACCAGCGCACCGCCAGAACGATCACCTCGGGCGGGAACCGGAAGCCGGAGAACTCCGATGCTGGAGCCGGTGGGTGGGCGCGACGTCGACGCATCGCTTGATCATGACCGTTCGGTAGCCGCAGGACAGCGGACTCTGCCGATGCAACAGCGCCCTGCGCGATCCAGATCTATGACATCGAGAGCAATGGTCTTCGCAACTCCGGAGAGCTGGTTCGTGGACGACGATCTTATCTCCCGGTTCCCGGGATACACGAGAACCCGCTCCGTCTGGTCACTCTACGACGCGGTCAGCGGAATCGCGGTGAAGAAACCGTCCTGACACCCATCGATCTTGCTCTATCGAGCGGCCCTCCGTGCCGGCCTACCAGGGCAATCGAACGCGGAAAGAACGCAACATAACCTTCTCCGGTATATCCCGATTTTCAGTCATCCTTCTTCAGCGTTCCTATCCCAAGCGGGTTGGGGAACCTGCTGCCCGACCTCCTGATCCCGGTCGGTGCCCTCCGCTTCAACCTCAGTTGCGTCAGAGCCGCCACCGAACCCTCGGGCCTCTCCCTGACGACCACGGCCAGAAACGTCGTCCTCCCGGAGGCCAACCAGCAGAGTCGGAACTGCCCGGCGGCGGCGCAGCGCCCGGCCTGACCCCACCAGCCGGGATCGGCGGGTCAAGGCGGCGGAGCATCACCAGGGTGAGTGCCAGGGTCGCAGCCCACAACGCGACACCGAAGGCCACGGCCCGCAGCCACACCACCGAGCTGTGCGTCCACAGGGGGTCGGTCGGATCGGTGTGGAGGATCTCGCTGCCCAGCTTGGCGACCTCGTTCATGTCGTTGGTGGCGGCAAGGCCCGCGTAGCCCCAGCGGGCAGGGGCAATCCAGGAGATCTGTTCCATAAACGGCCGGCCACAGACGGATACGAGGCCGCCACACAGCACGAGCTGGGCCACGGTGAGCAGTACCAGCAACGGCATCGCCTTGTCGGTGGTGTCGACCAGAGTCGAGACGAGCAGCCCGACGAGCATCGAGCCCAGCGCAGCGACGATCACCGCTACCAGGCACTCCGCTACCGGAGATCTCAGCAGGACGGCGTCCGACGGCCCTCGTCCCAGCAGACTGATGAAGGTGAAGACCACAGCCTGGACAGTCGTGACGCAGGTCAGCACGATCACTTTTGACCCGAGGTACGCCGCGGGAGATAGCCCGATCGTGCGCTCGCGGCGATAGATGTGACGCTCCTTGACGATCTCGCGCACCGAGTTGGCCATGCCCATGAAACACGCGCACAGCACAAGGACCACCAGGACCTTCGTCGCGTTGAGGTTGGGAGCGACCGGCAGGGCGCCCAGACCGTCAGGTGCCGGGATCGATCGCGGGACGATCCCGAGAAGAATCGGAAACACGACGAGGAGCCTCAGATAGGAGCGGTCCGCGCACACCACTCGCAGATACCGCCGGGTGAGGGTGGCGAGCTGAGTCAGCATCGGTTGACGTCGGATGCCGAGCAGCTCTGCCGGTGCCCCTCGTGCCATGGGCGCCACGACCGCAGAGGGCACGAAGTAGTCGGACGAGCGGAAGCGAGCCGCCAGCTCGGC
>NZ_ADGX01000087.1 GCF_000177675.1 Parafrankia sp. EUN1f
TCGATGTCACGCCGCACCCCGTCGATGCGGTGCCGACCCGGGACGAGCCGGAGCATGTTCACTACGAGGCCACATTCCTGCTGCGTGCCGCCGACGGAGCTCTGGAACGGCCCACCTCCCGGCAGATCTCCCGGCGGTGGGTGAGCGTCGCCGACGTGCGAGGCAAGCTGGGTGACAAACTCAGGTCGGAGGCGGCCCACTCCCGCGTCTGACGGAGGCTCAGTGGACACGATTCCGATCCGATTCGTTGACGATCACCTGGTGATCGACATCGCGGAGTCGCTGTCGACAGTGCGCTCCGACGGGCGGCACCTGTGGCTCGGCGGCGACGAGACCGTGACGATCGAGCGCGTCACCCTCACCGCGGCCGGCGATGCCTTCGAGGAGCACGTGAGCTTCCCGGTCGGCGACTTCCTGCCGCTGCCCGAGCCGGCCGACGAGGACGGTGTCGTGCCGGAGATCGACATCGAGGGCCTGGATCTCGCCGGCGGGTACCTGTGGTTCACCGGATCGCATGCCAGAACCCGCAAGAGAGTACGGGCGGACCACGCCACCGATGCCGCCCTCGCCCGACTTGCCAAGATCAGCAACAATGGCAACCGTCATATCGTTGGACGAATTCCGGTCGTGAGTACCCCGGACGGGCCGGTGCTGGTCGCATCGGCGCCGGACCCCGCCCACCCCGGCGAGTTGCTGACCGCGGCCGCCCTGGGCTTGAGCAAGAGCACCCGGCTCACCCGCGAGCTGCGGGAGGACCCGCACCTGGGCCCCTTCCTGCGGATCCCGAGCAAGGACAACGGCCTGGACATCGAAGGCCTTGCCCTCGTCGGCGAGCGGATGTACCTGGGGCTGCGGGGTCCGGTGCTGCGTGGCTGGGCGGTTGTCCTGGAGTTGAGGGTCGCCGGGGCCGACGGCCAGAACCTGGTGCTCGCCCCGTTCGACGACGGCGCCGTCTACCGCAAGCACTTCCTCGACCTCGGCGGCCTCGGTGTGCGGGACCTGATGGCGGACGGCGAGGATCTCCTGCTCCTGGCCGGCCCGACGATGGACCTCGACGGCCCCGTCCGGATCCACGCCTGGCGCGGCGCCGCGCGGGCCGAGACGTCCGCCGTGGTGCATGACGGGGCGATCGAGAAGGTGCTTGACGTCCCCTACGGCGACGGTGTGGACCACGCCGAGGGCATCACGCTGATGGCGGATCCCGCCGGCTCCGGGCAGCACGCCGTGCTCGTCGTCTACGACAGCCCCGCCGCGCACCGCAGACAGCACCGCCACGAGATCCTCGCGGACATCCTGCCGCTCCCGGCCGCCCGCCGCTGATCACGCCGGTCGGCTGTCGGCGGACCGTTCGCCGCTGACTACCTAGCCCTGCCCAGCCGCTGACTGCCTAGCCGCTGACTGCCTAGCGGCTGACTGCCCTGCCGCTGGCCGCCTGCCGCTGACCGGCGGCAGGCGGCCGACGAGCCGGCTACCGCCCCGAGATGCGAGCCACCGCCCGCATCTTGTTCATCGCGTCGAGCGCCGCGACCTTGTACGACTCCGCGAGGGTCGGGTAGTTGAACACGGTGTCGACGAGGTAGGTGACCGTCCCGCCGCACCCCATCACGGCCTGCCCGATGTGGACCAGCTCGGTGGCGTGCGTACCGAACACGTGGATCCCCAGCAGCCGGCCGTCCTCCGGGCTGACCAGGAGCTTCAGCATCCCGTAGGAGTCGCCGAGGATCGCGCCGCGGGCGAGCTCGCGGTAGCGGGCGATGCCCACCTCGAACGGCACCGCACGTTCGGTCAGCTCGTCCTCGGTGCTCCCCACGTAGGAGATCTCGGGGATCGTGTAGATGCCGATCGGCATCAGCTCGGCCCGCATCCCGGTGGTCGGCTCGCCGCAGGCCGCGTAGGCGGCGAGCCGGCCCTGCTCCATGGACGTCGCCGCCAGGGCCGGGAAGCCGATGACGTCGCCAACCGCGTAGATGTGGTCGACCTCGGTCCGGAAGTCCGGGCCGACCAGGATGCGGCCGCGGTTGTCCGCGGAGAGCCCGGCGTTGCGCAGCTGGAGAACCTCGGTGAGGCCCTGCCGGCCGGCGGAGTACATGACCGTGTCGGCCGGAATCTTCTTGCCGCTTTCCAGCAGGGTGAGCGTGCCGCCGTTGTGGCGCTCGACGGACACCACGGATTCCCGGAACCGAAAGGTCACCGCGAGATCGCGTAGCTGGTACTTCAGCGCTTCGATGATCTCAAGGTCGCAGAAGTCGAGCATCCGGTCGCGCCGCTCGACCACCGTGACCTTGGTGCCCAGGGCGGCGAACATCGAGGCGTACTCGATGCCGATCACGCCTGCGCCGACCACGACCATCGAACCGGGGATGCGGTCGAGATCGAGGATCTGGTCGCTGTCGACGACCGTGCGGCCGTCGAAGTCGACCGAGTCGGGCCGCGCCGGCCTCGTCCCGGTCGCAATGATGATCTTCGTTGCCCGGACCTGCCGCTCCTCGACCCCGCCCGGGCTGCGGACGCTGACGGTGTGGGGGTCGATGAAGGTCGCGAGACCCGAGAGGACCTGGACCCGGTTGCGGGTGAGCTGGCTGCGGATCACATCGATCTCACGGCCGATCACATGCTGCGTCCGCGCGGAGAGGTCCGAGACGGTGATCTCGTCCTTGAGTCGGTAGCTCTGCCCGTACACCTCGCGCTGAGCCAGCCCGGTCAGGTACATGACCGCTTCGCGCAGGGTCTTGGACGGGATGGTGCCCGTGTTGATGCAGACGCCGCCGATCATGTCCCGCTTGTCGACGACCGCGACGCTGCGCCCGAGCTTGGCCGCGGCGATGGCGGCCTTCTGCCCGCCGGGCCCGGAACCGATGACAAGGACATCGACCTCATGCACGTCGTTTCCCCCTGTCATTTATCGTGTCACGCCGAGGCTATCCGCCAGATCGACCGGGAACACCCATTGCTCGGTGTTGTTACGTCTTTTTCCCGGTCACTTCCTCGCATCGTCACATCTGCGACGCCGGGTCTGACGGGCCGTGTCGATCGACACATACAGCCACAAGGTGGATGCGGTTGGTCCGCCGGTGCCCACCCGGGCGAGTGCCCCGGCTCGCGGCTCGCGGCTCGGGCTTGGGGCTCCCGGCTGCGCGGCGGCGGCTGCGGGGCGGCTGCGGGGCGTTGGGCAGCCGGCCTGCGCGCCTGCAGCGGCGGCGGGCCACCGGGCTGCGGTGCCCCGCGGAAAATTCCTGGCGCGGGGGCCGTAACGAAAGTTCCGGTGCCTCGTTGGACCTGTCGCAGGGGGTCGCGGGAGTCGTGGAGGCTGGCTGGGGGGTCTTCCACGGCTTCCGCGGCGGGGTGCCGAACCGTCTGGGGGGCGGGTACGGCATGAGGGACCCGGCTCGCCTGGTCGTCCAGGGAGCCGGGCCCGCCCGAGCCCGGCTACGGGTGCGTCATCGACAGCACGTCGAGGGCGGCGTCGAGTTCGGCCTCGGTCAGCTTGCCCGCCTGGATGTAGCCGCGCTCCAGCACCACCTCGCGGATGGTCTTCTCCTCCGCCAGGGACTGCTTGGCGACCTTCGCGGCCTCCTCGTAGCCGATGTACTTGTTCAGCGGCGTCACGATCGACGGCGAGGACTCGGCGTACCGCCGGCAGCGCTCCTCGTCCGCCGCGATGCCGTCGATGCACCGGTCCGCGAACAGCCGGCTGATCGTCGACAGGATGTGGATCGACTCCAGCACGTTGCGCGCGATGACCGGCAGCATCACGTTCAGCTCGAAGTTGCCCGCCGAGCCGCCGAAGGCCACCGCGGCGTCGTTGCCGACGACCTGCGCGACCACCTGGCAGACCGCCTCCGGGATGACCGGGTTGACCTTGCCCGGCATGATCGACGAACCGGGCTGCAGGTCGGGCAGCCGGATCTCGCCCAGGCCGGCCCGCGGGCCCGAGGAGGCCCAGCGCAGGTCGTTCGAGATCTTGTAAAGCGAGATCGCGATCACCCGCAGCACACCGGACGCCTCGACGAGCCCGTCCCGCGAGGCCTGTGCCTCGAAGTGGTTGCGGGCCTCGGTCAGCGGCAGCCCCGTCGTCGCCGCGAGCTCCGAGATGACCGCGGCGGAGAAACCGGGAGGCGTGTTGATTCCGGTGCCGACCGCCGTGCCGCCCAGCGGCAGCTCGCCGACCCGGGGCAGCGCGGCGTTCAGCCGCTCGATGCCGAGGCGGACCGCCGCCGCGTAGCCGCCGAACTCCTGGCCGAGGGTCACCGGCGTCGCGTCCATCAGGTGGGTGCGCCCGGACTTGACCACGCCGGCGAACGCCTCCGACTTGCGCTCCAGCGAGACCGCGAGGTGGTCGAGCGCGGGAATCAGCTCGTGCACTATGCCCTGCGTGGCCGCCACGTGGATCGACGACGGGAACACGTCGTTGGACGACTGCGAGGCGTTCACGTGGTCGTTCGGGTGGACGGGCCGTCCGAGCCGGTCCGAGGCGAGTGACGCCAGCACCTCGTTGGTGTTCATGTTGGAGGAGGTGCCGCTGCCGGTCTGGAAGACGTCGAGCGGGAACTGGTCGTCCCAGTCACCGCGGGCCACCTCGCCGGCGGCTTCGGCGATCGCCGCGGCCACGTCGCCGTCGAGTACTCCGAGCTTCGCGTTCACGGTTGCGGCGGCCGCCTTGATCCGGGCGAGCGCCGCGATGTGGGCGCGGGAGATCCGCTGGCCGGAGACGGGGAAGTTCTCGACCGCCCGCTGCGTCTGCGCACGCCATTTCGCCGAGGCCGGCACCCGCACGTCACCCATGCTGTCGTGCTCGATGCGGTATTCCTGCTCGCTCATGCGCCGATCTCCCGAGATGTCGTCAACATTGACCTGGCCGGTCGCCGGCGCGACTACCCGCGAAGGACATCCGCGGCGCTGGCCAGCTACTGAGCCTTTTCCGTCGTCGACTCGGACCTGCGGCAGCCCCCGGCCGTGGACCGTGAGATGGAGAAGGCTCACTGCCGACCCTAGGACATGAGGAGCTTCCGTCGCCCGGGCCGAGGTCATGGCGGATGCTCGTCACACCCGCCGCACGGGGCGCTGCGCAGGCCGGACGGTGCCCCGTCACAGCCGGCGGCGCAGCGTGGTCACGCCCAGGCGGCGCAGCGGGCCGAGCCGGCCGCGCCGGTGGGGCTGGTGGCACGTTCGTGGGTGTCGGGCCCGGCCAAAAAGAGGCGCCGGGTCCGGCGCGGCCGCAACGATTTGTGCGGCAGCACCGAACCCGGCGCGAAGTTTCGAACCGATGCTCCGAGCCCCGGTTCGGGAAATCCCTCGGCCCGTGTGGGCTTCGGGTTACTGCAGGCTCAACCCGCGGCCCGCTCCTTGGCCCGAATGTCCCGCCGGAGCTCCGGCGGGAGAGCGAACAGCAGGTGCTCGTCGGCGGAGGTGACCTCCTCGACGTCGTTGAACCCGCGCTCCGCCAGCCAGGCCATGACGCCCGTGACCAGCTCCTCGGGCACCGACGCCCCGCTCGTCACCCCGACCGTCTCGACGCCGTCGAGCCAGCTCTCGTCCACCTCGGTGGAGTCGTCCACCAGGAAGGACTTCGGTGCCCCCGCGTCCAGGGCGACCTCGACGAGCCGGACCGAGTTCGACGAGTTCGGCGAGCCGACGACGATCAGGAGGTCGACCTTCTCGGCGATCTCCTTGACTGCCACCTGACGGTTCTGGGTGGCATAGCAGATGTCGGAGTTCGGTGGACCCTGCAGATGCGGGAAGCGCTCGCGCAGTGCGTTCACCGTGGTCATGGTCTCGTCGACGGACAGTGTCGTCTGCGAGAGGAACGCGACCCGCTTCGGGTCCCGGACCTTCACCGCAGCCGCGTCCTCCGGACCGTCCACGAGATGAATGCGGTCCGGCGCCTGGCCGGTGGTGCCCACCACCTCCTCGTGGCCCTCATGACCGATCAGGAGGATGTCAAGATCCTCCTTGGCGAACCGGCGAGCCTCGGAGTGCACCTTGGTTACAAGGGGGCACGTCGCGTCGATGGTGCGGAGCTGACGCGAGGATGCCTCCTCGTGGACCGTCGGTGCCACGCCGTGCGCCGAGAACACCACCGTGGCGCCTACCGGCACCTCGTCGGTCTCTTCAACGAAGATCGCGCCCTTCGCTTCCAACGTCTTGACGACGTGGGCGTTGTGCACGATCTGCTTGCGTACATACACCGGCGACCCGTACAGATCGAGTGCCTTCTCGACGGTCTGGACCGCGCGATCGACACCCGCGCAGTAGCCGCGCGGCTTGGCCAACAGGACCCGCCCCATGTCGCAGCAGTCTACGCGGGTGCCGCTCGGCGCCAAGGGCCGCCGAGCGGAGCATCACCGGATGCGAACATCGTCCGAGCCGGTGATGACCTTGACCCCCCCGTGGGTCGTACGGTGCGTGGATGGCCCTCACGTCGACGCCCGACGAACCGCTCCCGGTGCGGACGATCTCCCGGGCGATGGGTGACTGGATCTCCCGGTTGGGGCGGGTCTGGGTTGAAGGTCAGGTCACGGAGATCTCCCGCCGGCCGGGCATGGGGACCGTTTTCATGACTCTGCGTGACTCCGCGGCGGACGTCTCCCTGCGGGTCACCTGCCCCCGTGCGGTGTGCGAAGCGGTGGGCCCGGGGCTGGTCGACGGCGCCCGGGTCGTGGTCTGGGGCAAGCCGTCCTTCCATGCAGGCAGGGGCACGTTGGCCCTTGCGGTCACGGAGATTCGGCCACTCGGCGCGGGCGCCCTGCTGGCCCGGCTGGAGCGGCTGAAGGCGACGCTGGCGGCCGAGGGGCTGTTCGCGGCGAGCCGCAAGAAGCGGCCGCCGTTCCTGCCCGGAGTCGTCGGGCTGATTACCGGCCGTGCATCCGCAGCCGAGCGGGACGTCGTCGAGAACGCCCGCCGCCGGTGGCCGGCCGTGCGCATCGAGCTACGCGAGGTGGCCGTCCAGGGGCCGCTGGCGGTGGGCCAGATCATCGACGCGCTCGCCGAACTGGACGCCGACGGCGCCGTCGAGGTGATCGTCATCGCCCGCGGCGGCGGCTCCCTGGAGGACCTCCTGCCGTTCTCGGACGAGGCCCTCCTTCGTGCCGTTGTGGCGGCCCGGACCCCGGTGGTGTCGGCAATCGGACACGAGCAGGACACGCCTCTGCTCGACTTTGTGGCCGATGTCCGGGCCTCCACACCGACGGACGCGGCCAAGCGGGTGGTCCCCGACGTCGCCGAGCAGTCCGCCGGAGTGG
The DNA here is from genome assembly GCF_000177675.1 of Parafrankia sp. EUN1f. GTDB lineage: Bacteria > Actinomycetota > Actinomycetes > Frankiales > Frankiaceae > Parafrankia. The sequence goes on from NZ_ADGX01000087.1 coordinate 7,239, forward strand.
AGGCGCTGCGCGGGAGGGCCCGCCGCGTCCTCACCCACCGACTCGACCTCGAGGCCCGCCGCCTCGCCGACCTGCGGGGACGTCCCGTGCTGGCGGCGCCGCTGCGCGAGATCGAGCACCGGGAACAGGCAGTCGAAACACTGCGCTCGCGGTCGCGGCGCTGCGTCCTGCACGCGGTGGAGGTCGCCGGGCGTGACCTGGCACACGCCGCGGCCCGGATGCGCGCACTGTCGCCGGCCGCGACGCTGGACCGCGGCTACGCCCTGGTCCAGCGGGCCGACGGCCTCGTCGTCCGGTCGCCGGCCGAGGTGACCCGCGGCGAGCGGCTGGTGGTCAGGGTCGCGGGCGGTACCTTCGCGGCCAGCGTGGCCGCCGCACCGGCCACCCCTGTGGAAGACGTCGATCCGGACGCCGCCGTTGTGGATGCCGCCGCTGTGGGCGACGCGGAGGCCGCGCGGGCGCACGTGGTCGGCGTGGGCGGTGCGAGTACCGAGACAACCAGCGGGGGATCCGCCGGCACGGGGTAGGGACATGGAGACCACGATGACTGATCTTGAACCGACGTCGACGTCGACGTCGACGTCGACGCCGATGGCGGGCGCGGCGGGCGCGGCGGATGCCGGCCAGCCCGGCGGCGGCCGGCCCACCGCGCCCGCATCACGCCACGGTGGTTCCGAGGTCACCTACGAGGCGGCGCGCGCGGAGCTGGAGGAGGTGGTCCGCAGGCTGGAGGCCGGCGGCTGCTCGTTGGAGGAGTCGCTGACGCTCTGGGAGCGTGGCGAGGAGCTCGCGTCGCTGTGCCAGCGCCTGCTCGACGGCGCCCGATCCCGACTCGCGGCGAACCCGCTCGGGCCGGCCTGAAGGGCCGCCGCCGGGCGGGAACGGCCTGGCCGGGTCTTGGGCGCACGTGGTCCCCGGCTCGCTGTGCTGCTGGGGGAGAACCTGAGGATTCTGGTTGCCGGGGAGCCTGCCGCGGATTTCTGATGATCGTTTGCGGGTTCGGGGTTGGGTTGGCCTGAAGAGTTGAGGATTTTGGTCGTCCTGCGAGCCCGCAGCAGAATCCCGAGCCTCGGAACGCCGTTGCTGCCGGGCAAGAGCTGGGGATCGTGGTTGTCGGGACGACGAAAATCCCATGATCTTCGGGTGGTGGCGATCCTGGCCGCCACCCCCGCGTGTTGATCTTGGTTGAGATGATTTCGCGACGGACACCCTGGCGATCAAGATCCTTGCCGCTTGTCTGGTGGCAAACGTCGGTGACGGCGGCGGCTTCGGGGCGACGTCGGCTTTAACACGTTGGGTGGATCCGGCGGAGGTGGCAGGGGCGGGTCGGGCCGTAGGGTCAGGTAGCGGGGTTGTGGGTGACGGCCCCCGGTGCGGTCAGCTCTGGTCGCGCCGGTCCGGCGGTCGGAACTGGAAGATTGAGGGCGTGGCGCGTCAACGCGGTCAGGAAACAATTCGGGACATGGTGCTGTCGCTCGCGGTGGTGCTGGCGGGTGTCGCCGTCTTCTTCGTCTTCGTGATGCCGCACGGCGACGACGAACCCGACGTCGCCGTGGTCGAGGACATCGAGGCCACGCTCAGCGCGTACGCGCGCCAGGCGCCGTACCCGGCCTCGGCGCCAGCGGGTCTGCCGGAGGTCTTCAAGCCCACCACCGTCCGGGTGACGTTGCCCTCCGGCGGAACCAGTGACGGGGACAACACCCGGATCACCATCGGCTATGTCGTGGACCGGCCGGATGACCGGACCTTCGCTCGGTTCCTGCAGAGCAACGCCCCCGACGCGGTGCAGGCCATTCTCGGCGACCGCCCCATCACGGGCTCGGTGGACGTCGCCGGCCAGACCTGGGACGAACGGCGCGACAGCGACGGCCACCTGGCGCTGACCCGGGTTGACACCGGCGGCGTGACATCGATCGTCGACGACGGCGGTGGCCCAGGTGGGGCGGAACAGGCCGATCTGGCGACCGTCGCCGCCGCGCTGCGCCCGATCGACGTCAACGCGGTCTCGGGCGCGGCCTGACTCACCGTGGTGCCTGCCGCAGCCGGTGACTGCCGTGGTCTGGCGCCTGCCGGTGGCCCGGTCCCTGCCGCGACCCGGCGTGGGCCGCGGCGCCCCCCCGCGGCCCGCGGCCCACGCGGCTCTGGGGGCGCCCCCCGAAACGCGGATTGACCAGAAACGACTGCGGGTGGCCGTCACGCCCCCTCCGCGTGACGGCCACCCGTATCAACCTGTTTGACGCGGGTCGTCCACCGAAGGTTGCGCGGCCTTCGAAGATTTTTTCTGGGCGGCTCCGTCGCCGCTCTGTGGTCCCTTGCCGGGGCGGCCGACCAAGATCCATGGACGGGCCGTGCCACCGGCGTCGGGCCCCTGAGCGGGCCGGACACGTCCGGGTGACCAGGGCGCCGCACCGGAGCGTGATGGTGACCTGCCGCCGGTGGTGATGGGAGCCAGGCAACTCTCGGCGGCACGCGGGGCGGCGGCGAACTACGCTCCATCACGTGGCTGCCGACACCGCTTCCGTACCTGTATCCCTCGCCGTCGAAGGCCAGGCGCCAGACCGAAACCTGGCACTGGAGCTGGTCCGGGTGACCGAGGCCGCCGCGCTGGCCGCTGCCCGCTGGGTCGGGCGCGGTGACAAGAACGGCGCCGACCAGGCCGCTGTCGACGCCATGCGCCGGCTCGTCGGGACGGTGTCGATGCGCGGTGTCGTCGTGATCGGCGAGGGGGAGAAGGACGAGGCCCCCATGCTGTACAACGGCGAGGAGGTGGGCTCCGGCGAGGGGCCGGAATGTGACGTCGCCGTCGACCCGGTGGACGGCACGACCCTGACCTCCAAGGGCATGAACAACGCGGTTTCGGTGATGGCGGTCAGCGAGCGCGGCTCGATGTACGACGCCAGCGCCTGCTTCTACATGGAGAAGCTCGTCACCGGGCCGGAGGCGGCCAGTGTCGTCGACATCGACGCCCCGGTGGAGGACAACATCCGCGCGGTCGCGAAGGCGAAGGGTATCCTGCCGCGCGACGTGACGGTCGTGGTGCTCGACCGTCCGCGGCACACCGAGCTCGTGGACAAGATCCGGGCGGCGGGCGCCCGGGTGAAGCTCATCTCGGACGGTGACGTGGCCGGTGCCGTCATGGCAGCCTCCGCGGACACCGGCGTCGACCTGCTGCTGGGGATCGGCGGCACCCCGGAGGGGATCATCGCGGCCTGCGCGGTGACGTGCATCGGAGGCGTGATCCAGGGCCGCCTGTGGCCGCGGGACGACGCCGAACGGGCGAAGGTCGTCGCCGCCGGCCACGATCCGGGCCGGATTCTGCACACCCGTGACCTGGTCAGCAGCGAGAACGTCTTCTTCGTGGCGACCGGAATCACCGACGGCGAGCTGCTCGCGGGTGTGCGCTACCGCCCGGGCGGCGCGAGCACCTCGTCGCTGGTCATGCGGTCCCGCTCCGGCACCATCCGGCGGGTCGACAGCCAGCACCAGCTGACCAAGCTGCAGGCCTACTCGACCGTTCCGTTCTGATGAGTCGCCATGGCTGAGCTGGCACTCGCCCGGTTCGTCCCGCCCGCGGCGGCGAGCCGGCGGCTACCCGGCGTACCCGGCGCCGCCGCGGTGCGCCGCGCGGTGACCCGTCTCGACCGTCCCGGCCCGCACGGGAGCGCCGCCGACGTGACGACGTTGCCCGAGGCGCTGCGGCGGTTCCTGGCGCACCCACGCCCACCGGTGCTGCTGGGTGCCGTCGGCGCCGTCGCCGCGGTCAGGTACGTGCGCGGCCCGCTGCGCCGGCGCGATGCCGTCACCGCGGCGGCCTGCCTGGGCGCGCAGCCGTTCGTCGAGTGGGCGGTTCATCGGTGCCTGCTGCACGCCCGGCCGGGCGGTGCGCTGGGTTCGATCGGCTACCAGCTGGCCGGCTACGGTCACGAGCAGCATCACCGCGACCCCGCCAACCTGGACACGATGTTCCTGCGCCCGCGGGAGGTGACGGCTGGCGCGGCAGCGGCGGTGGCGGTCGCGTCGCTGGCCCCGCCGACCGTCGGGACGGTGGCGGTCTGCCTGGGCCTCGGCGCGTTGGCCTACGACTGGACGCATTTCCTGATCCACACCTCGATCCGGCCGTCGAGCCGCTACTACCGGCGGGTGTGGCGCGGGCATCGCCTGCACCACTACCGCAACGAGGGGTACTGGCTCGGCGTGACGAGCCCGGTCGCCGACCTGGTCCTGGGGACGGCCCCGGGGCGCGACGAGGTTCCCGTCTCGCCGACGGCGACCGGTGCCATCAGCCGCGGCGCCGCGCGTCGGGCACCGCGGCCCGCCCCGGTGCCCCCGCACAGCCTCGCCCGGCCGGCCTGACCTGGATCCTCGCCCGGCTCGCCTCACCTGCGGATCACGAAATGCCTGGCTGCTACTGCAGTCCCGCCGCGGGCTGGTAGCGGTTGTGACGTCGTGGCGCTGCGGCGCGGCTGTGGCTGCGCCGGCGTCGGCGCCGGAAACCGGCCTGGCTGGTGAGGCCGACGAGAATCCCGGCCAGCGAGTCGGCCTGGGCGGCGAGGGTGTGCTGGGCGACGACGTTGGCTCGGGCGCGGGCTCGTAGCAGGTCGGCGAGCGTGCCGTTGTCGAGCACCTGGGCGATCTTGTCGCTGAGATCGGCGATGTCGTCCGGGCGAGCGATCAACCCGGTGGCCTGGTCGGTCACGATCTCCGGCACTCCCGTTGACGGGAAGCAGACCACGGGCCGTCCGCAGGCCTGCGCCTCCAGCACACAACGCGGAAGCCCTTCGAGACTGGACGTGAGAACCAGGACGTCACTGGCCCGCAGCAGGTCGCCGACGTCGGTCCGGGGACCCAGAAAGACCACACGGTCGCCGAGCAGCTCAGCACCCAGCCGCCGAAGCGAGGCCGGTGAGCTCGGATCCGCGCTGGGCGCGCCCGCGACAGCCAGCCGGGTGGACGCCAGGTGCTGGGGGAGCGCGGCCACGGCGCGGATCACCGCGTCGATTCCCCAGCGCTGGTCGAGCCGGGACACGACCAGGACCAACGGCGCCGTCGGGTCGGTGGACAGGCTCGCCCGCACCGCGGGGTCCACCGGACCTGGGCGCAGCCGGTCGGTGTCGACACCGCTGCGGACGACCACAGTCCTCCCGGCCGCCCAGGGCGGCAGGGACGACGCGACCGCATCGCTGACCGCCACGGACCCGGCGGCGGCGCGCACCACCGCCCCCCGTAGCCGACCGACCAGATCCGGGTCGTTTTCCTCATGGAGGACGAGAAGAGCCGGTCGTCGGCACGCGGCCGCGGCCAGGACGGCGGCCAGGTGGGACCAGTGGCTGTTGGCCTGAAGGACGTCGACGTCGAGGCGCCGCGCGAGCTGTGCGGCGCGGGCGGCGGTGGCCACGGTCCGCCCGGTCTCCCGGGCGGTCAGCGCGCGGTCGCGGGGTCGGTCCGGATGGCGCAGAGTTCGGCTCAATGGCCCCGGAAGCGTGGCGTGTTCCCGACCCGCGACCTGCCAGGCGGCCGCGGCCGGGCTGCCGGGCGGAGTGGCCAGGATCTGCTCGACGCCGCGCCGCTCCAGCAACGGCGCCATCCGAAGGACGAAACGCTGGGATTCCCAGAGCCCCGCCCCCTGCTCGATGACGAGGACCCGCGTGACCGGCTGCTTGTCCACACTTACGAAGCTACGGCAGGTAGTTCGCCGTGTCTCTTTGGTGACCAACGGGATGGCTGTCGACCAGGTAGGCCCAGCCGAGAGCCGACAGCGCGGAAACCGTGCGCCCGACCAGGAGCGCCAAGGCGTATCCCTCGGCTTCGTGGCCCGGGGACGCCAGGGGGAGCAGGGCGGCCAGCGCGAGTAGGCCGGTCAGCGCGCCCGCCCGGTGGATCGCCGGCCGGGTGGCGGTGGCCCGAACCGCGGGCAGCGCGTCGATCGCAAGGGTGAGCAGGAGTAGCCGCAGCGTGGTGGTGCCCTCGGTCGGATAGCCGGGGCCGAACGAGGCCCAGAGCGCCGGTGCGGCGACCAGGGCGACAGCCACAGCCGGCAGGGCGGCCGGCCCGCGGTCGCCGACCGGCCCGGCCGCCGCGGCGACGGCGAGGGCGGCCAGTGCGAAGGAGGCGCAGGCCGCGTCCGCCTGCCGGCTCAACAGGACGGTGGCCAGTCCGGTCGCCACCGCGGGCCACAGCACCCGCGCCGTTGCGGTCGTTCCTGTCGCCGGCTGGCCGCCGGTGAACCGTTGCCCGGCGACCTCTCGCCCACCGACCCCCTGCCTGCGGACCTGGTGCCCGCGGACCTGGTGCCTGGTGGCCTGTCGCTCGGGAACCCGCTGCCTGGGAATCCGTTGCCTGGGAACCCGCGGGTGCCCGCTCGGGACCGGGACCAGGCCCGGGCCGCGTGGGGCGGGGCGTGGTCCCGGGGCGGCCGCTGGCCCGGTGGTTGCGTGCCAGAGCAGCCATCCACACCGCGGACCGGCGGCCAGCGCTACCGGTGCCAGCCACGCGAGCAGTGCCAGGTGCACCTGCCCGACCGCGGTCGCGACGAGCGCGACGAGCGCGCCGGTCCGGATGAGCCCGACCGCGAGCGCGCCGATCCCGCCAGGTCCCATGAGCAGACCGGGCTCCATCAGCGCGCGGCGGCCCGGATCGGGAAGCTTGCGGGACCGCTGCCCGCCCAGGTGACCGGGCCACAACGCCCCGCTGGCCGCAGCCAGCGGCACGAGGATGAGGAAGCCGGGCTTCGTCCGGAGGAAGTCGAGGTCCGAGATCACCCAGCCGCCGCCCTCGGTGAGCGCGACGGCCATCAGCATGGCCAGCCCACCCGCCCGCAGCTGGCCGCTTGGGCCGGTGTCGCCGACGGCCGCCCGTGCCATCTGGACGATGGCCCACAGGCACAGGGCGACGGTGGCATCGACGGCGAGTACTGCTGCCGGCACGCGGTGGGCGGCGAAGCCCCAGAAGACCCCGGCCAGCAGCAGGCCCGCCAACTGGGCGGCAGTGCCCAGGCGGCGGCTGGCCGCGACTGCCCGCGCGACCCCCGCGACCTGGCGCTGCGCCCTGAGCCACCTGAGCCGTCGGGATCGATCGGGTTGCCGTGGAACGCCGCTTCGCCTGGCCAGCGGCCCGGGACCGGACCGTGACGGGTTGTCCACCAGGTCCGGCCAGTCGCTGCTTCCGGTCCACGCGGCGGGCCAGGCCCAGTCGGTGCTCCCGACCAGCTCAGCACCGCGGGCCCGCCGGGTGCTCCGGAACCCGCGCCGCCCGACCGCCGGCGTCGTCACCGCTGCGGGTACCCGGGCCGGTCAGCCGGTGGAGGCTGCGTTGCCCGAAGAGCGCGTGGCGCGAACAGGGGGTGGTACACGCCCCTGGCGCGGGTCGGTACGCGGACCCCGAGCCCGGGCTGGACGAGCCGCAGCCTCGACCCGGAGAGGAACGTGCGGGGCAGCGTGCGGCCGATGCCGTCGAGCCAGGCACGAACCCGGTGGTCGGTGAGGCCACCGCCGACGGTCAGGCGGGTGAGCGCGAACGGATCGTCGCCCGGATGGGACAGCGCCTCGCCCACAGCGCAGGCAGCGCTGTAGCCGGCGGCGATGACCAGCTGGCGGGCCGGGGGATCCCACCCACCGCGCGGATAGGCGAAGGACCGCGGCTCCTCGCCGGTGATCGCGGCCAGCCGCCGCCGGGACAACGTGATCTCCGCGGTCACGTCCGAGCGGTGCAGGCCGTCGAGACGCCGCCCGCTGTGACCGCTCGCACCGATCTCGACGCCGAGCTCATGCAGACGGCGGACGTCGGCCTCGCTGAGCATGCCGGGTGCCCCCAGCCGGGACGTGGTCACGAAGACGGTGGCCGCGTGCCCCCGCTCGGCCAGCTCGCGGGCTGCCACGAACGTCTCGGCCCGATCCCCGTCGAAGGTCACGACGATCGCGTCCGGCGGAGCGTCGGCCGACCGCAGCGCCGAGCAGTACTCGGTGACGGTCATGAAGTGGCGACGGGCTCGCTGGATCATGCGGCGGTGGCGGGCGAAGACCGCCGGCGTGACGGTTGATCTGCGCGGGGCGTGCCCGGCCGGATCGGCGGCAACGTCGTAGCGCAGGATCGGGACCGGGCGCGGCCGGTTGGGCGGGCCGCCTCGTCCGCGTGCCCGGGTGTTCGTCGGCGCGGAACGCGCCGTCTCGGTTCTCTCCGGGCCTTCCTTGAATTCTTTGTGCTTGGTCGTCGTGACGGATTGCGGGGAAGACACTATCGCCCCTCCAGCGGTCCCCGGGCCGACCGCCTTCGCGGGTCGGCCATATCGCGGAAAGTAACCGGTCGGCGTCCAGCGGAATCTAGCATGGGCTATTGCCGCGAGTAGCGGCGCCGTTACGGTAGGGAGATCTGTGTCAAGAGGTGAGCTGAAAATGAATGGTCAGCGGCGCGGCTCCGCCGATGTGCTGGTTCTTGCTTGTGGGCAAGGTTAAGTGCTCGCCTGTCGGCATTGGAAAAATTTCAATCATCGAGTTCTTAGGGATTCAATTTGGGCTTGCGGGTGTGGCCGGCTGAAGACCTCGCCGTCGCGACGCCGCGTGTGCTGCGCAGCCCGCCAAGCCCACGAGTGGGCCGGTGGGCCGGCATCTCCACCTCGACGTGGTCAGGGCTCCGCGTGGCGACCGGCGGTGTGACAGGAGGACGCGGACGCCGCGCCGCTGCCCACAGCACACCGCCGGCGCACTAGGGCGGTGGTGCGACCGCCCGGGCGGCACGGCGCTGTAGGCGCGTGAACCGCGGGCATACGCATTTGCCGCAGTCACTCCCCGGACGGTAATGCCGGTGCGAATCGTCCAGATGGCCGCACCGACACTGCCGCCACCAGGAGCGCGGAACGCGATCCCGGAAATTCGGCGTGTAGGTGGCCACGGGGTAACAGTACCCCACGGACCTGTCGGTTCCGCTGTTGCGCTGATGACCCTCGGGTGCCTATTGGTGGTGGGTGCCCTTGCTGGCCTGAGGAAAGCCCATGAGTGCTAACCCGTGAACAATGTGGATGAATGCGTCTTCTGGCGCCTTGGTGTGTGTCGTGGGTCGCCGCCTGCACGCCGGGACCCTCCGTTGCCGTGCCCCGGAACGCGGCCGCGGCACGCCCGGCGGCCACGCCGGATGCGACAGGGGCCCGTGCGGTTAGGGCCTCGTGAGGCAGGGCTCCGTGTCGCAGAACCTCGTGGCGAGCGCCCGTCGTTCATCCGTCCAGCGCGGACCGGATCAGGTCAGCGGACACGATCGGATACGGCCTGGTGGGCCGTGGCGGTGTCAGATCGGCCGGCGGCGGCGGGCCGCCGCGGACTGGGCCAGGGAACGCTGCCGCTCGCGCCGGGCCACCTGCACCCGCCGCCCGCGGAAGGCCGCGAGGACGGCGACCAGGATCACTGCCGCGAGCAGGACCGGAGCGTGCAGGATCATCTCGTACCCGATGTTGATTGCCCGGTCCTTCAGCCCGGTGCTCCCGCCTTCCGCGGCCGGGTTGACATAGCCGACGATGATCGTGATCGCCGCGTAGGCGAGTGGCGGCATGATGACGACGCCGATCAGGTCGTCGACGTGGACTCGCACCACGGCCAGGACGCATGCGGCCACGAAGAGGACACCGAAGACGAACCGAAGGTTGTCGAAGAGCAGCGAGTCGATGATCGCGCCGACGGCGCCCACGACGATGACGAGCAATGCCGCGCCGAACGCGGACAGACCTCGGCGGGTTCCGGTGACAACCGTGGCCGGAGGTGGTGATCCGACCCGTTCACGTTGGTTGTACGGGTAGCCGTCATCCGGCACGCGGCCGCGCCCGGACCTGCCGGGCGGTCCGGCGGGCTGCCGGTGGGGCGGCGTACTCACCAGGGCAACGTACCGCCCCAAGTTTGCGGCTGCGTCAGGGCGATAGTCAGACTAGCCAGCGCGTCTTGGTCGCCGCACTTTGGGCATACCTTTATGCACGATGCGCTACCAATATGCGTGGCGCAGCGCCGCCCCGGTGCGTGGTCGACTCCGGGTTGAGTGAACGCGTCGGTCGTGGTCACGGCCCATGGTGCGCTCGGAATGCGGTGGTTGCCGGGCCGGCGGGGCGGTTGTCCCGAGCGGGCGGGGGCCCTGCGGCGGAGGTGACCGAGCGATGACTGTCGGGCTGCGGACAGTGCGAGATCCTCCTGGTGCTGATGATCCGATGGTGCCGGTCGCCGGGTGTGCGCCAGCCCTCGGTCCGGCACCGGCACGCCCTGGGGAGCCCGGGCTCCCCGATCACCCGTAGACTCCTTGCCCATGGGTCTGTCGATCGGCATCGTCGGGCTGCCCAACGTGGGCAAGTCCACGCTGTTCAACGCCCTGACCCGTAACGAGGTCCTGGCGGCCAACTACCCGTTCGCGACGATCGAGCCCAACGTGGGTGTTGTCGGCGTCCCGGACCCGCGGCTCGCGAAGCTGGGCGAGATGTTCTCCAGCGCACGGGTCGTCCCCGCCACGGTGAGCTTCGTCGACATCGCCGGTCTGGTCAGGGGCGCGTCGGAGGGGCAGGGGCTCGGGAACCGCTTTCTGGCCAACATCCGCGAGTCGGATGCGGTCTGCCAGGTCGTCCGGGTCTTCTCGGATCCCGATGTGGTCCATGTCGAGGGGAACGTCGACCCGGCGTCCGACATCGAGACGATCAACACCGAGCTGGTGCTGGCCGACCTGCAGACGATCGGCGCCCGGCTGCCGAAGCTGGAGAAGGAAGTCCGCCTGGATCGCTCGAAGCAGCCCCTGCTGGCGGCGATGAAGGCGGCCCAGGAGGTCCTCGACGCGGGCCGCCCGCTTTCGAGCGAGCCGTCGATCGACCGGGCCGAGCTGCGCGAGCTGTTCCTGCTGACCGCGAAGCCGTTCCTCTACGCCTTCAACGTCGACGAGGACGTCCTGGCCGACTCGGGCCGGCACAAGGAGCTCGCCGAGCTGGTGGCCCCGGCCGACGCGGTGATCCTCTGCGCGAAGGTCGAGGCAGAGCTGATCGAGCTGCCCGAGGAGGACGCCACCGAGCTGCTGGCGTCGCTCGGGCAGGAGGAGAGCGGGCTGGCGCAGCTCGCCCGGATCGGCTTCCACACCCTCGGGCTGCAGACCTTCCTCACGGCCGGGCCGAAGGAGTCACGGGCCTGGACCATCAAGGCCGGTGACACGGCTCCGGAGGCCGCCGGCGCGATTCACAGCGACTTCCAGCGCGGTTTCATTAAGGCCGAGATCGTGTCCTATGGCGACCTCATGTCCGCCGGCTCCATGGCCGCGGCCCGCGCCGCCGGCCGGGTCCGCATGGAGGGCAAGGACTACGTGATGGCCGACGGCGACATCGTCGACTTCCGATTCAACGTCTGACCGGTTCACGTCTGACCGGTTCAACGTCAACCCCGGCCTCACCCGGCACCTGGGTTGATCTTGGCCTGAACGGGCTACGGTGCTGCCGCTGCTGCTGAGCAGGACTTGAGGATTCTGGTCGTTCCAGCGCAGGTGGCAGAATCCTGGACGCGGCGGATCCGGGCCACCAGCATGGGCCTGGCGGAAGCGTGCTGACGGAATGCGAACCCCACCCGCACGGCCACCCATCGAGGATCCCGCACCGCCGCGCAGCACCGGTAATTAACCTCAAGAGGGGTAAAAGGGGCGCGGAGTCGCCTGGCGACCCGCAAGAAAGAGGGATTTTGGTCGTCGGAACGACCAAAATCGTTCACTCTTGCGACTCGCCAACCCGGGCTACCGGGCTACCGGGCTACCGGGCGCTTGGAGGTCCGGCCGCGTTCGTGGAGTGCGAACCTCCCTGCCCCACCGACCAGCGATCTTGATCGGCGCCAATCCGCGGCCGTTATTCCGCGGATGCCCGGTGTCGCCAGTGCCCGGAGACATGCCGGGTGGTCCGGGTGGTAGGGCCTTCCCGCCCGCCCTGCCACACCCACACCACGACCGCCGTCACGAGGCAGGCGAGGCCCAGCAGGGTCAGCGCCACTCCCGCGGCGCCGTGCTTTTCCTCCAGGGCCCCGACGAGAGCATTGAGGGTCACGCCGGTGAACACGAGCGCGAGGGCACCGGAGGAGATCTTCCCGTGCTTGCCGTGCACAGGCCGGTCGCCGACGGTGCGCCAGAGGAAGATCAGTGTGACGATTCCGAACGGTACGGCCGATACCCATCCATAGGACTCCACTCGGTCAGTATGGGGCTCGGCCTTCCCCACAGCCGCTCGGTCAGACCAGTTTTCACGCTGGCCGGGGCGCCGAATTCGCCCGGCCGCGGCATTCGCCAGAGGTCGGAGACATCTGGCGGTCCATGGCGGTCGTATTCACGCAGCCGCGCGCGTTTCGTCCGGCGTTGTGGCGGGTGGGCCGTTCTCAGGTTCGCTGGCCCAGGCTGACACTGGCACCTCGTGGGCTCCGCAGCAGGCGGGCGGCCCGAGGCAGTACCGAGACGGCGGCTTCGGCCGGCCCGCGTCGCCCGGTCAGCTGCCAGGCGGTGGCGGCGGCGAGCGCGACCAGGATCTGGAGCACGTACGACCAGGTCGGGTCCGTGGGCAGGGCGTGCGTGGACATCACGACGACGTGCAACGTGTAGAAGGTGAGCGTCATCGCGCCGACGGCCGTGATCGGGCGGGTCAGCGGGATGCGCGCGACCAGCAGGGCCAGCCCGAGCAGCGCCAGCGCCGTTCCGGTGGTGTGGGCCAGGTCCAGCGGCGTCGTCGAGTGGGGGGTGTCGACGGCCAGCCACCAGGCGGAGTCGGTCGGCGTGGTGCCGTACAGGCCGGAGTCGATGAACCAGCCCTGGGGCAGGTTGCCCACACCGGGGACGGTCGCCGGGTCCGCCAGGTGGTCGCCGCCGCCGAGCGGCCCCAGCAGCAGCCAGGACGTCCCGCTCGCCACGACGGCGAGCAGGAGGCCGCCGGCGAACAGGCGCACGGCGACCACGCGGGATCGCAGATCGGCGTGGGCCACCGCCATCCCCGCGCACAGGTAGCCCAACCAGGCCAGCGCCGGGTAGACCCCGGTGAGCGTCAGCTTCGCCAGCAGTGGGCCGGGCTGGCTCAGATCGGCGAACGTCGGCGAGGACAGATCGGACACCGGCAGGTCGTCCCGCACGGTGTGGCTGATCACCGGTACCGCGACCATCGCCAGCACGGCCACCGTCACCAGCACCGGGACGTCCGCGCGCAGCAGTGGCAGGACCAGGACGAACAGCAGCGCGTAGTAGACCAGGATGACCGCGATGCCCGAGTCCGCGTAGGCGAGGGCCAGGCCGATGACGCCGATGCCCAGCGCGCGGAGGAACACCGAGAGCTGGGCCTGCGCGGCGCTGCGCCGACGGGTGGACAGGACCAGCGCCACCCCGGCGAGCACCGCGAACGCCGCGGCGGCCCGCCCCGCCGCGATGGTGAACGCGGGTGAGATCGCCGGATGGTCCGTGGCGGTGTCGGTGAACGCGGGGTACACATGGGTTGCCACCATGCCGATCAGCGCCACGCCGCGGGCCAGGTCCACCCCGATGATGCGACTGGACGCGGGAGGTCTCGGTTCGTCCATACCGTCCAGGGTCGCAGGCTCCGGAGTTCGTGCACCGGATCGCCGGACTTCGGTGTGGCGGTGGGCAGCAAAGCAGCGGTCAGGACCGGACGGGACGGAGTTCGTGCGGATGATCTGCCATTTGGTGAGCCGGTCCGACTGGGCGGCTGGAGCGGACGGCTACCGGCCGGCGAGCCTGCGGGACGAGGGCTTCATCCACTTTTCCGCGCCGGAGCTGGTGCTGGAGACGGCGAACCTCTACTACCGGGGTCGCGCCGACCTGCTGCTCGTCGTCGTGGACCCGCAGAGCCTGACCGCCCCGCTGCGCTGGGAGCCGGCTGCCGGGCCCGCGGACCGCGGCGGTGCGCTCTTCCCGCATCTGTACGGGCCCATCGACGCGGCGGCGGTCCGGGCCGTCGCCCCGCTCCCGTGCGCGCCGGACGGCTCCTTCACGGCGATGCCGACCTTCTGACGCGCGAGTCCTCAGGCGCGGATCTCCTGACGCCGGCCGGAGGCGCGGATCTTCTGACGCCGGCCGGACGGCGCCTGTCGCCTGGTGGTGCGTGTGGTCAGAAGGAGACGCCGGCGGAACGCAGGATCGACGAGATCCGCCGGGCCAGCTCCACATCCAGCTCGGTCACGCCGCCGGCCGAGTGGGTCCAGACGGTGAAGATGGTGCTTCCGGGGCCGTGCTCCACGACGGGGTGATGGTCCATCGCGTCCGCCTCGCGCATCACCTCGTCGACGAGGGCGGTCGCCTCGTCGCCGTCGACGAGGATCTCCAGCCGGATCCGGTCGGCGTCGCCGATCCAGCCGGGCAGGGCTTCCAGGGACGTGGTGACAGCGCTGTTGTCCAGCCGGACGGGCATCCGTGACTCCTCGGCGATCCGTGGCGCGGTGGTGTCGGTGGTTGGCGGTGGTGTCGGTGGTTGATGGATGGAGCGGGCGGGATGGGTTGATGGACGGTGCGGGCGGTTGGTGGCCTTCGCGGTGGTCTTCGGTGGTGATCTTCGACGGTGATCTTCGGCGGTGGTTCCGCTCGTGCTCGCCGGAGGGCCCCCGGGCGGCGGGAACACCGGGAACACCGAGTGCGACGCTCCTCGCGCGGATGGTGTCATCCGCGGCCCGGTACCGCCACCTCCTGGAGCGCGGGGCGCGGGCCGCGTGGGTTGGACGCCGTGCATCGATGGAGGGAGTTCGGCCGTGGGACAGGATCTGAAGGGGCTGGTCGTCGCCGTCGCGCTGGTCGACGAGGCCGGCCGGGTCCTCGCCGCGCGCAGGGTGTCGCCGCCGGCGCTCGCGGGCCTGTGGGAGTTCCCGGGCGGCAAGGTCGAGCCGGGGGAGGACGAGCTCACCGCGCTGCGCCGCGAATGCCGCGAGGAGCTCGCGGTGGAGATCGAGGTCGGCCGCCTGTTCGGGGAGATCGCGCTGCCTACTCCCGGCTGGCGGATGCGGCTGTGGCTGGGCCGGGTGCTTCAGGGCACACCGGTCGCCACCGCGCACGACGCCCTGCGGTGGCTGGGCGCGCAGGAGCTCGACGCTGTCCCCTGGCTGCCCGCGGACGGTCCGCTCGTTGACGCGCTGCGCGGAGAACTCGCCGGCGCCTCGGCGCAGGCCGTCGGGAAACAGGCCGGTCCGGTGTGAGGTTCGGGCTGGTTCGGTGTGAGGTTTCGGGCGGCCGGAGCGGGTTTTATGGGCGGCCGGGGCGGGTTTGCGGGCGGCGAGAGCGGAGTTCGGGCGGCCGGAGCCGGTCGGCCACGCGCGGCGCGCGAAGGTGAGTCCGTACCATGGAGTCGGGCCGCGGCGGTGCGGACGTCGTTCTCCCGGGCGGGGCCACCCACCGGGGTGGCGCGCCTGCAGATCGCGGCCTGTCTCAGACGAACCGTTTCGGGGTTACAGGAACGAGCCCTGAAGCCCCACTTTCCCCGGAGCTCATCACCGTGTCCGTACGCGCCGATCTTCGTAATGTCGCGATCATTGCCCATGTTGACCACGGCAAGACGACCCTTGTGGACGCGATGCTTCGGCAGTCCGGCGCGTTCGGTGAGCGCGGCGAGGTCACCGACCGGGTCATGGACTCCATGGATCTCGAACGCGAGAAGGGAATCACGATTCTCGCGAAGAACACTGCCGTACGTTTTGGTGACGTAACCATCAACATCATCGATACTCCCGGCCACGCCGACTTCGGTGGCGAGGTCGAGCGGGGCCTGGCGATGGTCGATGGGGTGGTGCTGCTGGTCGACGCGAGCGAGGGCCCGCTGCCGCAGACGCGGTTCGTTCTGCGCAAGGCGCTCGCCGCGCGCAAGCCGGTCGTCCTGGTGATCAACAAGGTCGACCGGTCGGACGCGCGGATCGGCGAGGTCGTCGACGAGACCTACGAGCTGTTCCTCGATCTCGACGCGGACGAGGACCAGATCGACTTCCCGATCGTCTACTGCAACGCGAAGGCCGGCCGGGCGTCCACCACCCGTCCGGAGAACGGCCAGAGCCCGGACTCGCCGGACCTCAAGCCGCTGTTCGACCTGCTGCTGGAGACGATGCCGGCACCGTCCTTCTCCGAGGACGCACCGCTGCAGGCGCTGGTGACGAACCTCGACGCCTCGCCCTACCTGGGTCGCCTCGCGCTGTGCCGGGTGCACAACGGCACGATCACCCGAGGCCAGACCGTCGCGCTGTGCCGCGTGGACGGCACCCAGCAGCGGGTGAAGATCACCGAGATGCTGATGACCGAGGCGCTCGAGCGGGTCCCGGCGGAGCAGGCCGGCCCCGGCGACATCATCGCCGTCGCCGGCATCCCCGACATCATGATCGGTGAGACGCTGGCCGACGCCGAGGACGCGCGCCCGCTCCCGGTGATCACTGTGGACGAGCCGTCCATCAGCATGACCATCGGCGTGAACACCTCGCCGCTCGCCGGGAAGTCGGGCAAGAAGCTGACCGCGCGCCTGCTGAAGAACCGGCTGGACGCCGAGCTCATCGGCAACGTGTCGATCCGGGTGCTGCCGACAGAGCGCCCCGACACCTGGGAGGTCCAGGGTCGTGGCGAGCTGGCTCTCGCCATCCTCGTCGAACTGATGCGCCGCGAGGAGTTCGAGCTGACGGTCGGCAAGCCGCAGGTCGTGACCAAGGAGATCGACGGGAAGGTGCACGAGCCCGTCGAGCGGCTGACCATCGACTCCCCGGAGGAGTACCTCGGGGTGCTGACCCAGCTGCTGGCGCTGCGCAAGGGCCGGCTGGAGCAGATGGTGAACCACGGCACCGGCTGGATCCGGCTGGAGTACCTGGTGCCCGCCCGTGGTCTGATCGGCTTCCGCACCGAGTTCCTCACCGAGACCCGCGGCACCGGCCTGCTGCACCACGTCTTCGACCGGTACGAGCCGTGGTTCGGCGAGCTGCGGACCCGTCCGACCGGTTCGATGGTGGCCGACCGCTCCGGCGTCGCCACCGCGTACGCCCTGTTCAACCTGCAGGATCGCGGGACGATGTTCGTCTCCCCGACGACCGAGGTCTACGAGGGCATGATCGTGGGTGAGAACTCCCGGGCCGACGACATGGACGTCAACCCGACGAAGGAGAAGAAGCTCACCAACATGCGGTCCTCTACCGGTGACGAGCTGGTGCGGCTCACCCCGCACCGCCAGCTCTCGCTGGAGCAGGCGCTGGAGTTCTGCCGTGAGGACGAGTGCGTCGAGGTGACGCCGGCGACGGTACGGATGCGCAAGGTGGCGCTGACCGCGTCGGAGCGTGAGAAGCTGCGCTCCCGCCGCCGCACCGGCTGAAACGGCTGGGCTGCCTGAAACGGCTGGGCTGCCTGAAACGGTCGCGCGGGCTGGGCCTGCGCGACCGCCGTCGTTCCGTGCCGGCTGGGCGGGGCGGTGGCGCCGCCCGGCCGGTGATGGCGCGCGTAGGGTCGTGCCGTGCCGGAATCCACCGAAACCGTTCCACCGCGCCGAGTGCTGTTCGTTCACGCCCACCCGGACGACGAGGTCATCTCGACCGGTGTCACCATCGCCTCGTACGCGGCCCGCGCGGACACCCAGGTGACGCTCGTCACGTGCACGCTCGGTGAGGTCGGCGAGGTGCTGGTGCCCGAGTTGGTCAACCTGAGGTCCGACCTCGGTGATCAGCTCGGTGGCTACCGCATCGGCGAGCTGGAGCGTTCCTGCGCCGAGCTCGGGGTGACCGATCATCGGTTCCTCGGCGGCGCCGGCCGTTGGCGGGACAGCGGGATGATGGGCACCGACGCCAACAACGACCCGCGGTGCCTGTGGCAGGCGGACCTGGACGAGGCGACCGAGGCACTGGTGCGGATCGTCCGGGACGTCCGGCCGCAGGTTCTCGTCACCTATGACGAGAACGGGGCCTACGGGCATCCCGACCACATCCGGGCGCACGACGTGTCCGTCCGGGCCTTCACGGCTGCCGCCGACCCCGCGTTCGCTCCCGACGCCGGCCCGTCGTGGCAGATCTCCAAGCTCTACGAGACCGCGATGCCGAAGTCCCTCATCCAGGCGGGTATCGACTATTTCCGGGAGACCGCACCCGAGAACAGCCCGTTCGCCGAGGCTGCCTCCGCGGACGACGTCCCCCTGGCCGTGCCGGACGAGGTGATCACCACCGAGATCGCGGCCGAGGACTTCCTGTCGGCGAAAATCGCGGCGATGCGCGCGCACCGGACCCAGATGGCCGTCGACGGCTTCTTCTTCGCTCTCGCCGACGGTATCGGCAACCGGACCTGGGCCGTGGAGCACTTCGTTCTCACCCGCGGCGAGCGGGGCGCGGGTGCCGAGCCCGGCGCCCGCGAGACCGACCTTTTCGCGGGTCTGTCTCTCTGAGCTCGAGGCATGGCGCTTGGCGCCTGGTGCCTGGCGCAGATCGCGTCCGGCGGCCAGTGCTGTCGGGCAAGACCTGAGGATTCTGGTCGTCGGAACGACGAAGATCCTCAACTCCTCGAGCCGCCGCTTCGGGCTACCGCCGCTCCCGGGACGCGAAGCGGCGGATCCGGGCCGCGCACTTTGGCCGGGCGGCCCGGGTTCGCCCGCCAGCGGCGATCTCAGTCACGTCCGCCCGGATTACCAACCTTGGACGGCGCCGTTTTGCGACGGGCGCCTCAGCAGCAAAACCAGGAATTCCTTTTGGGGTGATTCGCCACCTTGGTGCCGTTTACGCCGATGGCGGACACGGTGGTGGCATGGCCTCCCGCGCGGCAGCGCTCTTGTTAGAGGTGTAACGCTGTAATCAGTGCTAGGAGGTTCGGATGGTCCACCGTGCCACCGCCCGCCCGAGCCCAAACGGGTGGTTCGCCCCCCTCGACTCATCGGATGTGATCGATCCCACCGTGCCCCTGCGCGGAAAATATGTTCCGTAACAGGGGCACCCGACGGGTCCGGGACGACAACGTCCAGGACGACGACATCCACGGCGACCAGCACGACCACCTTCCGGCCGGCCAGGCCTCGGGCAGGCACGCCCCGGCGGGCTCCGGAGCCCCCGGAGGGCCCGCTGACCTGGGAGACGCCGCCCTCGACGCCTACTCCCGGGTCGTGACCCGGGTGGCGGCCCAGGTCGCGCCGAGCGTCGCCAGCCTGCGGGTACGGACCTCGCGGGGCGCCGGAGCCGGTTCCGCGATCGTGTTCACCGCCGACGGATTCCTGCTCACCTCCGCGCACGTGGTGGAAGGCGCCCGCAGCGGAGTACCGGTCGGCACGGCGGAGTTCACCGACGGCACCGAACGGGATCTCGACCTCGTCGGCGCCGACCCGCTGTCCGATCTCGCGGTGCTGCGGGCCCGGGGGTCGACACCTGCGCCGGCCGCACTCGGCGACGCCGCGGCCCTGCGGGTCGGCCAGCTGGTGGTGGCCGTCGGCAACCCGCTGGGACTCACCGGCAGCGTGACCGCCGGTGTGGTCAGCGCGCTGAACCGTTCGTTGCCGACCCGTTCCGGCTCGGCCGTGCGGGTCGTCGACGAGGTGATCCAGACCGACGCGGCGCTGAATCCGGGAAACTCCGGCGGCGCGCTCGTCACCGCCGACGGTCGGGTCGTCGGGGTGAACACGGCTGTCGCGGGCATCGGGCTCGGCCTCGCCGTCCCGGTGAACGCGACCACGAGGCGCATCCTCGCCGCGCTCATCCGCGACGGCCGGGTGCGGCGGGCCTATCTCGGGGTCGCCAGCGCCCGGGTGCCGTTGCCGTCGGGCCTCGCGGATCGGACGGGCCAGCGCCATGGGCTGCGGCTGGCAGAGGTGGTGCGAGGCAGCCCGGCCGGGCGCGCCGGACTGTTCGCCGACGATCTGGTCCTGTCCGTCGCCGGGACGCCGGTCGCCGGGCCGGGTGATCTGCAACGACTGCTGACCGAGGACACCATCGGACACCCCGTCGAGCTGACAGTCTGGCGGCGCGGTGCGCTCGTGGACGTCGTCGCGGTTCCCGACGAGCTCGCCATCCGCTGAGATCCCGGCGCGCGGGCGGGTGGGGCTCGGAGGACCGATCATCCGCCCGCGACCGGCGCGTGGTTGGTGCGCTCGATGGCCTACTGTCGGAGAATGCCCCGTCCGACAGTAGGCCACGACCACGACCACGAAGCGGGCCGTGAGCCGGTCGTGAAGGCCTCGAAGGCGACCTCGAGCACCGCCGGTGGGGCTCGTCCGCGGGGTGCCGCACGCTCGAAGAAGCCTGCCACTCGGTCGAAGCAGCCTGCCGGTGGTTCGAAGCAGCCCGCTGGTGGTTCGAGGCAGCCCGCTGGTGGCTCGAAGCAGCCCGCCGCGCGGGCTGTGGAGCCAGCCGCCGGGGCCGGGAGGCCGGCCGCTCGACCAGTGGAGCTCGGCTCCCGGCCAGAGGAGCCCGGCCGTGCCTTCCTCGTGGGCTCCTACGTGTTCGGCGTCATCGCCGGGTTCGTGCTCGGCCTCTACGGTGTCGTCCTGGTGGCTTCGGGGCCGCGGCCGGGGGGGACACTGATCTCGGTCGGGCTGCTGCTGGCCCTGATCGGCAACACCGGGGTGGCGTTGCTCGTCCGCTGGCTGACCGGTACCCGGCTCGGGGCGATGATCCCACTCATCGGCTGGATCCCGATCGTGCTCGCCCTGGCCGCGTCCCGAACCGAGGGCGACCTGCTGCTCAAGGCGACGGTGACCGGCTATCTCTTTCTCGCTGTCGGTGTGCTGGCCCCGGTGGTGGTCGCCGTTATCGGGCGGGCCCGGCGCGGCCTCACGGCCCTGCCGCCCGTGATGGAGCGCCCGAGGGTGCCGTCCCGCTAGGAGAGCGATCCGGCGCTGTCCGGGGCGAATCCGGGCCGGTGGGACGCCCGGCGAGCCGCGTTGGGCGTGGTAACCACCGGCTCGGCGGTGGTTCGGCGGCGGGGCGGATCTGATCAGGTGGCGTTGCGTGGGAGTGCCGATGGTCACCCGAGGGGCCGGAAGGCGCGGTGTGGCCGCCGCGGCGGCGGTAGCGTGGCCGCCGTGGCAAGCCCAGCGCGCCAGCACCCGCCCGAGCCTGTCCCGTCGGCGTCCGCCTCGTCGGCCCCCGCCCTGCCAGCGGCTGTCCCGCGAGCCGCTGTTCAGCCGGGTCCGGTGCAGCCTGGTCCGGCCGGTGCCGGCCCCGTGATCCTCGCGGGCCTGCGGAACCGGCCGGACGCGCAGGAGTTCCGCCGGGTGGTCGGGCGGTTCGCCACCGGTGTCACGGTCCTCACCACCGTCCTGGACGGCCGGCATCTGGCGATGACGGCGAACTCGTTCGTCTCGGTCTCGTTGGACCCGCTGCTCGTCCTCGTCAGCATCCGCCGCGATGCCCGCTTCCATGACCCGGTCATCGCGGCGGGCGTCTGGGGCGTCTCGGTGCTGGCCGCCGACATGAGCCAGGCCTCCCGCGACTTCGCGCGGACCGGCGGGCCACCGCGGCCCGACGGCCGGCCCGACGGCCGGCCTGACGACCGGCTCGGCGGCTGGCCGCACTCGTTCGGGCCGCGCACCGGGGTCGCCCTCCTCGACGGCGCGCTGGCGGTGCTGGAATGCGCCACCACCGCGACGCATCGGGCCGGCGACCACACCCTGGTGATCGGTGAGGTGATCGGGCTCGACCGGCCGCGGCCCGATGCCCGGCCGCTCGTGTTCTACGAAGGTGCCTACCTGTCCACCGACGGCCCCGAGCCCGGCTGACGGGCGGAGGCGGCGGCGGGGCGAAGGTGCGGAGGCGCGTGGGAGGCGCGTGGGAGGCGCGGCCTCAGTTGAGCCTGGCGCGGGCGGCGATCGCGGCCTGGCGTGCCGCGGCCGAGGCCGCGGGCTCGACGACGGTCACCGCGTCGGCGAAGCTGGTGAGATCCCTGGCCCCGCCGAGGAAGTCGCCCAGCCGGACCCGCAGCTCGCCCCGTTCGCGGCGCAGCGCGGCCGGGTGGTGGGGCAGCAGCAGGGACAGCTCGACGGCCCACAGCCTGGTCCGCGGGACGTCGGTCCGTGCGGCCAGCACCCGGATGTTGCCCAGCACGCGGGCCAGCAGGTCCGCCGGGGGCATCGGGGCGAGGTGGGCGCGGGTGAAGGCGACTCCGGCCGCCCGCACCCGGGCCGCAGCGTCGTGCACAGTCATGATCGCCCCGCCGGCGTACGGGTCGACGAGAACGTGCTCGCTCGGCGAGCCGACAGCGACGATCACATGCCCGGGAAGGCCGACGGCGTAGGCGGGGATCCCGATCCGGCGGGCAACCTCGATCCACACCACGGACAGCAGGATCGGCAGGCCGCGGCGCCGGCGCAGCACCTCGGGCAGGAGCGAGGCGCGGACGTCCTCGTAGTCGCTCTCGCGGCCGGCGAACCCGGCCCGCTCGCCGAGCGACTCCCGCAGTGCCTCCGCGGCGACCCGCAGGTCCAGGCCGGTGAGGGTGCCGGCGCCTCCGTCCGACGCCGTTTCGGAGCCGGTGTCCGCGTTGGTCTGGCCGTGGCCGCGGGCGGTGGCTCCGCGGGCCGCCAGCACCCTGGCCGTGTCAGCGGCCAGGGCGTCGAGCGCCCGGGAGGTCTCGACCGGGTTGGTCTCGGGGCCGACCTCGGCCGCGATCAGATGGCACGCGAGGGCGAGGTCGACCTGCTCGCGCCGGACGACCGTGGCGAACATCCGCCTGCTGTGGTCGCTCACCGCTGGACCTCCACGTTCGGATCAGGCCGTCCGCCCCGATCCTGCCTGGGCCGCCCCGGGGGCGGGTCGGCCCCGCCCGGTCTGCCCCCGCCCGGGCCGAGGCGGTACGCCCCGACCCGTCAACCGCTCGCCGGCCGTCGACCGCTTGCTGGCCGTCGACCGCTCGCCGACACGCCGCCCGATGTATCGCGCGTCCCGGTCGCGGTCATTGTCCTTCAGTATCGCCGGAGTCGGCCCGAGGGTCCGTCGCATCCTTTGGGGTATCGGCGTCCGGACCCACATTTGTGATCCGACTGTTGCTTTCTGCGATCATGTGGCCGCGGTCTGATCCGGGCTGGTATGAACTGGGTGCCCGGCCGGGGGATCGCGGACTGGCCCGGCGGGGTGTCGGGGGGACGACACGCGCCGCCACTAGGGATTCCTCGGGCACACTCACTGTCGTACCGTCGGTGCGACGGAGGCGAAGCTCGCCTTCCGACCAAGACTCAAGGGTGCCCAGAACATCGCTCAGAGGGAGTGGACCCGGAATTCGTCGCCGGATCACGACCCGTGAGCCGATGTCTGCTGGAGTGATGTGGACGACATACACGACCAGTGAACGCCCTTGTTGTCGACACCGAACGGTCCAGGTCGATACTAAGGAACTCAGTCGTCCGTGAGCTCGAGGAGGAACGTCCGGTGACCTACGTCATCGCGGAGCCCTGTGTTGATGTGAAGGACAGGGCCTGCATCGAGGAGTGCCCGGTCGACTGCATCTACGAAGGCGGACGGATGCTCTACATCCAGCCTGACGAGTGCGTCGACTGTGGTGCGTGTGAGCCGGTCTGCCCGGTGGAGGCCATCTACTACGAGGACGATGTCCCCGAGCAGTGGAAGGTCTACGCCGACAACAACGCGACGTTCTTCGAGGAGCTCGGCTCGCCGGGCGGCGCCTCGAAGGTCGGCGCCCTTGACTTCGACCCGCCCGCGGTCGCGGCCCTGGCCCCTCAGGGCGAGTCCTGACCGGTCCGGGGGAGTCGGCTGGACCGCCCCGGACGATTCGATCGCCGGGGCGGTCTCGGGTGCGGCTGCCCGACTTTCCGTGGGACCAGCTGGTCTCGTTCAAGGAGAAGGCGCGGTCTCACCCGTACGGCCTGGTGGATCTGTCCGTCGGTACGCCGGTGGACGCGACGCCACAGGTCGTGCAGCATGCGCTCGCGGCTGCCGCGGACGCTCCCGGCTACCCGCTGACCGCGGGGACGCCGGAACTGGTGGAGGCGGCGGCCGGCTGGCTGGCCCGCCGCCTCGGCGTGGTTGTCGAGCCATCGGCGGTGCTGCCGGTGCTCGGCACGAAGGAGCTGGTCGCCCAGCTTCCCTCCCAGCTTGGTCTGGAACCCGGGGACCGCGTCTGGGTCCCCACCCCCGCGTATCCGACCTATGAGGTCGGTGCCCTGCTGGCCCGCTGTGAGCCGGTGCTGGGGCCTGCCGAGGGCGTCACCCTGGTCTGGCTGAACTCGCCCGGGAACCCGACGGGCCGGGTCCTGTCGGTGGACGAGATGCGCGCGGTCGTCAACTGGGCGCGTGAGCGCGGCGTGATCGTGGCCAGCGACGAGTGCTACATCGAGCTCGGCTGGGAAGCCCGGCCGATCTCCGTGCTCCACCCCGACGTGTGCGGCGGATCCCACGAGGGACTGCTGGCCGTGCACTCACTGTCCAAACGTTCGAACCTCGCCGGTTACCGGACGGGGTTCGTCGCCGGTGATCCGGAGCTTGTGCGCGGGCTGCTCCAGCTCCGCAAGCACGCCGGCATGATGATGCCGGCGCCGGTCCAGGCCGCGACCACGGCCGCGCTCGCCGACGACATGCACGTGGCCGACCAGCGGGCCCGGTACGCCAACCGGCGGGCGGTGCTGGCGGCCGCGCTGGCCGTCGCCGGTTTCACGATCGAGCACAGCGAGGCCGGCCTGTACCTGTGGGCGACCCGCGGCGAGGACTGCTGGGCCACGGTGGACGCCCTGTCGAGCGTGGGCATCCTGGTGGCTCCGGGCAGCTTCTACGGTGAGTCGGGCCGGCGTCATGTCCGCGTCGCGCTCACCGCACCGGACGCGCAGATCGCCACCGTTCCCGAGCGCATGACGATGCTGCCGTTGGTGGGCGGTCCGGCCGCTTCGGGTGGCTACGGCGGTGCGGGCGGCTACGGCGGTGCGGGTGGCCAGGGCGGCCAGGGCGGCCAGGGTGGGCAGCATGGCGCGGGCTCCGGCTGGGCTCCGCCGGCCGCCCCGGTGACCGGTGGCTACCAGGTTCGTCCGGAAGGTTATGGGGCGGGCGAGGCGGCACGCCCAGGCCCCGGTCCGGTTGGCGCCTTCGAGCGATACCGGGCGAGCCAGCCCGATGCCGGCGGCCGGCCGCCCGGCGTGAACGAATACCGGGACGGGCGGGACCCGCACGGGGCCCAGCCGGCCGGCGGTGGGCCCTACCCCGAAGGCGCACGCGGCGGGCGCCACCCCGGGCACACCGGTCCGGGCGGTGCGCCGGTCTACGGCGCCGGGCCCGTGCCCGCGTCCGCCTCGCCATACGCGACGGGGCAGCTGCCACTTCCGCCGTACGAGACCGGCCAGACGCCGCTGCCCTACGCGGGGCAACCGTCCGTCCCGCCGTACGTGACCGGGCAGACGCCACTGCCGCCGTACGCGACCGGGCAGCTGCCGGTGCCGGATCACCTGTCCGGTCAGCCGCCGATGCCGTCGATGCCGCCGTATCAGACCGGCCAGACCGCCATCGCGCGGCCGTACCCGACGGATCCGGCGGACGAGCGGGCCGCACCGGGCCGCACCGGCGGTGACCCCGCTGAGCACAACGGGTCCCGGGGCTGGCGAGCGGAGCCGGACATCCGCTGACCGGTCCGCCAGCCGGTCCGCTGGCTGGTCGGCGAGCCTTGACCGGCGCCGATGCTTCCGAGCGCCGGTCCTCGGGCTGACCGTAGGGTCTGAGGGGTGACCAGCGTGAGTGAGACGACGTTCGAATCCCCGCTTGACCGGGCCATCGACGACCTGTGGGAGCGCCGCGGCGAGCTGACCCCGGACGACACCCAGGCCAGGAAGACCATTGTCGGTGCGGTCGACGCCATCGACGCAGGTGAGGCTCGGGTGGCCCAGGTGGCCGCGGACGGCGCGGTCGTCGTCGACGAGCGGGCCAAGCGCGCGATCCTGCTGTCCTTCAAGGTCCTGCCGATGGTCGAGTCCGCCGCCGGCGACTTCCGGTTCCATGACCGCGTGCCGCTGAAGACCAGGTTCGACGGCGTCCGGGTGGTCCCGGGCGCGATCGTGCGGTGGGGTGCGCACGTGGAGCCGGGCGCCGTGCTGATGCCGAGCTACACCAACATCGGCGGCTACGTCGGCGCGGGCACCCTCGTCGACACCTGGGCGACCGTCGGCTCCTGCGCCCAGGTCGGGCGCAACGTGCACCTTTCCGGCGGGGTGGGCCTCGGTGGCGTGCTGGAGCCGCCGAGCGCCGTGCCGGTGGTGGTCGAGGACGACGCCTTCGTCGGCAGCCGCTGCATGGTGGTCGAGGGTGCGCGGGTCCGGCGTGGGGCGAAGCTCGGCGCGGGCGCGATCCTCACCGCCTCCACGCATGTCTTCGACGCGGTCACCGGCGAGGAGTACCCGCGCGGGGAGATCCCCGAGCGTGCGGTGGCGGTCGGCTCCAGCCGGGTCCGTTCCTTCCCGGCCGGGGACTTCGCCATGCCGTGCATCCTCGTCCTGCGGACCCTGGACGAAGGCGAGATCCACGACAAGCTCGCCCTGAACGACATCCTGCGGGAACACGGGGTGGCCTCGTAGCCTGACCGGCCGCCGCGCCGGTGGCCTGGGCCTCGCGCGCCGCGCCGGTGGCCCCGGGCCCCGCGCCGCCTTGGTGCGGGTGGTGCGTGCCCTGATGCGGGTGGTGCTCCGACGTCGGTGGTGCCCCGGGCGCCGTCCCGGGGCCGCGGCCACTAGGGTCGGTCGACATGAAGCTTGACCTGGCGCTTTCGGTGGGCGACCTGACCCGTGCGCTGGTGGACGTGCCGTCGGTCAGCGGTGACGAGGCCACCCTGGCGACCGCCGTCGAGAAGGCACTGCGCGCGGCGGGCGGCGATGACGGCAGCGGTGCCGGTGGTGCCGGTGGTGCCGGCGGTGCCGGTGGCCTGGAGGTTCTCCGGGACGGCGACGCGGTGCTGGCACGCACCAACCGGGGCCTGCCGTCGCGGGTCCTGCTCGCCGGGCACCTCGACACCGTCCCCGTCGCGGCGAACCTGCCGTCGCGTCTCGACGGCACCCGCCTGTACGGCTGCGGGACGTCCGACATGAAGGCCGGGGTCGCCGTCATGCTGCGCCTCGCGGCGGCTGCCGGCGCGGGCGCGGCGACCCAGCACGACGTGACCTGGGTGTTCTACGACAACGAGGAGGTCGCCGCCGAGCGTAACGGGCTGCGCCGGATCACCGCCGGGCATCGCGACTGGCTGCAGGCCGACCTGGCGATCCTGATGGAACCCACCGGCGGCGAGATCGAGGCCGGCTGCCAGGGAACGGTGCGCGTCGTGGCGACGACCCGTGGCCGCCGTGCCCACTCGGCTCGTTCCTGGCTCGGCGACAACGCGATCCACCGCGCCGGGGAACTGCTGACCCGGCTTGCCGCCTACCAGCCCCGCGCCGTCACCCTGGACGGCTGCACCTACCGGGAAGGCCTGTCCGCGGTGCGGATCGACGGTGGCGTGGCTGGCAACGTGATCCCGGACGAGTGCCGGATCACCGTCAACTTCCGCTTCGCCCCCGACCGGGACGTCCCGGCCGCTCTCGACCATGTCGCGCAGGTCCTGGACGGATTCGAGCTGTCCGTCGAGGACAGCGCCCGCGGTGCCCTGCCGGGGCTGTCCGCACCGGCGGCGGCCGCGTTCATCGCGGCGACCGCCCGCACCCCCGCCGCCAAGTTCGGGTGGACGGACGTGGCGCGGTTCGCCGAACTGGGCATCCCGGCGCTGAACTACGGCCCGGGCGACCCGAACCTGGCACACACCCGGGACGAGTACGTCGAGCTGGCGTTGATCGACGAAGCGGAGCGCGTGCTGCGGTCCTACCTGCTGAGCTAGCACGGCGCCCCTCGCCAGCCCAGGACTCTGCCGCCGTCGAGGTACCCGCCACCGTCTGCCCCGACGGTCCGTACGGGGCCCGTTTGCCGGCCTGCCCGCCTGCGCTGGGACGCGGGGATGCCGGGAGAGGCGTCAACCGGTCGCGCGGGCGGACAGCGGTGCTGGCGGGGTTTCCAGGCATCCGCCGGGCGTGCGTATGGTGCGGGATGTGAGCCCCTCCGCCAATGCTGATCCGCCGAGCGGCGGATCGACGTCCCCGCCGGTGGTCTCCGTGGCCGCGGAAGGCCTGGATGGGGACCGCGCGGACCAGGGAGCCGGCGTGGACCGTTCGGGGGATGCCCCCAAGGTGCCGACGCCCACCAGCCCGGGCCAGGCCGGCCAATCGGGCCAAGCCGAGCAAGTCGAGCAAGCGGGCCGAGCCGAGCAAGCGGGCCGAGCCGGCGGGCTGCCGCCGGAGCAGCGCCGCGGGCCGGTGACCGCGCGAGGTGACCAGGTACAGGCGTCCACCACCGACCAGCGGCTGCTCGGCACCCGCAGC
The DNA here is from genome assembly GCF_000177675.1 of Parafrankia sp. EUN1f. Classification (GTDB taxonomy): domain Bacteria; phylum Actinomycetota; class Actinomycetes; order Frankiales; family Frankiaceae; genus Parafrankia. Next base: position 35,515 of record NZ_ADGX01000087.1, read on the forward strand.
CCCGCTTCGTTCGTCCACAGCGACCCCTGGCGGGTCCTGCGCATCCAGAGCGAATTCGTCGAGGGCTTCGGCCTGTTGGCGGACCTGCCGCCGGCAGTCACCGTGTTCGGCTCGGCGCGAGTGGCCCGGGACGAGCCCGAATACGAGCTCGGGCGTCGGCTCGGGGCCGCGCTGGCCGAGGCGGGCTACGCGGTGATCACCGGTGGCGGCCCGGGCGCGATGGAGGCGGTCAACCGGGGGGCC